>JABDEM010000010.1 GCA_013287085.1 Gammaproteobacteria bacterium
AGATATTGATTTAATTTGGAAAAAAGTATGTGAGTTGTTAGAAAATAAATCAGTACCCCTTACACTCAAGGATTTTAGTTGTATATCAGTCGATAACTCATCATGGGTTTCTTTGCTGCCAGAATCAAGTGATGAGTTGAGAGCAATGCATTGCACAATAGCAAAATTTATTAATAATCCCTTAAATAGATCTTTCGATAATTATACTCCGCATATGACTTTGATTAATACAAAACAAAAAAAATACGAAGAAGAAGTAAAAAAGATATCAAATTTATATTTCCCTATTTCAGATAGGTTTATTTTGGCTTTGGGTAGGTCTGATGAAATAGGTCAATTTACTGAGATTTTATGTAAATTTCATTGGGAATGAATATGCAAATTCTAATTAAAAAAATAGTATCAGGTGGACAAGCAGGAGTTGATCGAGCAGCACTTGATGTAGCTATATTATTAAATATCCCTCATGGAGGGTGGTGCCCAAAAGGTCGACTTGCGGTAGATGGCCCTATTGCCCATCGTTATCAATTAAAGGAAACACCAACTAGTGAGTATAGTGAACGTACTGCATGGAATGTCCGAGATTCTGATGCTACTTTAATCCTTGTAAGAGGTGAACCAAAGGGTGGAACCCAATTAACTGCTAATGTAGCTGCAGAGTTAAAGAAACCTTATTTGATTGTTGATTTATCTAATGAGCAATCTATTAATGCAATTGTGGAGTGGATTGTAGCGAATAAGATTAACATTCTTAACATTGCGGGACCGCGAGCTACTGAAGATGCAGAAATTTATCAACTTGCCTATGATGCGATTCAGGGATTTCTTAGTCGCGGGTAGTAATTACAATTGATCTGCCATCAGTTAATGTTCGTGTAATATGTCCTTTGCCAGTAAGATCGGTAGCAAACAAGATGTCACCTGGCTTAAATATACGGGTTTCCCCACCGCTTGCTTCAACTTCTATTTCACCTTCGAGATAAACAATATATTGAGGCTGAGGCGCATTGTGTAAATCAAAAATCATGTTTTTTTCAAAATCACGAAATATTATATTAGCGGCTTTAATTTTTTCAGAATATAACCCCAAATGTTGTTTTGTGGCAGGGCCTGAGTCTATTTCAGTGAAATAAGATTTGTTGTCCTCGCCTGTGTAGAGTTTGATGATTTTCATGGTTTCCTTTATTTCTTACAGAGAAAAAGGGTGCACGTCTCACCTTTTAACAAGTTGTATATATTACTTAAGATTGTTGAAAGGTGAGACGCGACCCCTTCTGATTCGTATTTATTTTTCTTTATCAGCAATCTGAAATAGAACTATATTATCTTTGGAAATTTGACTTGTATTATCCGATTTTTTTATCATATCTCTAGCAAGCTGTCTTCCATGATTAAAGCCAGTATTGTAAGCAATCTTATATAAATCCATATTTTTGATTTTTTCAATAAGTAAAATATTGTCACATATTTCATCTCCAGATAGAATTTCCTCGGTATTTCCATCGGAAAGTTTGTATTTGTTATCTCTTAATATTTCTGAAATATTCAATAATGACTTTTTTTGTGAGTCTACATAATTATCAATGGTGATCTTCATTAAATCAACGGGATGAATATCATATAATAAATTTTTATCATTAATAATATCTTCAAATGTAAATTTAGGAAAAGTATGTTCTCCAAATATCTTGAAACGATAGACAATGCTTTTTTTAGATAAATTGTAAAAATGGCTATCTAGAGATAAAAAATATCTTGGTTTTATTTTTCTAATATAGTTTAGGATTGTGCTAAATAATTTCATAGTGTTACCATATTTTGGAAGATGCTCTATAGCCATCAAGTTCAAAATGATAAATTTTATAACCAATTTTGTTATCTATTCTTAGATCTTTGGTTCCTTTTAGCCATTGAAGGCATGTAGCAGGTGATGATTCAATCATGATATTGTTATATTTGAATTGGTAGTCTCCGTGTACATGTCCACAAATAACTAGTTCAACTTTGGTTCCTGTAACTATATCCCAAAAATTAGAGGCGTTTCTTAAAATATAGCTATCAATTAATGGTGTGCCAACTGGTGCAGGATGATGATGCATAACGATCGCTATTTTTTTTTCAGATGGCGAGGAAGCGATTTTATCTTTTAGCATCTTTAATTCTGTTGGGGATAAATATCCGTCTTCGGCCCCTTCTATTTTGGTATTTAGAAAAATCAAATTCCAATTTTTTAAAATTAAACTTGCGGTGCGATTAAAATTTTTAGCGGATTGAAAGATTGATTCTAATTGTTTTGTATTATCATGGTTACCTGGGATCCAATAAACAGGGATATTTAAATTAGAAAGATGGTTAACAACTTTTTGGTATGATTCGGGGGTTTCATCTTGAGAGGTGTCGCCCGTCAGAAAAATCATATCTGTATCTTGGATATCTTCATCCAAAATCTTGATCATGACATTTTTAAATGTTATGTTGCTTTTTACGCCATAAATATCCAAATCATCATTTGCAAATAAATGCATATCACTTATTTGAATAACTTTCATGATGCCATCCTTTATTGTCACTGGTTTTATTGAATTTATTTTCTCCATGAATATTTTCATTAAATACATTCATTGGATTGTAAGAGACGCCATAATCAAAATAGTCTAATTTCTCCATACGCTTGACTAAATTAGTTAATACTAATGCTGCTGGGAACAATAAAAAGGCAATTATCATCTTGTATAGCCAGGTATTAAATGAAATCAGTATAATATGATGGAATGAATATTGATGATAAAAGTTAATAGGATATGAGATAGATACTAATATTGCATTTCCGATTGCATTTGAAGCAAGAAATCTTAAAATAAAATATGTCCCTGATAGATAAATTTTTAATTTAGACATGATTATGTCGCTAATAAAATAGGCGCACATTATTGCAGTAGTAGAGGCTATTAACACGCGCCACAGATTGTGATACAGATTTAGGTAAAATAGTGTGGTGGCTGACTCTTCTGGAGAGGGTAATAATACAAAAAGATTAACGGTTAAAATAAATAATGCTTGGCAAATAAGCTGTACCCAAATGATTCGCCCAGCTAATGTAAAACCATACACTTCAGTAATAATGCTTGCAAACAAAAATCCAAGAGGAAAAATTAATCCGCTTGCTGCGAAATCATAACCGCAAATTGAAACAACTTTAAATGCTAGCGCATCACAAATTAATAAAATGGTTATCATTAAACCAATCAATGGGCCGTATAGTTTTAATTTATGCATAAAATATTAATCATGAAAATGTTGAATTGCTTTTATTACAATGCCGTGAATCGTAAAATTGTTGTCTTTTATAATATTGTCACCAATTATTTCCGAAATAGGTTTAAAAAAGTATGACCTTCCCTCAATAAAAACTTTTCTGAAACAGGGAGAATGTTGTTCAAACTGAACTAATACGATATCACCATCATGAACATGAATATCTTGGGTAACTACAAAAATAGATCCTTTTTCAAAAAGAGGGCTCATTGCGTTATTATTTACTTTTATAGCGAAATGTTTGTTCGGTTTCCATAAATCTATTTCGGTTGAAATTGTGCTTTTGTATTTATTTTGATTTTTTAAGAACTCTGCTAATTCATCTAAAGTCAGTAAAGGAATTTCGTAAGCAATGCGCGATATATTGCCAATTGCAGATAAATTTCTTTCGGTAAGCTGGCCAATAGTGACATTAAAAAACTCGGCTAGTTGATATAGGGTCGATAGAGTTGGATTGCCAGCTCCTCTCTTCAGCCCGTTAATAGTAGTTAAAGCTATACCAGTTTTTTCGCTTAAGTCAGCCGAGTCTGTATTAAACTTATGCATCAGGAGTCGTAGATTGGTCGCAAGAATCCCAATATCGCCTTCATCTGTAATCTTTTTATTGATATCGCTTGACATTTATTCACTATAAAGTTATTTATAACGCTATAAAGTTTATCATATCTTTAAAACGATAGGACAGTTATTTAATGCTAGATGGATATTTTACTAAATTGTTATATAAACACCAGTCATTTAAGCAATAAGAATATCCATGCTGGTTTGGTTAATCAAATTTATTGAAGGTAAAGCATAGTTAGGGGGTCAATATGGTATCTTCTATTTCAAATAACACTAATTATTCAAGTTTGTGTTTAAGGGATATGTTTAGTCTGACAGACATAGCATCTGTATCCAAGCTTGATCGCATTTTTCTAAAAGCATTTTTATTATACCGTCTGCACGCTTTTTTATCTGAACTTCTAAAAGGCAAAATCCAGTCAGAACTAACTGAATCAAATCATCTATCAATGGAGTGTTATGCAATGGATACTAAAATCACCCAATTAATCATCCGAGAAATTCTCGAATCTGAGCAATATACCTTAGAAGGCATTGCCCAATACACCCGAATTCCTCTGGATGTAATAGTAGACGCTGCATGTGGAAACAATTGCCAGATTTCTATTACCCCGTGGATAAGAATTGTGAACTTATATATGGAAGTTAAACCTGAAATTTCAGAAAAGCTCTGTGAGAAATTATTATGCTTAAGGCAAGAAAACCAAGTGATGAAGAAACTGCTTTTAAATGAATAATAAAGTGTAGGTTTACAGATTGACGCCAACATATAATGTATTAAGATTTAATGGGTATCTATATGCTGAACTATTCAATTCAACCAATTACTGAAGCGCACATAATTGATTACTCGGCTGCTTTAGATAGCGTAGCAAGAGAACATAAATATTTAGCCTATTTAATAGGCCCATCCCTAGAAGCGTCACGTAGATTTGTAATGGAAAATATCAAAGGGAACCGGCCGCATTTTGTTGCAATTCACGAAGGAAAAGTTATAGGTTGGTGCGATATCACATCTTTTAATCGTCCTGTCTTTGCTCATTCGGGCGCGTTAGGAATTGGTGTATTAGCTGCTTATCGTCGACAAGGAATCGGAAATGCTTTGATGCTTGCAGCGATTGAAAAAGCAAAATCAATTGGGCTTACACGGATTGAGCTTACTGTTAGAGAAAACAATGAAAATGCTATTATTCTATATAAAAAACTAGGTTTTGTTATAGAGGGTTTGCACCGTAATGCAGTGCGAATTGGAAATAAATATGAAAATTTGATTAGTATGGCTTTGTTGTTTGAGTGAGGGGAGTTGTAATGCTTTTTTCAGGACTGCATCACGTTGCAATCATATGTTCTAATTACGAGATTTCCAAGAAATTTTATACTGAAATCCTTGGTTTTGAGATAATTCAAGAAGTGTATAGAGAAGAAAGAAAATCCTATAAACTTGATCTAATGGTGCCTGGGAAGGTGCAAATTGAACTATTTTCATTTGAGTCACCACCCAAGAGACTCACGCATCCAGAAGCATCTGGTTTAAGACATTTGGCATTTAAGGTCGATAATATTGCTTCTGTATCAAAGTATTTGGAAACAAAAGGGGTTAAATGTGAGCCTGTTAGGATCGATGACTATACAGGTAAAGAATATACTTTTTTTAGGGATCCCGATGATTTGCCATTGGAAATATATGTAATATAACTTGTTGGGTGTCATCAGAAAGGGTGTAGCCTAGACTCCACCCGGCCCACCTCTCCCATCTCTTTGTCTTGTCGGATCGTTAGCAGATGGATTATACCCAGGAGCACGAGTAGCAGGATTATATGCCGGAGGAGATTGAAACATAACTGAAGAAGCACTGGAATAACCAGCAGGCTTTGATCTAGCCGCAGCAGCACCCTTTCTGCCTTCATGTTTCGCATCTTCTTCATCTGATGAGCTTGAAGAAACTGATCTACTTAAGCTCGGAGAAGGAAAAGAGGATCCAACAGAGTCAAAAGAGGAACGAGTAGAAGGCGCGCTTGGTGGTGTGCTTCCCAAGCTCACTGATGATGAAAGCATATGTTCTAAGCCACTTAAATCATCCATCAACCCATCAAGACGCTCTTCTTGCATCCCAGAAAAATCTGAATCTATTTGCGGGGTCCATGGCTGAATGCCTGGTCTAGCGTTAGAGAGAGGCTGTGGTCTGCCAGGAATAGGCATTGGCGCCGAAGCTTTACTAATATTTTGTTTAGATACTTGCGGTGTAAACTTTTCACGCAGAGCTTTAAGGTAAGTGGATGCTTGTTTATAAACCGGTTGAATTTGGTCTTCAAATATATCCAGCGTAGCATTATAAACATCTACTGAAGGTTGAAATGCATTCAGTTTAGCAGTAAATAAATCTTTGCGAGCTTTTATAGCTGACTTGTACATTTCGCCTAAATCAGGCCCTGGCGCAGGCTTTTTATCTTCAGTGTCTAATTGAGCAATAATATTTTGCAGAGGAGGTTTTATTAAACCAATTTCATCTCCAACAGTATCAGATTTATTACCAAGCTTAGAAATGGATTCTTTTGCTTTATCTACGTCAGCTTTGAGAGCATCCATTGCAGCACGAATTTCTCGAGGATCTAAATCATGCTTCTTTTCCAACAAAGAAATTCCAGCCATTTTTTTAGAAATGTCAGCTATAACTGTATTTAATAATATATTAGCTTCATCTGAAAAATCTTTAATATTTTTTTCTGTATTAGGAATGGCAACATCAAAATTATTAGGAGTTCCAATTGAAAACACACGATGTAAATTTGAAACAGTTTGTTGTAAAGCTGCATCAAATTCAGCTTTCATTTTCTGTGGTTCCGATTCCTTATATTCAAACAAAATTTCTACATTTGGATTTAAGCCTATTGATTCGAGTTGAGGAACGGATACCCTATGCATCATTAGCCCGGGCTTCTGAAGTGATTTTTGCAGTTCCAAAAATTTTAAACTAACCATTTTTTCCGCTTGTTTTTGTTGTTTTAGAATTGCGTCATGAGTTTCATTTCTAATTTCTTGAATGCTAAGGTAAAGAGCATGCTGTTTTTTAAAATTACTTAGATCAGATTGAACTATGTGATAATTTTTTTCGAGTTGTTCAAGCTTGGACAAAACCTCATGATCATGGCCGTGATTGTTTCCTGTAAATCTTTTCTTTTTCTCCGCAATAAATTTATGAATTTCAGACAATATTTGATCGTAAATTGTAAGAGATTGAAGTGCTTTCTGTTTTTCTAGAATTTCATTCCTAATATCAATTAATTTACGCACTTGTACATTAATTTTTTCTAGTCTGGAGTCAGCAACCGTACTTAAAAATTGTTTTAAAGGTAAATGTTCAGCATCGTAAAATAGCTGATCGTAATCGGCTCTAATCGAGTTTGCTGCCAGAGTGTAAGTTTCACTTTCTAATAGTCTTATAATGGCAATACTTTTTCTATAGGATTCAAGAAGCTCACTAATTTTGACAAGTTGGTTATTTAGATAGCCGCCTTCAACTGCAATTGTTGCATCTTCTATCATAATCGCTATTATTTGAGGATGTGTTCCTTTCGATTCCAACGATTTTTGAAGATCTCTAATACGTTGTAACCCATTTTCTCTTGCTAAAGCCATAAAAGCCTCATCAGTAATCAAATAATTTAAATAGATATTAAAATCAATATGTTAGGGGGTAGCGATATAATGTGTTTTTTGTGTTTTGTACTATACTAAATTAAGGAAGAAAAAGATACACAGTATAAATACCATAATCAAGTTTGATAGGCTAAGTAAAGAAAGTTTTGTTGTTAATTAGAGGGGATCATATGCAACAAAATTCAAATAATAAGCTTACAAAACATCCTGCATATTCAAAAAAAGAGGAGGCGGAAGACTACTTTGCGGACTTAAATAAAGCCTTACAGTTTAAGAAAAGCCGTAAAATAATACAAAGCTTGATCTTGAAAGCAATGAAAGGTAGAAAAAAATTAATAAAGGAATTAGAAAAACAATGGGAAAGAGAAAAGAAACTTTGGCTGAAAGCGTTGCAAGAATATGAGGCTATTTTGAAACATAAGTATAAAGAATTTCTGAAACATTTACATGAGTTATCTAAATTACTTATTAATGAAATTGAAATATTAAAAGAAAGAATTAAAGAATTAGATTCATTAATTAATATTCTTAGTAATAACATTCGGCAAAATGCTCAAGCGGTAGTGAACACCTTTAAAACTAGAATTGCCTCACGAGAGAGGGGAGCAAAAAGCAATAAAGAATTAAAATGTATAAGAAAATTTAAAGAAGAAGTCGAACCATTGTTTATTGAATATCTAAATAATGGGGCTAATTTACCTGTCTTTTTGCAAAAAGTAAAGGAAATTCATGAAAATGCAGATCCAAATGATAAAGCAACTTTTAAAGATATTATAAGGGATGTAATATATGAGGGATGTAACGAATCAAAAGATGTATTATTTGAAATAGAAAAAGATTCGAATCTTCGATCAAGCTATGTTGCAGAAAAAGAAATATGTGTTGCCAAAATAAAAATAAGTGAAGTTGAAGTTAATAGATTAAGAGATTTTCCAAGGCAAATATCAGAAAATGCAAATCAAAATGAAATGCAGGGAATTGCTGATGAAGTTGTTGTAAGGCAAAGAGATTTAGAAAGATCTCGAAATGAATTCAGAATGTTAATGGGAAATATACCTAAAGAAGGTATTGCAGAAATCAGTCAATCGGCAAAGGAATCTGTTTTAGCTTCTTTGAGTAAATTTTCAAGCTTTGTAGAAATAGGAGCAGAAAACAAATTGTCTGCAAATGCCACCCAACCCGCCCTCAACGGCCAAATCAAAAAAGAACCCCGAAACGATGAAAAACTAAATATAAATAATCAAAAACCCCAACCATCTCAAGATGAAAACGCAGCCGATGATAAACCCCAACCAAGACGCATACGACGTTAAATTCTTTCTTGATCGCAGCGTTGTATTTCCGAGACCTTCCCACCCACCAACAAATTATCCGCACTAATATACTCAACAACAATAACACAAGGTTTTCCCATAAAATTCCCTTGCTCAATTTTAATATTTCTTTTCAATGCTAATGACAACGCCCCCGCCGCCACCCCTGTCGCAGCATCTTCATTCTGTCCTGATTTTGGATTAAATCCTCGCGCATAAAAATTCGAAGTAGAGGAAGGTTCTTTGGTATAGACATAAATCCCATTAATTTTATTTTCTTCACTCCATGTTTTTATATATTCATAATTAGGTTTTAATTCCGAGAGTGACTTTAATGAATCTAAAGGGATTAATAATTTTTGACTTCCAACTGACGAGATACAGAAAGGTAAATCATTTAAAAGGCTGTTACTATTACTTAGATTAAGCATCTTGCATACGGTTTCTTTTTTAACGTTAAGCTCCGCAAATTTTTTCTGTGAAACTTTTAACTGTAAATACCCTTGCTCTGATTTAATTAAATTTAATTTTTCACCTTCGTGAGTTAAGCAGGTTAACGCATTTTTATTTGTTTTTGAAAAAAGAAATTTAGCAGCGGCAAGGGTGCCATGTATGCATAAAGTTGTTTGGAAGTTAGGATAAAAAAACTTAAGCTCGGGTTCTTTAGCTGATAGGTCAGATATAAAAACCGTGACAGGTTCCCCCAGTTTTTTAGCAAACGCTAGGCGATCACTATCATCTCCTGTAAAATTTATTACGACAGCTGCAGGATTCCCAGAGTTATCTTGAGCAGTAACAAAACAATTTGCTAAAAATATTTCATGCATATTTTGTATTTGACCCCTTAACTAACACTCGCCTATCTATTCCTTGCTATCCTAAGAAAAGTTGATAGCATAATTGAACCCTATTTTCCCATAAAACGCTTATAATAAGATAGACCATTAACATGCCAAAATATTCAATTAATGAAGACCATGATTTAGAAGTTGTAGGGGTAGAATCATCCTCACCTTTCCAATTTTATGATACGATTTCCTTCGGCGAAGAAGTGCTAGCCGTCGATCCGAACGAAGAAATTCCTGAAGCGGCGTCTTATTGTGTTAGTCGTGCGCAATCTAAAGCAGGGATATTTCTCATTGGATTAGAGTTTAATTTTAATGTGGCAGTAGTCGCGAAAACAAAAAATGAATTTGTGCTTTTCAATGCGGGTTCTCCTAATCCAAAATCAAAAGGCTTTTTGGATTTTCTTAAATACATGCAAGAAGAAAAAAGCAAAGACGCTGAAATTTTTGTGATTGAAAAGCCTTTGCCTATTCAAAATCAAGAATGTGCGATTCTTTTGGCCATCGAGTTATCCAAAGCACTTGATCGAGAAGTTAAACGTCTAGAGGTCCCGGGTTACAGCTATCTTTGTATGGATGCGACAAATAAAATAGTGCTTCTTGCTAATAAAGTTAAAGTTATCAAAAAAGAAAATCCTTTAGAATATAAGGAGGGTGAAGGGTGCGATATTGATATTAGTCGGGCCATTCCTATCAAAAAAACCATGACTGATTTAGCCAAACTGCACAAAGTAGGAAAAGCTAAAGGGACTTTTTTTAACAAAGCTTTTTGGGAAAAACATCAGACTCAATCAGTAGCACCGCGAGCGGGCGTGTTATAAAGGAGTCATTTATGCCCTTAAATTTTTCTCTAAAGAATCTCTAACGAACTAAACCATCACCTTTTAACTCATCGATTGATGGATCTTGATCAGAGAGAAAATTCGATAGATGACTCATGTTCATGCTAGACGATGATGAAGCAAAAAAAGTAGGCGCGGGAAATGCAAATGCGCTTATAGGTTTTTCTTCACTTTGAGCTTCGGGCTCTGCAGAGGAAAGAGGGCTGATTTGAACTAGCGCAACTTGTTCTTTAGTTGCTTTAAAATCAACGGAAAAAGCCAAATTATAGGCTTCAATTACATCCGCTTTTTCTTTTGGATCCGTAATGG
Source organism: Gammaproteobacteria bacterium (assembly GCA_013287085.1). Lineage (GTDB taxonomy): Bacteria > Pseudomonadota > Gammaproteobacteria > DSM-16500 > DSM-16500 > JABDEM01. The sequence continues at coordinate 10,846 of JABDEM010000010.1, forward strand.
TGGGTATTTGACTTAAAATACTTTCAACCGAATATCTAGGATAAGCCTTAACACAAAGGTTTATAAAATCTAGCATGACATTTTTTTGGGTTTCAAAAAATTTAGGATTTTGAACATAAGCGTTAGGATAGAGGTTGTTTTTATCGCTAACAAATAGCATAGAAATTTCTCCCGCAGGTCTAAGCTCTACGGAAGATTTAGTCAGTTTTAATTTTCCGCGAAGATAATTTCTGCAAGAACCCGCGAGTTCTAATGTTTTTTTGATAAACACTATCCCTATGCCGGGCATCCATTTTACATCATCTAAAGATTCTGGAATGCCAGACTCGCGGTAGGGAAGTGCTGGTTTTCTACGGCTTTTAGAAGGTGCGTCATCTTCAGATGATTCTGCCTTTCTTTTCAAAACCCCCTTTCTTTTGTGAACTTCTTTTGGAAGAATTTCTGTCAACTCTTTATGAACGGGTTGTATATCACTCGCCAATACTTTTTGTGCATCAGTTGCGCTATATTGCACTTTAAAAGCTGCGTTGAAACTGGTAATGGCATAAGCAATTTCTTCTTCCGATGCTTGTTCAATGATTTCTAACAGTGCTTTAAAATCACGTTTATAATAGTCAGCACATATTTTTAAAAAGATTCCTGAAACTTCTTTTTGGCTCTCGAAAAAACGATCCGTTCCATCAAAATTATTTTCTACATCATAAATAAAAATACAGGATATATTTCTAGAAGCGCGGAGTTTAATATTTTTATTGGTCAATCCTAAGCGCGTTGAAATGGAATTTTGATGATCGCGCGCTTTTTTGGCAGATTCTTCGAAGAAAACAGGTCCTAATCCTGGAACGAGTCTAAGGGCCTTAAGAGCTTTAGGAAGCTTATTTTTTTTTGGCATATTCTAATATCCTCGATGCATAGTTATTGTGCAATAATACCCTATTATTGACGAATTTAAAACAATCGAATGATTGCGAATACTTACTGGCATCTCCCGTAAAAATGTGTACAATAACCGCTCTTTCCATGCCGGTCGCAAGCATGGAACTTTAACTACTTGATTTTTAGGAGAAATTTATGGCGTCAATGAGTTTTGAACTGGAAGCTCTTCAGAGAAGTACTGCAGGGAGAGGTGCGAGCCGCCGCCTGCGTCAAAATGAACAGCTACCAGCAATTGTATATGGTGCAGGGGAACCACCGGTTTCTTTAGTATTGGATCACCGTAAAGTGGTCATGGCTCTTTCTCATGAGTCTTTTTATTCCCGCATTTTGAGTTTGAAAATTGAAGGCAAAAGCGAAAAAGTGATTTTAAAAGCGGTACAGCGCCATCCGATTAAACCACGCGTTTTACATATGGATTTCTTGCGTGTTCGCGCAGATCAAAAATTACATATGCATATTCCATTGCACTTTATCGGTGAAGATAAATCACCGGCTTTAGAAGAAGGTGGTGTATTCTCGCATGGCATGACGGATCTAGAAGTTATTTGTTTACCAAAAGATTTACCAGAATTTATCGAAGTCGATGTGTCTGAAATGAAATTGAATGATGTCATCCATTTATCGAATCTTAAATTGCCTAAAGGCGTTGAAATTGCAGCATTCTCACACGGTGTGGAAGGGCACGATTTATCCGTTGTTTCTATCCATATTCCACGTGTTGTTGAAGAACCTGTTGAAATGCCTGAAGAGGAAGCGGCTCCCGCAGGCGAAGTCTCTGCTGAAGTTCCTGCTATTGAACAAAAAGCACCTGAAGCAGGCGATAAAGACAAAGGCAAAGCGAAGTAATCAAGGAGAGTTCTTTGCCAACTGCTATACAACTTATTGTTGGTCTCGGGAATCCCGGGGCCAACTATGAGCATACTCGGCATAATGCAGGCGCGTGGTTTGTTTCAGATCTTGCAAAACAAACGCATGCTTCGCTACGTATGGAATCCAAATTTTTTGGTTTGCATGCGGTTTCCAACATTGGATCGGATGAATGCCATCTTTTAATTCCAACAACTTATATGAATTTAAGTGGACAAGCAGTCAAAGCGCTTTCCAATTTTTACAAAATTACACCTGAACAAATTTTAATTGTGCATGATGAAATTGATTTACCCGTTGGTGTTGCGCGTTTGAAATTAGGCGGCGGGCACGGGGGTCACAATGGATTACGAGATATTATTGAAAAATTAGGGACGCAACAATTTTATAGAATACGAGTAGGCGTGGGTCGCCCTGAGCATAGTCGTGAAGTAGAAGATTATGTTTTAAGACCCCCTAAAAAAGAAGAACGAATAGAAATTGATTTTGCGCTACAACGCGCTGAAAAAGTTTTACCTTTGATAATAAACGGCGACATGGCCAAAGCCATGCAAGAATTGCATACGGAGAAAGAATGAGTTTAAGATGCGGAATTGTTGGATTACCCAATGTAGGAAAATCTACTTTATTTAATTGCTTAACCAAAGCGGGTGTTGCAGCATCCAATTATCCTTTTTGTACGATTGATCCCAATGTGGGTGTTGTTCCCGTGCCTGATCCGCGCTTAGAAAAATTAGCAGAATATGTGAATCCTGAACGCATTCTCCCAACCACTATGGAATTTGTTGATATCGCAGGCTTAGTAGCGGGTGCTTCAAAAGGCGAAGGTTTAGGAAATAAATTCTTAGCTAATATTCGTGAAACCGATGCTATCGCACACGTAGTAAGATGTTTTGAAAATACGGATGTCATACACGTTGCTGGAAAAATTTCTCCTAAAGATGATATTGAAGTAATTAATACAGAACTGGCTCTTGCTGATTTAGAAACCGTCGATAAAGCCATACTACGCATTTCAAAACAAGTCAGAGCCGGTGACAAAGCAGCCGCAATTGAACAAGCTTTATTTGAGCGTGTAAAAGAAAAATTAAATAAAGGCGAAACTGCTCGTACCATAAAATTAACCACAGAAGAAAAAGAAAGTTTAAAACCTCTGCAATTATTAACGTTAAAACCTACGCTCTATATTGCAAATGTTGCTGAAACAGGTTTTACTAATAATCCTTATCTTGATCAAGTGAAAGAAATCGCTAAAAACGAAGGCGCACAAGTGGTATCCATTTGCGCATCTATAGAATCTGAAATTGCAGAATTAGATGATGAAGGTAAAAAAGAATTTCTAGCCGAATTAAAACTAGATGAACCCGGTTTAAATCGCGTAATTCATGCGGGCTATAAATTATTAGGTTTAGAAACTTATTTTACAGCAGGCGTTAAAGAAGTTCGCGCATGGACGGTACATGTAGGATCGACCGCCCCCCAAGCAGCCGGTGTGATTCATACTGATTTTGAAAAAGGTTTTATTCGCGCTGAAGTTATTTCTTATGATGATTATGTTAAATATAAAGGTGAAGCGGGCGCCAAAGAAGCCGGCAAATGGCGCCTAGAAGGTAAAGAATACATCGTAAAAGATGGCGATGTTATGCATTTTAGATTTAATGTCTAAATTCTAAAAGCATGCGCGGGTCTCAGTAAGGGTTCATAACGTTCAAGCAGGCTTCTTAACTCCAGGGTTTCCAATTCCCGGCTTCCTTGTAAAATACCTTGTAAAGAAACAAGTAGCTCTTCGTTTGTGCCTTTTAACGCGATCAATGCACGTCGTAATAAAGCGCGATTAATCAATTTTCTTTCTTCTTGGTCATCGTTTTCATTTTCATCGCAAAGTCGATACAGTTGATTGCGAAAATTAACTCTTACCACTTTATTTTGCATGTGATCGCACACTTGCTGCGCAAGGTGAGAATAATCTCTAGGGCATACTTCAGGTAGATTAAAAATATCCATAATATCTTGCAATTCATCAAAGCGTGGCCGTAGGGCATAAAGATCTTTTATGAAGGTTTGACATGCAGCCCAGGAAATACGGTTGTTGGCGGATGCAACCATATTGGCTTCTAAAACAGCGAGGATCGCATTTTTATCTCCGAGATCCGCAGCTTCTCTTAAAAATTTAAGCGGGGAGTTAGTGGAAAATAGGCTTAGAAAAATTTTTTTCATGGGGGGATTAGAATGGTACATCGCCAAATGCGCACAATAATATTTTTCTTCTGCATTGACGGGTTCTTCCGGTTTACTAAATTGACAACACCAGCTGCGGGTCTTCGCTTGAACTCTTGTTTTTGCAAAAATTTGATTAAAAGCAATTTGGACTGAAAGTTCTAAGCTGAGGCTTTCTCGCGTAGGGTTTGCCGGTAGTTCTATAGCAAAGAGAACCTCATGAATTTCTTTTAAAGCAGTGTTCGGTAAGCCAAGAAGTTTTTCATTATTTAGAAGACAAGTATTTCTAATGATTTTAGCAAAATGATTTTCTTCCTCTTTAAGTAACTTAGCGCAAAATCCCGCAGCGGTAACACTACCGCTTTCTGCTTTATCCCGTAAAATTTTTAATAAATCCTCACTCTCTCCTTTTTCTTCAGGTCCTCTGCATAAAAGCAAATAATAAGTTTCATTAATATCGATTTTAGGATCAGGACGCTCTATTCTTCCGCTAGCTGCCATGTTTATATTCTCGTTTTGATTTTAATGGTAATTGTAATGGATCATAGTCGGTTTTAAGCCACCCATTGAGTTCCTCTCTAATCGCTAGAGCTTGGTAATGGTGATGTGGATTAGGTTTTCTATCAATGTACCCGCCTTGGATAGTGGGGCGCATAATTTTTTGGATGGCATCATAAAGTTCGACACTATAAAAACAATCATCTACATTAAATGCAGCGTTTAATTTTCTTAATAAAGCCCGATTCGTGATTTTAGTGTTAACAGTGTTGAAATTTTCATTTTCACTTTGAAATTTTTTTATAATTTTTTTTAGATTAAAAAGGGCTTGTTCGATTTCAGGCTCCGTAACAAAGAGAATATTCTCTTCCCTGAGTACTTCAAAAACAATATTTTTCATGACTGGGTCTTGATGTGATTGCAAACGATGGCAAAAATCTCTTGCCTCTTGCTTTTTTCTATAAGAACACAGCGTTCTAAAGGCATCTTTACACTGACCCATAAGAAAGAATGAAAGATCGCTGTCTTTAGCTGGGAATTCAATCAGCATTAAAACGTTATAGATTTCTTCCGCATTTGCAGCAGGTTCTTTCTGATTTAAAGCGCTAATAATTTCAAGAGAACGATCATAACGCAGATCTTTTGAGCTACTGGCAGCCACAGTTTATTCCTCGTTTTGTAATTTTTTATGAGGGATATTCTAGAGGCTAAACCTTAAGGAAACCTTAAGAAACACTAATATTCCGTATATTTTTTAGCGTTTCCCTTAACAAGATGGGCGGGATAGCGTTGATTATTAATAAGAATTTTTTGGGTGAGGGCTTCACTAAGATTAATGTTCATTAAATCAGCTAAACGAATCAAATAAAGAAGAATATCGGCTATTTCATGGCTAGTTTTTTCTTTAATATCAGCATCTTTAAAAGCATTATTAGAATCTTTATCTGACATCCATTGAAATATTTCCAGCAATTCACCTGACTCTCCGGCTAATGCCATCGCTAGATTTTTAGGATTATGAAATTGATTCCAGTCACGGACATCGGAAAATTCTTGTAAGATCTTTTTTAAATGATTGATATCAAGCATGTCTGACATATTATATTAAATCGCCCCAACTGCCCTCAAATCCCTAGGCCGCATTTGACTAATCCATAAACTCGCCAAATAAATCGCAATCGAGCTCACGCCAATAATGAATACATGTAAAACTCGTTGCTGCCAACCCAGACTCGTCCAATCAGAAATATCGCCCGTTGCCCACCATAAAAATATAGCCAGCACGCCGTTTGCAAAAATCAATTGCGAGAAAAATTTAATCCAGCCGGGTTGGGGACTATAAAGTCCTCGCCGATATAAGAAAAACATCAATGCAAAGACATTGATCCAAGAAGAGAGCGAGCTTGCGAGAGCCAAACCTGCGTGTGCTAAGGGAAACATTAAAATAGCACTTAAAATCATATTCATCACAACAGAAAACACGGCAATTTTAACCGGGGTTTTTAAATTTTGTTTAGCATAAAAAGCAGAAGATAAAACTTTAGCTAGCATAAAAGCTTGTAAGCCTATCGAATAAGTAATAACACTTTGTTGAGTCATAATGACATCATGCAGCGTAAATAATTTGCCGTTATAAAATAAAGTAATAATAAGTGGCGCTGAGAATATAGCCATGGTGAGAGCTGCAGGTAAGCCTATTAATAAATTACAACGAATTCCCCAATCCAATACACTCGAAAATCCTTCTTTGGATTCAGCTGCGTGATGACGAGAAAGATTAGGTAATACAACGGTTGCAAGAGCAACACCAAACACTCCTAAGGGAAAATACGCTAAACGCTCTGAATAATAAAGCCAGGAAACACTGCCTATTGCTAAAAAAGAAGCAAAAATAGTATTTAATAATAAACTAATTTGGCCGACCGACGCGCCAAAAAGTGCGGGCGTCATTAATTTCAAAACTCGTTGTACGCCTTCGTCTTTCCAATCTAATTTAGGTCTAACTAAAAGTCCTATGCGATAGAGGCCGGGCAATAAAAATAAAAATTGCATAAAGCCAGCTATTAATACGCCCCATGCTTGCGATTCAATGGGCACTGAAAAAAACTGCGACATCCCAAAAGCTGTAGCAATTAGACAAATATTTAATAAAGCAGGCGTAAAAGAAGGGAGACCAAATTTTCCATAGCTATTTAAAATTGAACCCACAAAAGCGGTGAGTGAAATGAGCATTAAGTAGGGGAAAGTGATGCGTAACATTTCTGATGATAAATGAAATCGATAAGGATCTAATCCTGGTGCTGAAATATGAATTAAAAGTGGGGCGCCTATGACACCTAAGATAGTAATAATTAATAAAATTAAACCTAAGGATCCCGCAATATGACCCAGAAACTTTCTTACTTGAGCTTGATTTTGTTTATGTTTATATTCAGATAAAACAGGCACAAAGGCTTGTGAAAAAGAACCTTCGGCAAATAAATTGCGCATAAAATTCGGAATTTTGAACGCAATATAAAAAGCATCTGTCATGGCATTGACGCCAAAGATTTGCGCTGCGATTAAATCACGAGCAAATCCTAACATGCGTGAGATAAAAGTCATGGCAGAGACTAAGGATGTCGATTTAAATAAGGCTTTGCTCATGATCGTTGCCTCAAGGCTTCAAATAAAAATATCCCTGTCGCTACCGATACATTTAAACTAGAAACCGATCCTTGCATAGGAATATTTAATAGCTCATCACAATGCTCACGCGTTAAGCGTCTTAGGCCTTGACCTTCGGCGCCCATCACTATGGCCAGAGGCACTTTCAAATTAGCTTGATAAAGCGTTTTAGTCGCTTCCCCTGCCGCGCCAAAAACCCAAATATTTTTATCTTTTAATTCGCGTATTGTACGCGCAAGATTGGTAATTTGTATAAAAGGAATCGTTTCAGCAGCGCCACTCGCTACTTTGCTTACTGTTGGTGTGATGCTTGCCGATTTATCTTTAGGTGCTATCACTGCATGCACACCCGCAGCATCAGCAGAACGCAAACAAGCGCCTAAATTATGCGGATCTTGTACGCCATCTAAAATTAATAAAAACGCAGGCTCGGTTAAGCTTTCGACTAATTCATCGAGATCATTTTCAGAATAAGTTTTTGCTGGCATGCATTCAGCAATAATACCTTGATGTACGCCATTTTCACTCATGCGATCTAATTCAGTGCGATTTAAGAAAGAAGTTTTTATATGATAATTTTTGGCTAAAGATAAAAGAGTAGAGTCTTGTTTATCTTTTTGGAAATATAAATGCAACAAACGCTCAGGCTGTTTCTGCAATATTGCAGAAACAGAATGGGTGCCAAAAATGTATTGCTTTTTCTGTGCCATTATCTTTTTTTCTTAGCTGATTTCTTTTTTTGGGATGTTTTAACTTCTGCTTCAGGAATAAGATCAATTTGTCGACTATCTAAATCTACGCGCGCAACTTTAACGCGTATGACATCTCCTAAACGGAAGCGTTCATTCGTATTTTCACCATAGAGACTGCGTTTGATAGGATCAAAACGGTAATAATCATTTTGCAGAGCGCTAATATGAACTAAGCCTTCTACATAAATATCAGACAATTCTACGAATAATCCAAAACTGGTGACACTTGCAATCACCCCTGAATAAGTTTCGCCGACTTTATCTAACATAAATTCACATTTTAACCAATCAATGGCTTCACGGGTTGCTTCATCGGCTCGACGTTCTGTCATCGAACAATGTTCACCTAAGTATTCTAAGTGTGAGCCATCATCACCTTGATGCGATTTATGCTGTAACACTTGTCGAATCCCACGATGGACTAATAAATCAGGATAGCGACGAATGGGTGAGGTAAAATGCGCATAAGCATCATAAGCCAAACCAAAATGGCCTTTATTATTGGGGCTATATACCGCCTGACTTAAGGAGCGTAATAAAACCGTTTGAATCAAATGAGCATCAGGACGTCCGGTAATAGAGGATAATAATTGCGAATAATCTTTTGGCGTCGGTTCACCATGGCTTGGTAATTTTAATCCGATCTCTTGTAAAAATTGTTTTAAATTTTCTAGTTTTTCAACGGAAGGACCTTCGTGTACTCTAAATAAAGTGGGTTGCTTATTTTTTAATAAAAATCGCGCTGCAGAAATATTGGCGCAGAGCATGCATTCTTCAATTAAACGATGCGCATCGTTGCGTTCAGATGCAATAATTTTTTCAATTTTACGACCTTCACCATAAATAATTTTAGTTTCGGGTAAATCAAAATCAATAGTACCGCGCACATCACGTGCTTTGTGTAAGATATAATAGAGCAAAAATAAATTATCTAAATGCGAAACAACGTTTTTATATTCTTCGCGTAATTTGCCATCTTGTTTTACGCCCATGGCATAAACTTTATTATAAGTTAATCTGGCTTGAGATTTAAAAACTGCATCGTAGAATTTAAAATTAGCAATTTCACCCATTGCCGTAATATTCATTTCACAAACCATGGCTAATCGATCGACATTGGGTTTGAGTGAACATAGTTCATTGGATAATTCTTCCGGTAACATGGGAATGACACGATTAGGAAAATAAACTGAATTCCCGCGATTTAAAGCTTCTTTGTCTAACGCAGAATTGGGTTTTACATAATGACTCACATCGGCAATCGCGACATATAAAAGCCAACCATTAGTGGTTGGCTCACAATAAACCGCATCATCAAAATCTTTGGCATCTTCGCCATCGATAGTCACAAAAGGAAGATGACGTAAATCGTTACGGCCTTGATAGGCTGCAGGATCAACGGTGGTTGGGATTTTTTTCGCTTCATTTAAAACGGCCTCAGGCCAAGTATGGGGGATTTCATGATTATGAATCGCCACATCAATTTCCATGCCGGGCGCCATATGTTCGCCCAACACACGGAGGATTTTTCCAATGGGAGGCGTGGTGAGAGTGGGTTGATCAATAATTTCAACAATGACCATCTGGCCATTTTGGGCGTCCCCTTTGTTTTCCGGTGCAATTAAAATATTATGCGGAATTTTTTGGTGCGTAGGCTCAACGTAAGTGACACCTGATTTTGTGATTAAACGACCCGCTAATGTATGCGTATTGCGTTCTAGGACTTCGACAATAATCGCTTCACGTCGTCCGCGGTTATCTAAACCAGCTGCGTGCACCACGACTTTATCATTAGGGAAAACCATGCGCATTTGTCTAGGGCTTAAGAAAAGATCATCCCCGCCTTCTTCAGGCTCTACAAACCCGAACCCTTCTTTATGACCTAATACATGGCCACGTATGAGTTCCATTTTGCTAATAGGGCCATACGCTCCGCGGCGATTTTGATGCAACTGGCCATCTCTAGCCATCGCAATAAGACGACGCCTTAAGGCTTCTTGTTCATCCTCGGAGGTTAATTCAAGTTCGCGTAGTAACTGGCGGTAGGTTGCTGGACTTTCGCGGTTAGTTAAGTGTTCTATGATAAATTCCCGACTCGGAATGGGGTTTTCATATTTCTGCGCTTCCCGTTCAGCAAATTGATCTTGCTGGTTTTTCTTTTTCTTCCCCATTCTTCACCGTTAATTAAATTTACTCTGTAATAAGATACTCCTGCCAGTAAAGTTTTTCCATAAAATCAAAGGCAGTGTAGACTCTCATGGACTCATCTCGAAGTGTTTGACGATAAGCTTCAAAACGCTGTTTATAGATTTCTTTTTCGCGCTCATCTACTTGATTCTTTTGACGTTCTGCAATATATTCCTTGACGACACTTCGCATAGCTTCTAAGCAAACTTCATCTTTATGCTGCATAACTCACCCCTTAAGTGATTGATCCGTTTATTTATTCTACAGACCAATACTTAAGGTAATCTTAATAAGCGAGGGTATTTTTGACTATTTTTTGAGCGCTGTCTAGTCTTTTGTTTTATACCGCTACTTCACCCTTAATATGGGGATGAGATTGGTAATTAATAATTTCAAAATCCTCAAATTTATAATCAAAAATAGAAGCCGGTTTTTGCTTGATGACTAGTTGGGGTAATGGAAAAGGGGTGCGAGATAATTGCAAATTAATTTGCTCTAGGTGATTTAAATAAATATGACAATCTCCCCCCGTCCAAATAAAATCGCCCACGCTTAAGTTACATTGCTCCGCAATCATATGGGTTAAAAGTGAGTAAGAGGCAATATTAAAAGGCACGCCTAAAAAAGTATCGGCTGAGCGTTGATAAAGCTGACAGGATAATTTCCCATCCGCCACATAAAATTGAAACAGCAAATGGCAGGGGGGTAAGGCCATTTTTGATAGTTCACCCACATTCCAGGCATTCACTATTAAGCGTCTAGAATCTGGATTCGTTTTAATTTGTTGAATCACATCGCTAATTTGATCAATCGTTTTGCCATCCTGCGTTGCCCAACTGCGCCATTGCTTGCCATAAACAGGACCTAAATTTCCCTCTTTATCAGCCCAGGCATCCCAAATAGTGACTTTGTTTTCCTGTAAATAGCGGATATTCGTTTCGCCTTTTAAAAACCAAAGCAATTCATGAATAATGCTGCGCAAATGTAATTTTTTAGTAGTAACTAGCGGGAATCCTTGGCTTAAATTAAATCGCATTTGATAACCAAAAACACTCAGTGTTCCAGTCCCTGTACGATCTTCTTTTTTAATTCCGTTATCACGGATATAACGCAAGAAATCTAAATATTGCTGCATACTCTCTTTCCTGTATAAGCCCAGACTAATAAAATAATGCCAAAAAATATCATGGGCAAGGATAATAATTGCCCTTCAGTAAACCATTGTAAAATATAACCGGTTTGGGGATCCGGTTCGCGATAGAATTCTACGCCGAAACGAAAGATGCCATATAAAATTAAAAATAATCCAGACACTACTCCACGAAAATGATTTCGGCTGGAAAAAATCCATAAAACCGTAAACAACACCACACCTTCTAAAAGAAATTCATACAATTGCGAGGGGTGTCGCGGGATGTCCCCCCCATTAGGAAAAATCATACCCCAGGGTACGGTCGTTGTTCGTCCCCACAGTTCACTATTGATAAAATTTCCAATACGACCCATCCCTAAACCGAGTGGAACCGCAGGCATTAAAAAATCAGTGATACAAAAGAAAGGAATTTTATGCATTTTAGAATAAATCCAAAGCGCAACCATGACACCGATTAAACCGCCATGAAAAGACATGCCTCCTTTCCAGGTTTGAAAAACAAATAAAGGATTGGCAATAAAGTAAGACCAATCATAAAAAAATATATACCCTAAACGCCCTCCTAAAATAACACCGACGGCGACATAAAATATAAAATCCGAAAGTTGAGCTTTAGTAAAAGGATAAATATCAGGATGTTTTTTTAAACGCCAAGAAAGCGCACTCCATCCAAGAAAAAAACCAATTAAATACATTAATCCATACCAATGAATCGCTAAGGGCCCCAAATGAAAGGCAACGGGGTTAATATCAGGATATTTCAGCATAATTTTTTACCTTGCAAAAATTAACATATCAAGCGCAATCAAAAATAAATACGCACTAAAAACTTGTTTTAATAATTTAGTTTGGATTTTATGTGCAATCAGGGTGCCAATGGGCGCAAATAAAATACTGGCTAGGGTAATACCTAAAAAAGCCGGCCAATAAATATAACCCGCAATACTATAGCATAGAGTTCCTACTAAACTAATAAAAAAGGCACAGACTAATGACGTTCCAACGGCATTATGCATTTTTAATTTTAAGCGTAATAAGAGAGGAACAATTAAGATGCCGCCACCCGTACCTAACATACTCGTTAGTAAACCTATAAAAAACGAAAGGATGACAGCAATTTTTTTGGAGAAAGAATGTTTAATGAGTTCACGATTGCTGGTTGAAAATAAACGAATCGCAATGATCAGTAAAAAAGAACCAAAAATTATTTTTAAAACGCGGGAAGGAAGTTCTCCCGCTATCACAGCGCCTAGAATAACGCCTATTAATAATGTCGGTAGAATGGGCTTTACTGCTTTCCAATCCACGACGCCTCGTTTGTAGTGTGCATAACCTCCCGAAAGAGAAGTAAAGATAACCGTGGCAAGAGATGTCCCAATAGCCATATGCATTATCTCTGTTGACGGTACCAGATTGGATTGATAAAAAAGTGCAGCGAGTGCTGGAACAATAATCGTTCCTCCGCCAATTCCAAATAAACCCGATACAAGCCCTGCAAAAGCGCCAATGATTAAATAAATTCCTAGCATTTTATTTTTTTCCCGCTCGAATAAGCCCACCCAATCCTGCTTTTTCTAATGCTAATTCCATGTGGCATCGTATCATTACTCCACTTTCCATGGAGAATACTTCTTGTAATAATTTTCTCGCTTTGATTAAAGTAAATTGGCTTAACACCCATTTGATGCGACGTAATGAAAACGCACTCATGCTGAGCGAATCAAAACCCATAGCGACTAATAATAATACGGCAGCAGGATCTCCTGCTAATTCACCGCAAATGGCCACATGTTTTCCTTCTTGATGTCCTGCTTCAACAGTTTGTAAAAGCGCGCGTAAAACCGCAGGATGCATAGCATCATAGAGATTGGCAACGCGCGGATTATTTCTATCGACGGCTAATAAATATTGAGTTAAATCATTGCTGCCTACGGATAGAAAATCAACGCGTTTAGAAAGAGCACGTGCTTGATAAACCGCTGAAGGGACTTCAATCATAACGCCTAATTTCGGCATTTCAATTTCAAATCCTTCATCGCGTACTTCATCAAAAGCTTTTTTCAGTAAACGAATCGCTTCATCCGCTTCGCTTACATCGGTAATCATAGGGAGCATAATGCGTAAATTATTATTACCTTCGCTCGCCCGCATCATCGCTCGCGTTTGCACTAAAAAAATTTCCGGATGATCTAAGGTGATTCGAATGCCGCGCCATCCTAAAAAAGGATTATCTTCATGCACCGGAAAATAGGATAAATTTTTATCGCCACCTATATCGAGAGTACGCATAATCACAGGGCGTGGAGCAAAAGCCGTGAGTAATTGTCGGTAGAGAATGCGCTGTTCTTCACTGGAAGGAAATCGATCGCGTATTAAAAAAGGCGTTTCGGTGCGATATAATCCAACACCTTCGGCGCCTGCTGCAAGCGATAAACCGACATCAGCGCCTAAGCCCGTATTCACCATCAAAATAATTCGATGACCATCTTTGGTTTGTGCGACTTGGTCTTGTAAATGATCTAAGGTATTTTCTAATTCTTGTTCTTCTTTGACTAGATTTTCAAACTCTTGACGTAAATGATTATTGGGTTCTAAATAAATTTGTCCATAAAATCCATCGACAATAATATTTTTTTCTTGTAATTCATAAATAGGAATATCAGTCACGCCCATCACAGCCGGCACACCCATCGCACGAGCTAAAATGGCGACATGAGAATTACTCGAGCCTTTAACGCAAATAATTCCCGCTAAGCAACCGGTTGGAACTTCGGCTAAGTCTGCTGCCGTAAGCTCTTCGCCTATTAAAATAGTATGGTTAGTGTAGTCGGGTAAAATGCGTTCATGATTTTGTAAATAAGTGAGTATGCGATAACCTAAATTTTTAATATCAATCGAGCGATCACGTAGATATTGATTTTCGACGTTTTCTAAGCGATCGGTATAATGCTGAACGACTTCGCGCAAAGCGCCGGGGGCCCAATTACCACGACGTATGGCAACAATAATTTCAGAGCCAAGATCAGTCGTCGCTAACAAACGTTGATACACATCAAATAAAGCTCGTTCTTCAACCGGAAGATTAGGACAAATGCGTTCGCTTAAAGCGCGAAATTCTTCTCGACCCGCAGCAAGGGCCGCTTCTAACATTCTAATTTCAGCTTCTACATCATCGGGTTCGCGATCAGGAACAGAATCTAAATCGAGCGACGGGAAAAGAACCACTCCCGTGCCCATTCCAATACCGGGGGAACTCGGAATGCCAGCATAAGTAGTTTTATTGAGTTCTATGGTTTCTGCGTGCGCTATGATTCCAGCTAACTGCGCCGAAAGCGTGACTAGAAAAGCTTCTTCGGATTCATCATATTTGTGTGTTTCTTTTTGTTGTACAATGATGACGCCTAAGACTTCGCGATGATAAATAATCGGTGTGCCTAAAAAAGCTTTGTAACGCTCTTCTTGTAATTCGGGTACGGATAAAAAACGCGGATGTAGGGTCGCATCCCGTAAATTAATAGGTTCTTCTCTTTCCCCGACTAAACCAATAACACCTTGATTCAGGGGAATACGAACTTTGCCAACAGCATGCGGATTTAAACCTTTGGTTGCTGTTAAAACATATTCGCCTTTATGATGATCCAACAAAAAAATAGAACAAGCGTCAGATTCTAAAGCTTGAGCAATGCGCTTTACCATAATCTCAAGCGCATCTTTGAAATCTTCAGCGCTTGAAACCTCTTGGATAATTTGCCTTAAGGTCTTTAGCATGAATGTTTCCTATTTTATTGTTCCCAAAATCGCTTGGACAAAACCTTTCCTGCAAATTCTTTCAACGCCATATTATAAACTTGACGCTTAAACCAAATAATTTGTCGCAAAGGATGCCAATAGGATACCCATGCCCATGAATCAAATTCTGGATCATCGGTTTCAAGTAAATTGAATTGCGCCTCTTCATTGACTAGGCGTAATAAAAACCATTTTTGCTTTTGACCAATACAAATCGGTTTTGAATATTGACGTATCAAATGAGGAGGTAATTTGTATCGTAACCAGCGCTTAGTGGACGCAATGATTTTGACATCATTTTCCAGTAAGCCGACTTCTTCTTTTAATTCGCGAAACATCGCTTGTTCGGGGGTCTCTGATCCTTTGATGCCGCCTTGTGGAAATTGCCAGGCGTTTTTACCGATGCGTTTGGCGAGAAAAACCTGGCGTTTGCTGTTCACTATGATGATGCCCACCCCATGACGGTAACCTTCAGGGTCAATTAAGACATCTTTTTGTTTTTCTTCATGCGGTTTTTGACTCATAATGGCATTGTTTCAAAATCCATAAGTTTCATCAAACGATTTTACGATGAGGAATCTTCTATTTATGGCAATCCGTGTACTGATAAATGGCTCTGATGGCCGAATGGGTCAGCAGGTGGTCAAAAGTATTATTAATGAACATGATCTCGAGCTCGTGGGGAGCCTGGGTCGAGGCAATAATCTTGCCGAAGAAATTAAAAAAACCAAAGCGGAAGTCGTCATAGATTTCACCCGCCCCGATGTGGTTTTTAAAAATACTCAAACGATTCTAGAAGCCGGTGCAAGACCCGTTATTGGCACGACCGGTTTATTGCAATCGCAAATAAAGCAATTGGAGCAAGAGTGTTCAAAATTACAACGAGGGGGGATTATTGCGCCTAATTTTTCATTAGGGGCGGTATTGATGATGAAATATGCACAGGAAATAGCTAAATATTTTCCCCAAGTAGAAATTATTGAGATGCACCACGATGGCAAATTAGACAGCCCCTCAGGCACCGCCATACTGTCTGCAGAACTTATTGCAGCGGCAAGGGGGGGGATGGCAAAAAAGGTTCCTATACACTCAGTAAGGCTTAAAGGTTTGGTTGCTCATCAACAAATCATTTTTGGTGGTGTAGGTGAAACTTTGACAATTAAGCATGATTCGATAGACCGAGAATGTTTTATGCCTGGAGTGATGTTAGCTTGTCGTAAGGTAATGGAGCTTGATTATTTGGTGTATGGCTTAGAACATTTAATGTAAAAAAAAACCCCTCTCGTAAAGAGAGGGGTTTTTGGATTGATTATCTTTCACCTTTGTAGCAAGGAGCTTTGCATGGAGCTTCGCAAGGTGTTGGACATGGGTTACATGGAGTAGCGCATGGGTTTCCACATGGATTGCCGCAAGAAGAGCAGCCAACCAAAGTTACAGCAGCTAATGTAGCTAAAACAGTTAATATTTTCTTCATAAATGTAGCTCCCTTTAAAGTTATTAATCCTAACAGTTGAATTATATCCCATTTCTTGGTACAAAAGGCCACTAAAATTTAAGAAATTTAAATCAAAATTCTATTCAGACTTGTTTTTGAACACTTCGTTAGTTTATTTTTTATTCTAAAGTTTAAAGAGTGGTGAGATTATGATTTTTGGAAAAAAATGGATTTTGTTCCCGTTTTTTATGCTAGGTGTTACAAACTCATTTGCCACTCCTATTTTGGGTGTGAATTATGATCCTACCCACTCTATGGTTTATACCCGAGGAGTAGGGATGGATAATGAAGAAGTGATGAAACAATCGATCAAAACAGACTTAAATCAATTATACGATCTTAGAACGCGCAATAACGGTGAATTTCATAATATTTCCCAAATTAAAACTTTTTATATCCTTTATGGTTCATCAGCTATACATCAAACAGTGAAGGTGATCAATATTGCGGATGTCATCAACGAATGGAATGATGAGCATGATCCCGATAAACGCCATCCTGAAAATCGTTTTAAATTAGCTTTAGGCGTTTATGAATTTCGCCCGGGTTATGATCCTTGTGAGGAAGCGACTTGTTTGCGGTGGACTGAAGATCAAGTTAACGCTGCCATTCAAGCTTCCAATAAATATGGGTCTGCTTTAATTGATCGAATCTTTGTAGGTAATGAAGATTTAACAGTAGAAGATGCTATGCGCCAACGTATTACCAATGATGTTATTTATATTAAAAAGCATTTACCTTCTAATTCTGGAATTAAAGTGGGAATAGTGGATAGGCAAGGGTTAATAAAAAGTCTATTTAATTTAAGTTCGGGAAATTTTGATTTGTATCGCCAGTTAAGAAGATCAGTGGATTTCGTAGGAGATAATATTTATCCTTTTTGGAGCAATAAAAAATACGGAGAGTCGCCTTTTACTTATAGCCCGGCTAAAGATGATTTTTTTAAAACGCTCAATGAATTACGCGAAGAGATGCAAAAATTAGGCGATGGTCTCGATAAAAAAGAAATTATTATAGGCGAAGAAGGGTGGCCTAGTAGTTCAGAGGGAATTCCAATGAGTAATCCCGCTATGCAGATCGTCAATGAAACCGAACCTACACCCGATAGAACCAGAGATTATTTTTATTTTTGGTATACCCGAAACGATAATGCTAAAACCAATGGATTGCAGGGCGAGTCTATTTCTGCTTCGTATTTATTTTCGTTATATGATAGAAACCCCCATAAGAATGGGATTAGTCTTGATGCTATCGAGCCGCATTGGGGAATATTTTCTGTTGATGGGTATGGTAGCATTTTTGATGCGATGGGAACTGATTATAGTAAAAGTAAAAACTTAAGTCCTGATCATGCAACTGTCCATTTCACCAATCAAATTAAAACCCAAATAGATCCAAGATTTCCTGAAACAGCCCCTCGGGTAGCTATCATCAATGCTTGTCTTAATGATAATCATGATAAAGGCACCGTTAGCTGGAATAATTGCTATCCTATTTATGGTCGTAAAGATTTAACGAGCGCTATATCTTATGGCCAGAGCGATCAGTTTTTAGTGGATGTTTCAGGAGACTATAATTCGGGAGCAAATTACAATAGTCTCCAAATTGCTTATGCAGCTAGCAATACGGACATTTATAATGATCCTAAAAACCCACCGCAGATTTTGTGTCACATTAATCGTGAAGCGTTGCGCCATGTAAATAGTTTCTCAACCATAACCTTATCAACTAATTCAGTTGATGCGGATGGAAATTGTATTTTTTAATTTAGCAGAGAGAGAGGATAATGAAAAAAAGTTTACAAATTTTCTGCTTAAGTGTGGGATTAATTCAAGCAACTAGTGCATGGGCTGCTGAGAACCCTCGAGTTCTAGGAATCAATTATGATCCGACAGACCACTCTTTAGCTTTTGCTAAAGCGCGTGGTTTGGATGATAGGCAAGGCATGATTGATTCTATTAATCATGATTTAGATCAATTTGCAGCTTTTCGCAAAAAATATCCTTTGTTTAGTGATATTGATAGATTAAAAATTTATAACACGCGATTAGGTTCTTCGGGTTTTTTACATGGACAAGTGTTTGTGAGCGTTCCGGAAGTAGTTAACAATTGGAATCTTCATCATCCCGAAGTTTCAGTAAAGCTTACGTTAGGCGTCTATGAATTTCGTCCCAGTGATGGCTGTGGTGAGGAAGACATTTGTAAACGCTGGACGCAAACTGAAGTCGATGAGGCCATTCGTGCATCGAATACCTATGAGGGTTTAGTGGATCGTATTGTGGTCGGGAATGAAAATTTAGGTCTTTATGATGAAGATAATGATAAATTGCTTGCCCGTATGACGGATGATATCAATCGCATTAAAGCTAATTTAATCAATCATGCTATTACGGTTGGAACCGCACAAACTTTAGGAACAGCAGAGAGTTTCTTTCGTGCGCTCAATCAATGTAATGATCCCTTAGCAACACTGAAGGCAGATGACTGTGTAGAGACTCAAAATTTTTCAAAGGCCATTGATTTCATGGGAGTCAATATTTATCCTTTTTGGGGAAATGTTCATTACTCTCCGGAAACGTTTACCCCGTATATACCGCCTTATGCCGATGACCTAAGCCCTGCAAAAATAAATGTCACCAATACGTGGAGCACATTGACAAAGTTGGCGAAAGAAAAAACATTGATTGTCACAGAGGAAGGCTGGCCGAGCACAGATCATTTTGAAGCAGGATATCCGCAAATAGGATCAATGGGCCAAGGCTTAATCGTAGGGAATGGTAATCCTGATTTTGCGCATGATTATCTTTTCTATTGGCATCGTCCGATGCACCCTGGTTTATTAGCGGGCGTTTCTTATTATTTTTCTTTATTCGATCGTTATCCCAATGCGTTTCCGGGATCTTTTGAGGCGGAAATTTCCTGGGGACTGCTTTCACCTGATGGGAATATGAGTTTATTGGATGGTGATTTTAATAAGCCTTTAAGTCCTGATTATGCGAATGTTTTATTTCGCAATCAATTAAAACCCGAAGATCTTGTGACTCTGGATGAGATTCATCGTGATCCTTATATCAAAAATAAAGTAGCTTCAAATATTCCGCCTTCTTTGGCTGTGGTTTCATGCACCGAAAATAATGAGTGTTATCCTCTTTATGGTTATTCAGGTTCTTCGATGTTGCCTCATAAACAAGAAAAGAAATGGATGGTGGATGTGTCGGGGAAAATTTATAGTTATCTGAAAGTAACCTTTATTGATGATGATCATCATGAGGTGAGTTGCCGCATTTCTCACGATGCGCTCCGCCGCTTAAACAATCAATCAGAGTTGACGTTTACGGGAGCGGTTTTTCAGACATCGGATGGGAGTTGTGGATTGTAAACCAAATCTAACTCTCTCGCCGCTTTCACTTCATCTAAGCGTCGTACCGGTAAATGGTGCGGCGCGTTTTTGAGTAACTCAGGGTTTGTTTTCGCCTCTTCAAGAATTTTTATCATCGTATCAGCAAAAGCATCCAAGACTTCTTTGCTTTCGGTTTCTGTCGGCTCAATCAGTAAGCATTCGGGAACGAGTAAAGGGAAATACATAGTCGGTGCATGAAAGCCATAGTCTAATAACCGTTTAGCAACATCTAGTGCATTGATGTGTAAATCTCTGGCTTCATTTTTTAAGGTAATAATAAATTCATGACTTGCAAGGCGCTTAGGATAAGCCGGGGTAAAGCCCGCTTTTCTTAATTTGGTTAATAAATAATTAGCATTTAAGGTCGCGTATTCTGCGATGCGTATCATGCCTTCTTGGCCTAACAAACGCGCGTACATATAAGCACGTAAAATAATGCCCGCATTGCCCATGAAAGCGGATAAGCGGCCGATACTTTGAGGGCACTGTTCTTTGGTCAGCCAACGGAAACCTGTTTCGGTTTTTCCTACGATAGGGGTTGGTAAGAAGGGGACTAATCTTTCGCTGACTGCAACTGGACCGCCACCGGGTCCACCGCCACCGTGGGGAGTTGCAAAAGTTTTGTGTAAATTAATATGCATTACATCAAAGCCCATATCACCAGGGCGAACTTTTCCTAAAATCGCATTTAAATTAGCGCCATCGTAATACAGTAAACCGCCTACACTATGGATGGTTTTTGCGATCTCTTGAATGTTTTGATCAAAGACCCCTAAAGTCGAAGGGTTCGTTAACATAATCCCCGCAGTTTTGGGGCCAGCAATTTTACGCAAAGCTTCAATATCCACATTGCCATCAGGTCCTGTGGGAATTTCTATGACTTTATAACCGCATTGGGCAGCAGTTGCAGGATTGGTACCGTGTGCTGCATCAGGAACAATGATTTCATCGCGTAGAGTATCGCCCCGTAATTCATGATAAGCCCGAATCATTGCAACGCCTGCGAATTCGCCTTGAGCGCCAGCCATCGGTGTTAAAGACACACCACGCATGCCCGTCACCACTTTTAGAATTTCTTGCAGTTCATAAGCGCAAGCCATAAATCCTTGGCTATTTTCATCTAAAGACAACGGATGATGATTTAAAAATCCTTCTAAGAAAGCTAATCGATGCACGCCGCGCGGATTATATTTCATAGTGCAAGAACCGAGCGGATAAAATTGCGTATCAATAGAAAAATTCTTGCGCGATAAATTCGTATAATGGCGCACAACTTGTAATTCTGAGACTTCGGGTAATAAAGGTTTATCTTTTCTTAAATAATTTTTGGGAATGTTATGTTTTTCATTCACCCCTTTAGGCATTTGCGCTTTAGCAGAACGGCCGGATTTAGAAATATCAAAGATAGTGCCTGACATAGTTTAAGTCTCCGCGCGAGTAGTGACGGGTTGATCAATCACTTCTTTTAATTTTTTAGTAAAAAATTCAATATCTTCTTTAGTTTTGGTTTCAGTTACACAAATTAATAAACAATTTCCAAGTTCAGGATAATATTTTTGCAATGCAAAACCTGCTTGAATTTTAAATTTTGCTAATTTCTGTATGACTTCATCTACCGGCTGCTTAATTTTAATGACTAACTCATGAAATAACGGGCTATTAAAAATAATATTCACGCCTGAAAGTTTACTTAATTTTTCTTGTAAAAAGACGGTATTTTGATGAGAAGCAAGCGCGGTAAGACGCAAGCCTTCGGGTCCCATTAAGCTCATATAAATAGTGCTTGCGGTCACTAGCAAGCCTTGGTTAGTACAGATATTGGAATTTGCTTTGGCACGACGTATATGTTGTTCTCGTGCTTGTAGAGTCAGTACAAAACCTTGTTTGCCTTCCGCATCAACTGTTCTACCCACTATACGTCCTGGCATTTGGCGCACTAAATCTTGCCTGCAACATAAAAATCCATAATAAGGTCCGCCGGCTGCCAGTGGAATTCCTAACGGTTGTCCTTCACCACAAGCAATATCAGCGCCTTTTTCACCCCAAAGACCTGGTGGTTTTAATAAGCTCATTGCTAAAGGATTAACGACGGCAATCGCTAAACCATTTTTTTTATGTATCCAATCGGTCAACTCATCCGTATCTTCTAACACGCCGAAAAAATTAGGTTGTGGAATCACTAAAGCGGTAAATCGATCCCCTGAAATTTTTTCTAAGGTGGTTTGACCCGTTTTTAAATCAAAGTCTATTTCGATTAATTCAATATGATCATGTTGTCCAACAATGGCTTTAACTACTTCTCGATATAAAGGATGAATCGTACGCGGTAATAATACTTTATG
Organism: Gammaproteobacteria bacterium; assembly: GCA_013287085.1. Classification (GTDB taxonomy): domain Bacteria; phylum Pseudomonadota; class Gammaproteobacteria; order DSM-16500; family DSM-16500; genus JABDEM01. The sequence goes on from JABDEM010000010.1 coordinate 33,149, forward strand.
CGTTTCTGCTTTTCGTTCATGGCGCGCAGCCATTAATATAGCTTCAGCGAGCGCTGAGGCTCCATCATAAAGAGAAGCGTTTGAGACATCTAACGCCATCAAACCTGCCATCATGGTTTGGAATTCATACAGTAATTGCAACGTTCCTTGGCTCGCTTCTGCTTGATAAGGCGTATACGCTGTTAAGAATTCCCCGCGTGAAGTCACTTCCCACACAGCCGCTGGAATATGATGTTGATAAGCGCCAGCGCCTATAAAACAAGTCAAATGATTATCCAGATTTGCCCGTTCATGCATCAAACGCGAAAGTTCAGATTCGTTTAATTGGGGTGCTAGGTTACTTAAATTGGCGGTTTGTAATGCAGAAGGTATCTCTTTGAATAAATCTGCCATGCTTGAAACCCCGATGGTTTCAAGCATGGCTTTGGTATCTTCTTTAGTGTGTGGGATAAATGGCATGACTTCACTCCAGGTTAATGAGCTTCGGATGCTACCTGCTTGGTATATTGATCCGCATTTAATAATTTATTCGTAAAATCATTTTCAAAGGGGCGTAATCGAAATAACCAACCTTTACCATAAGGATCTTGATTAATAACTTGAGGATTTTGTAATAACTCTTCATTTACTTCGACAATTTCCCCAGAGATGGGACAATAAATATCAGCCGCGGCTTTGACCGATTCAATGACCGCACATTCTTGTCCGGTTTCAAAACCGGTTTCGGGTTCAGGAAGTTCAACATAGACTAAATCACCCAACATAGTTTGAGCGTGATCCGTAATGCCTATGGTTAAGACATCTTCGTCTTTGCGGACCCACTCGTGAGTGGCAGAATAGAATAATTTCTTTGGGATGTTGGTCATATGGTCATACTCCTACTAAAGATTTTTTATCTTGACGAATAAAAGGGGGTTTAATAACAGTCGCTGTTAATCGCTGGCCTCGGACTTCTACTAAGCACTTGTCCAAAGTTTCTGCAGGAACTCTTGCAAGCGCAATGCCTTTATTTAAAGTAGGTGAAAAGCTGCCGCTAGTAATTTCGCCTTCACCAATATTTTCCACAATCACCCGTTGATGATTACGTAATACGCCTTGGCCTTCGAGTACTAGACCCACTAGTTTTTGCTTCACACCGGCTTGTTGTTGCTTTTCTAAAGCCGAACGTCCAATAAAATCCCGCTCTTTAGGTTCAAAAGCAACCGTCCAAGTGAGATTAGATTCTAAAGGCGTCACTTTCTCATCCATATCCGTTCCATAAAGATTAAGCCCAGCTTCTAAACGCAAAGTATCACGCGCCCCTAATCCACAAGGAGCTATACCTAAGCTGACTAATTGATCCCAAAATGCTGGGGCTTTAGTTTTAGGCAAAATAATTTCAAACCCATCTTCACCGGTATATCCCGTGCGGGCAATAAAAGTGTCATCTAATTTTATAAAGTGAAACGGTTTTAATTCGAGCGCTTCTGGAAATAAAGTTTTAATTTTTTCTTTAACCTTGGGCCCTTGAATCGCAAGCATCGCAACATCTGTGCGCTCAGTAATGGTCACCGTAAAAGATTGAATTTGTTTTTTAAGCCAAGCTAAATCTTTATCGTGCGTTCCTGAATTGACAATTAAGCGGTAATCCGTATCGGATATTTTATAAACAATGAGATCATCTATAATTCCGCCTTGTTCATTTAACATGCAGGTATAAAGCGCTTTATTCGGCGTAAGCTTAGCGACATTATTCGCTAATAAGTGTTTTAAATAAGCTGTGACGTCTTTGCCAGAGAGATCGACGACTGTCATATGCGAGACATCAAATAAGCCCGCATCTTGTCGTACTTGATTATGTTCTTTAAGTTGCGACCCGTAATGCAGCGGCATATCCCAGCCCGCAAAGTCTACAATCTTAGCATTCGCTGCAAGATGATTATCATACAAAGGTGTTTTTTTGCCCATGCTGGTTTCCTTTCCTGATAACTTTTACTTTCCAAAGAAAGCTTAGCAGTATACCGTTTCATTTCGAAAAACAGAAGCACTGAGATGGATGAGTGAAATTGACCCCCTCATTGGTGCGTGTTATAAATGTGCGCATAAAAAAATAATACTAAATTTTTAGGGGTGAGCATGGGTTTAGCGTTAATTCAAAGTTTGTATGTTAAAGGTGAAGTATTTTCTCGCAAGGATCACGCGAAAATAAATGCGAAAATTATGAAAGCGTTTGGTCATAACATTGAATCTCTTAAAAAAGTTATTACAGAATGTATAGAGGAGGGTCTTAACGAGAATTTAGTGCTTCTTGTTGCTTATGTTTCAGAACAATATAAAGGTGCAATTACTCTTAATTCCCTTTTAAAAGTTTCTGCTTATAAATTAAATTATGGAGCTGTTGAGTATTTACTATCCAAAGGTGCTGTTGCAGGATCTGAAGACATAGAATGGGTAGTAAAACAACTTAAGGCTTTTCAAGCTCCAGACGATGACAATGCGGTAAATTTGATTAAGTTTTTGCAAAGCAAAGGTGCAAAAATTCCTCCCACAGCTTTGCCAACAGCGAGAAAAACATGCGGAGAAGCAAAAGAAGAACCTAAGATCATTAAATATATTCTTGCATCAGAGGCTTTCGACAACATAAAAGCACAACTTGAAAATTATGTTTCATCCCCAAGACTTCATGTGAGAAGAAATCATATTCCACTGGCCCAAGATATTTTAAGTCAATTAAAAGAAAATAATCTAGAAAAGCTTGTTAAATTATGGGATTCAGAAGAGGTTAGGAAAGCACGATCGCTCTGTAATCCAGATGGGGCATTTGCTCAAATTGATAGAGCAATTCTAGAGAGCGCCCGAGTCCAAGGGTATCAGACTGAAGGTCAAGTGGTTGCTTTTCTTAGCCGGCAAGTGCATGGTTATTTTTCTTTAGATTACAAAAGCTCCTGTTCGAGTTTTTTTACTTTGCGCTGGCGCAATCACAGCGATGTGATTAGAGAATTTTATAATAGTCTTACCGGAAGGGAGAACTTGCAGGGTTTTTGGCTAAAATGGAATAATGTGGCAAAGGACATAAAAGCAAAGGGTTATAATGAAAATGGTGCATTTGCAAAATTAGATGCAACCATCAACGATTTTTGTAAACACTCACGACAAAACCCATTTGTTAATTACAACTCTAACGGATATGCTCGAACTAGTGTTTAACGTTAATTTTGATGGGACATCAATTCCATTAATGGTAGTAAAACCTAAATAATGGATTTGCCAGCCAGCTTGATCGAGTTCCACAATATGACCGTATTCGTCCAAACGTTTTTGGGAAGCTATGCTCGGTACGGGCAATCCTCGTACCCAATAATACATATTAGATACTGGCAAGCGCCAATGAAGTTGTTCGGCTAATAAAGTTTCAGGGCTATTCGCTGTAAATCTTTGGCCATTGGACATCGCTAAATTCACGTGACCTGGTTGACCCGTTAGAATAAAAGATCCTGCACCTAAGGGCGCATCCATCGCAATCGTATAAGCAGTATTTCGTTGCTGCCAATTTAAACTCGCGCTTACATTATCTTGCGGGGTACGTATGCCTATCGCACCTTGTAGATTCCAGTTTTGAATAGAGCTTAAAGTTTGTTGGCGTTTTTCAGTGGGAATAGGTTTGCTTTGGGCTAAAGGCGCTGTGGTTTCAGTGGTGGCGCAGCTTGTTAATGTTAAAATAAGCAATCCTAGTAATATTCGCATACCAATCCTTCATTAAAATAAAATCATCATACCTTTTTGCTTTCTTACTGTCATTTATCTTACAATGGCGAACTTATGCCTATTGTTGCCTGTGGAATTAATCATAAAACTGCCCCTATCGCTTTGCGCGAGCGGGTGGTTTTCGCCCCCGAAAAGATCCCATTGTACCTTAGTGATTTGATTAATAACGAAAATATTCCAGAAGCGGTATTGATTTCAACGTGTAATCGTACGGAATTATATTGTCACACAGATAATATAGAACAGGCGATGGATTGGTTTCTAAAACAGCATGCAGTAGCAGAAGAAGTATTGCGTCCCGTCCTTTATTGCCATACGAACGAAGAAGCTGTACAGCATATGATCAGCGTGGCTTGTGGCTTAGATTCTTTGGTATTAGGGGAGCCGCAAATATTAGGTCAAATGAAAGAAGCATTTTCAGAAAGTTGTGCGGCAGGGAGTGTGCGCACGACCTTTCATCGATTATTTCAGCAAATATTTTCAGTTGCTAAAGAAGTCAGAACACACACCAGTTTAGGCGCTTGCCCGGTTTCGATTGCATCGACCGCTGTTAATTTAATCAAACAAGTTTCAGAACGCGCTCTCAATGAATCTTCAATCTTATTACTGGGTGCGGGTGATACCATTGAATTAGTTTTACGCCATCTTAAAAATCACAACCCTAAAGAAATCATCATTATTAATCGCGATAGAGAAAAATCTAAACTATTAGCCACTCAATATGAAGGTGAGTCTTATGCTTTTTCAGATTTATCTAAAATCTTAAAAAAAGTCGATGTGGTGATTTCAGCGACTGCAAGTCCGACCCCTATTATCACTAAAGAAATGCTGAGTGAGATTCATCAATCTTTAATTTTAGTGGATTTGGCAGTGCCGCGTGATATTGATGATGCAGTGCGAGATCTATCCCATATAAAATTATTTTCAGTGGATGATTTAAAAACGATTGTGCAGAAACATTTGCATGGGCGCGAACATGCAGCCGATAAAGCGCGTGAAGTGATTACAGAAAAAACAAAAGATTTTATGAGCTGGGTGCATGCCATCGATAAAGTGGCATCCACTATTCGTGCTTATCGCAAACAAATGGAAGGGTTATGCGAAGAAGAATTAACCAAATCACTACGTCAATTGCATCAAGGTGAAGATGCAGTCGAAGTGTTAACGGGTTTTGCGCGAGCTCTCACCAATAAATTATTGCATTTGCCTACGGTTCATTTGCGAGAAGAAGTCTCATGAAAGCTTCTTTAGAAAAAAAATTACAAACTTTAGTGGAACGTCACGAAGAATTAAAAGCTTTGTTGTCAGATCCTGAAACTATTTCGCAACAAAATAAATTTCGAGAATTTTCCAAAGAGTATTCTCAATTAGAGCCTTTAGTAAATACTTTTACGGGCTATCAATCCGCCTTAAAAGAAAAAGAAAATATTTTAGAGTTAATGAAAGACCCTGATCCTGAATTACAACAAATGGCGAAACAAGAATTTAAGCCTTTAGAAGAACTAATAGAAAAGTTACAACAAGATATTCAAGTTTTATTATTGCCGCGTGATCCTAATGACGATAAAAATATTTTCTTAGAAATTCGCGCCGGAGCTGGCGGCGATGAAGCTTCTATTTTTGCGGGTGATTTATGTCGTATGTATACCCGTTATGCGGAAAGTAAACGCTATCAAATCGAAGTGATTAGCTCGAGTGCCGGTGAGCATGGGGGCTATAAAGAAATTATTTTACGTATTTTAGGTCAAGGTGCGTATTCAATTTTTAAATTTGAATCCGGTGTGCATCGGGTACAACGCGTGCCAGATACCGAAGCACAAGGCAGAGTGCATACTTCAACGTGTACGATTGCCGTATTACCTGAAATTGATGAAATTGAATCGATTGCTATAAACCCCGCTGATCTAAGAGTAGATACTTATAGAGCTTCAGGCGCCGGCGGTCAGCATGTTAATAAAACCGATTCCGCGATTCGTATTACCCATATCCCGACGGGTACGGTTGTTGAGTGCCAAGAAGAGCGCTCGCAACATAAAAACAGAGCTAAAGCCATGGCTTTGTTGCAATCCAGATTGTTAGCGCACGAGCAAGAAAAACAGCGCAAAGAACAAGCCCAAACCCGAAGAGATTTAGTGGGTACCGGTGATCGTTCAGAACGGATTAGAACTTATAATTTTCCTCAGGGCCGCTTAACCGATCATAGAATTAATTTAACCCTCTATAAATTACCCGACATTATGGAAGGTGATTTAGCCGATGTAATTGACGCTTTAATTCGTGAGCATCAAGCAGATTTACTCGCAACCCTTGGTGATTAATGTCATTGGAACAAGATATTTTATTGGCTCATGTTTTAAAAAAACCGCGCAGTTATATTTTGGCACATCGTGATGAACCCTTAACGCCTGTCCTGCAAATACAGTTTGATGAATTATGGAATCGATTTCAGCAAGGGGAACCCATTGCTTATTTAATAGGCCACAAAGAATTTTGGTCACTGGATTTAATAGTCAATGAGCATGTTTTAATTCCGCGCCCCGAAACCGAGTTGCTTGTTGAATTAGTTTTAAAACACACAGAAGAAAAAGTTCGCATTGCAGATTTAGGAACAGGGTCTGGGGCAATTGCTTTAGCGCTGGCTCGTGAGAGACCTCATTGGGAGATTTATGCGACGGATCAATCGCAAGAAGCTTTAAATGTAGCAAAACAAAATGCTGAGCATTTATCTCTTTCCAATATTCAATTTTTATTAAGCCATTGGTGTGAAGCTCTTCCTAAATTTTTTTTTGATATTATCGTCAGTAACCCGCCTTATATTGCAGAAGGCGATAGTCACTTAAAGGATTTGCGCTATGAGCCCCAAGCGGCATTGGTTTCAGGAAGAAAAGGGTTGGATGCGATGGCTGAAATTATTCCTTCAGCCATTCACTATTTAAAACCGGGCGGCATGCTTTTCATTGAGCATGGATATAACCAAGGCTCGGCGGTGACTCACCTTTTTAAAAGTTGCGGTTACAATCACATTCAAACCCACAAAGACTATGCGGGCTTGGATCGGGTGACCAGTGGAATCATAACGCTTTGATTTTAAAATGATTTTTTTCTTAATATTTCCTTAAGGTAGTCTCTGTACAATACAATGACTTAAATCATTTTAGAGAAAATTATGGCAGCAAGTAACCGACAGTCCGATACCTATCAACGAGCCATAAACCAGGCTTTGCATGATGAAATTAGTAAGGTAGAGCCTGACGATGCTGCATTGCGAGATTTACTTGCAGTAGGCGCGGATCCTGATTATCAGCCAGAAGGTGAAAAAACCAAAGCTACGATTCAAATCGCCTCGGAAAAAAAAGGAGTCACAGCCTTAGAAATATTATTACCCTACTCAAAAAATGCATGGTTAAGAGGGGGTGCTTTATGGGATTTATGTGATAAGCGTGATCCCCAAATCCAAAAACAGGCATTGCCCCTCATTAAACAAATATTAAGAGGAGAACCCAGGGTTAATCTTGATATAAGTTGGGAACGGCCTTGTAATAATAAGTATGATCCAACCTTTTGTTCTCATCCGAAAGGCCACGTAAGACATGAAGTTATGCCTATCCACGCAGCAATTTATCATCGAAATCTCCCATTATTACAAATGTTAGTCGATTATGGTGCGCGTATTGATACGTTATTTTCTGATCTCGACCCTCACGCTCCTAAAATTGTGCTGAGAGCGGGAAAGACGGCATTTGACTTAATTCAATCCAGCCAATTACCCGAAGTTGAAAAAAAACAATATCGCGCAGCTTTATTGCGTCGGTTTGAGAGAGATAAAGTGCGGATTTTAGAGTTAGAAAAACAGAATGAAGAGCGCAAGCTACTCCCTGAGATTATTGGGATCGTGCAAGAATATTTATTGCCCAAAGATGAGTTGACTGAACTTCTGAAGGAAAAATCTGATTTTGCTCCCCAATTAAAAAGACAAGAAGAAATTAAAGCCGAAGCAGAAGAGCTGAAACGAAAACAAGAAGAAGCTACCATCAAAGCAGGGGCATTTAGCCGACAGCTCGTTGAGGAAAGGGAAGAGAGAGAAAGACAACTAGAACAAGCAAGGCTAGAGCGCATGAGACTAGATGAAGAAAAAGCATTGGGTGATTTTAGAAAAGATTTAAAAACTTATGCAACGTTGCAATGTACACGCTTGGATACGGGTGAAGAGCAAAAAAATCCCCCAAAATGGAAAAATTTTAAGAACATTGAGCGAGCTATTGATGAAGCTAAATCCCTTAATGAGCTTAAACGATTGACACTTGAGATGAGAGATTTATCTCGCCTTCATCGCGAAGGTGGCTGGATGGGGTTGTTTAAACTAAATTGTTTTCGTTGGCCCCAAAGTTACCACGAGTATTATGCGCATTTTAATCAAGATGATACGCCTAAAGGATTAAGGCGGTAAATTGATTTTTAACATTGCAGAGCCCCGTGGTTTTTGGTATAGATGACTAACTATATTAAGGAGAGTCGTAATGGCCACCAAAGATATTTTAGAGCCAAGTTTGGAAGTATTAGGAATTTCGCCCTATAAACCTAAGAAAACCGAAGAATATATGGGTCTTAAAATGCGTGAGCATTTTACGACTATTTTATCCGCTTTAAGAAAACGCATCATGGAAGAAGCGGATCGCACCGTGACCCACATGAAAGATGAAGCGGTTAATTACCCAGATCCCAATGACAGAGCCAGCCAAGAAGAAGAATTCAGGTTAGAACTAAGAGCTCGTGATCGTGAACGTAAGTTGTTGAAAAAAATAGAAGATGCGTTGCAACTCTTGAAAGATAAAGAGTACGGCTATTGTGAGGTTTGCGGCGTTGAAATTGGTTTACGAAGACTTGAGGCAAGACCTACCGCCACCCTTTGTATCGATTGTAAGACTTTAGATGAAATTCGAGAAAAACAGCAAGGGTAGAAGACTAAATTTAGTCTATACTTAATAAGGAAAGTTTGTTAACTCGGTAAAGCGCATGAGGGTACCAGCATGGCAGCAGCACCGCAGCAGGGCGGGGGCGACCAGGGAAATAACGCAGGGATTTTGTGGACGGTCGCAGCTATTTTTGCTGCGGGCGCAGCGATTTGGTATGGCCTCAAAAAATATATCGTCGTTGGTTTTCTTCATTTAAAATTGTGGGAAATTGACATTGTTAACACCTTCTTTAATTCCATTGGTTTTCAAAAACCTAATCTAGAAAATTTACATACTTTATTGGCGAATGTGCTTGCCGGTCCCAATCCCAGCGTATTAACTTTTAATCAAATACTGATGATTGGCCAAGAAGTGGGAAATTATTATAAATATCCTTTAGTTGTACTCTTGCTGATATTATCTGTCGCCGTCTTTTTTGGTAATTCTACACGTGTTTTTAAGCGTACTTATAGTATGAAAGAGTTTGTTAAATTAGAACAAGTCAATTGGCCGCAAATTACGCCAGTGGTCGGTTTGGATTTGGTGAAACAAGATTTGGATAAAGGCCCTTGGGCTATGGCTATGACTCCTTTTCAGTTTTGTAGGAGACATAAATTATTTGAAGAGTACAAAAGAACAGGCGAAGGATTATCAGCGCGCGAGCGCAGCAAAATAGAAGTCTCTTTAAGACGAGGGCAGGCCTCTAAAGTATTCGCCATACAATTAGGTCCCTTATGGCAAGGGGTGAATAAATTACCCCCTTATGCGCGTGCGTTGTTTGCGGCTTTCGCAGCGAAAGCCAATGCAGATAGCAAGGCTGCCGCAGACCTTTTAGCAAGAATTGCAAGATCATCATCAGGTAAATTGGATTTTACTGGGGCGGATGCATTAATTAAAAAATATGGGACTTCACCTATAGTCGAACACGCTGTGAATAGCCATGCTTATGTATTGACCGTCATGATCTCTATGCTGATCGCAGCGCGCGAGGATGGAGTGCAAGCATCGGCAGATTTTCTTTGGTTAAAACCCGTCGATAGACGATTATGGTTTGTATTAAATACGGTGGGTAGACAAACACCTTTTGTAGAAGCTGCGGGTCCTTTTGCCCATTGGTTAGCCGAAAGAGATATGGGGAAAAAGATATTAGTGCCTATGATTGAAGAAGCAACTAATGCATTGGAATTGGTTTTGAAAGAAATAATCTATAAACCAGAAGAGGCTAAATAAGTATGTTGCAACGCGGTCTTGACGAACACCATGAAATGCCGCCGTCGCTTTTGTTGCGGGATACCCGAACGCTTGGGATGAAGATTGTTGATTTCTTTAAAGACCCCGTCAATAGCGCAATTTTATTATTTGGTTTTGCGATGGGGGTGTGGTTTTTTGCTGCCGCTGCAGAATTTGTCGCGTTAATTGGCGTGTTTGTTTTTTTCTATGCGTTTACTCGTAAAAGTAAACTTCCGTTTCGTATGCCGCAACGCTCAGGTGCGCTTGATTATAACGACCCACTCCCAGGCTCTAATAAACCTCGTAAGGCGCGGGGCATTAGTTTTTTTGGTAATCGCAAATCTAACAATGAAGAGTTGTGGTTTAATAATGAAGATATGCGTACCCACGTTTTAATTTTCGGATCAACCGGTAGCGGTAAAACCGTTGCTCTGACTTCGTTAGCATTTAATGCTTTAGTGCAATCCAGCGGATTTTTATACGTCGATGGCAAAGGCGATAATAGTTTATTTGCTAACGTATTTTCTATGGCCCGATTTATGGGACGAGAAGATGATATTTTGTTGATTAATTTCATGACGGGTGCAAGAGATGTCGTCGGCGCACAAGAAAAACGTTTATCAAATACGATGAATCCTTTTAGTAATGGTTCATCCAGTATGTTGTCGCAATTAGTAGTGAGCTTGATGGATTCAGGCGGCCAGAGCGCAGATGGTGATATGTGGAAAGGTCGTGCCATCGTGTTTGTGGAAGCGTTGATGAAAGTATTAGTGTATATGCGCGATCAAGGTAAAGTATTATTAGATGCTAATACTATCCGAAATTATTTTGAGCTCACGCGTTTAGAGGCGATGGGTATTGATAAAATGTTTATTCGTGATAATCAAGAACCCGTTAGTTTAAGTGATGCGCCTGATTTAGTTTTAGAGCCTATTAGTAATTATCTCACTAACTTGCCAGGTTATGATCGTTCCAAAAAAGGTAAACAAGCATCCACGGTATTAGAGCAGCACGGATTTATTACCATGCAGTTGACTCGTGCCTTCGGCTCGTTAGCGGATACTTATGGACATATTATTCGAACGAATCTTGCTGAAGTAGATTTAAAAGACGTCGTATTAAATCGCCGAATTTTAGTGGTCTTGCTTCCCGCTTTAGAAAAATCACCCGATGAATTAGCTAATTTAGGCAAAGTCATTATTGCCTCGTTAAAAGCCATGATGGCAGCTGGATTAGGTGAATCCGTAGAAGGAACTTATAGAGACGTAGTCACGCGCAAACCCACCAATGCGAATACGCCTTATATGTGTATTTTAGATGAGTATGGTTATTATGCAGTGAAAGGCTTTGCGGTGGTGCCAGCGCAAGCGCGTTCTTTAGGTTTCTCAGTCATTTTTGCGGGGCAAGATTTACCTGCCTTCCAAAAAGCCTCCAAAGAAGAAGCGGCTTCTATTGGCGCAAATACGAATATAAAAATTTGTATGAAATTAGAAGATCCGGTTGATACCTGGGATTTTTTCTCTAAAACTGCTGGCG
>JABDEM010000011.1:0-22889 GCA_013287085.1 Gammaproteobacteria bacterium
TGCGAATGATAGTTTAAAAGAACTGGAAGGATTTAAAATGCAGAACCCTGGACTTGCTCAAGCAGCTCGTGATTTGCGTAATCCAAGCGTATTAGTCATACATGAAAATGAGGAGCAACCGGGTCTTCCTTCCCCCGCAAGATCAGGTCCACGTCGTTAATAAGTTTTTAGCTAAAACAAAAGGGCTAATCTAAGATTAGCCCTTTTTATATTACTTTTTTACTTATCGGCTGAGTTGATTTCCGATGTACCCACCACCCACAGCACCTGCTACCGTTCCTAAAGCGCTGCCTCCAGTGAGTGCATTACCAGCAACGCCGCCAATTGCTGCACCACCGATAGTCCCACCGGTTGGATTGCCTTGGCAGGCGCTTAATGAAGTAGCAAGAAGTAACACACCGCATAACGAGATTAGCTTTTTCATAAAGTTCTCCTTAAGGATTTGTGTATACTCTTATAGTATAGCAGAGATTTATAGTCTTAAGTCTTTCATTTTACTAGGAATTTTATCTCAAAGCGGCCTTTGGCTTGGTTTAAGCGCGAAAGCAGCCAAGGTAGGGTTTCTTCAAGTTTTTGGTCTAATTGCCAGGGGGGATTGACGATAAGCATGCCATTGCCGCTTAAATGGGTTTGGATGTCACTCGGATAAATACTGAACTCAGTGACTAGGGTTTCCCGCTTGATTTTAGCTTGCACTTTTCTTAAAAAAGCATCGACAGGGTGGCGGTTTTTGATAGGGTACCAAACCACAAAAGTACCGGTCTCCCAGCGTTCTAGGGCCTCTTCCAGATGGCTTAAAATAGAGTTTAGCTCATCGGGTTTTTCATAAGGCGGGTCTATTAAAACAAAACCTCGGCGTTCTTTAGGCGGTAAAAATTCTTTTAAGCCTGCATAGCCATCTTGACGTTTGACGGAAATATTTTCAGTGCGTGCTAATAGTTTTTTTAAATCAGCAAAAACTTGGGGTTGTAATTCGCATAACAACATTCGATCGTGTTCGCGTAATAATTGTTTGGCAAAATAAGGCGAGCCTGGATAAAAACGTAAAGTTCCTAAACGATTAAGTTTTCTGATAATCGCTAAATAACTTTCAATCAGCGGCGGCGCATTTTTTTCTGAAAATAATTTAGCAATCCCATTTAAGAATTCTTTACTTTTTTGGGCTTCAGAAGAGGCAAGATCATATTTTCCATTACCCGCATGCGTTTCAAAATAAAAAAAAGGATTTTCTTTTTTCTTAAAAGATTCTAATAGTGCGACTAATACAATATGTTTAAATACATCGGTAAAACTACCGGCGTGAAACTCATGGCGATAATTCATGTTAATCCCACAGTGGATAATGTTCGAGTGTAATTTCGGCGCCAAAAAATTTTTTCGCATTGGCAGCAAATGAATCGGTATAGTCAGACACATAAAAATGTTTGGTAGGGGATTCGTTTAATTGATTGACTAAATTATCTTGTTCTAAGTGGGCTTTTACTGCTTTGGCAACCGTTTGTGAAGGATCAATAATTTCAATTTTGTTGGCGTAATAATTCGCAATTTTATCTTTAATATAAGGATAATGGGTGCAGGCTAAGACTAGCGCATCCATATTATTAAGTGAAGGATGAGTTAAGTACTCTTCGAGTAAACTATCTATAACTTTATTATTGCCAAATTCTTCAATGGCTGAAGCCAGCAAGTTGGTCGCATGCGAGATAACGTTAATACCGTTATTGAGTTTATCAATTTTTTTCTTATAAACATTAGAATTAACCGTTTGTCTTGTGCCAATTAATCCCACTTGTTTATTTTTATAGTGATCACGCAAAAGATGAATGACGGGATCTATGACATTCATGACGATCGCTTTACTGCCTACATATTCTTTGACTAAATCAAAGGCCGCCGCTGATGCTGAGTTGCAAGCAATTAAAATAAGCTTACAGTTTTGTTGTAATAAAAGATGCGCAATTTTAATAGAATAAGCCTGAATGGCTGCTGTGGATTTATCACCATAAGGCATATGGGCGGTATCGCCAAAATAGATAATATTTTCCTGGGGTAAAAGTTTAACCAGCGCATGCGCAACGGTTAAGCCGCCAATGCCGCTATCAAAAATACCTATGGGTTGATCAAAAGTGTAGGCTTTCATGGGGTGCTATGATAACGCCTTAAGCTAAGATCTCCTAATCCTGGTAATTTAAGTGTTAAGGTCAGAGGGTTAAAACCATAAACTAACCCTAATAGATTAATTTCTAGTCCTTCGCTACGGGCTATTAAAATACCGAATAAGCCAAACACAGAAAATTGATAGCCCGTTCCGCTTGGGGCTCTTGCGAAAAACTGATGGTTAGGTAAAAAATCTTTACCTATGGCATTGGCTGGCATAACAAGCTTTAGCTCTGGGATTTCTCGGGCTACAAAGGCTGGAAAAGTATTGCTATTGGGGCCAGGCCACGTATCGTAGCGATCAGCATAGGGGTATTTTTCTGCTGCACTTTGAATTTTTGGAATGAGTTTTTGAGCTTCAGGACCGCGTAGATCTAAAATGACCTCGGGTTTTTGACCAAACCATGACCGATCGGGGATATCTTGATGTATGTTAAGCGGCGGTAATCCTCTAAACGCTAACCAGCCAATCACCTGATAAACAGTATAGTCTTTAGCGTTTTCAGCTTTTGTGGCAATCCAAGTATGAACACTCACTAAACCACGCCAATTAAAGGCGCGCGCGGCATAGATTTGGATAATAGCTTGAGGGTTTGTTTTAGGATCAGGCGCAAGATGGGTGCTGGATCGATCGGCGGTTTGATAATGAAGAGAAAAATCCATATCTCCTCGAGCTAATATCATTAAAGGCCCAAAAATAGTTAATAAAAGTAATAAGAGCAATGCAATTTTCACAGTTTTTTATCGTCCTTTATGATAAATTTGTCGCAACATTATTGGGAGAAAATTAATGAAGCGTTCCTTATCTCTATTAAGTTTATTTTTTATGATAACTGTTGCTAACGCAAATGAAAAATTAATTTTTGCCATCGATCTTATACGTCATGGCGATAGAGCGCCCATGCATGATTTGCCCAAAGATCCTCACTATTGGAAAGAAGGTTTAGCCGAGTTAACACCTGAGGGCATGTTGCAGGAATTTAAACTGGGGGAAAGTAAACGAAAAATATATATCGAACATTATCATCTTTTGCCTAACCATTATCAGGATGATACTTTGTATGTGCGATCAACCGATACTAATCGTACGTTAATGAGCGCAGAAGCATTTTTGTTGGGACTCTATCCTTTAGGGACTGGGTCTATGACTCTCCCTCATCAATTTCAGCCAATACCTATTCACTCCGTTCCAAAGAAGCACGATAATTTGCTAGCGGCCTATGATCAGCCGCACCAGCTTAAGCCTTTATTAGAAAAGTATGTTTACGAAACACCTGAGTGGAAAGCAAAAACAGCCAGTGTTTCAGCTAAGTTTAAAAAATGGAGTGAAGCTTCGGGTTTAACCATTGCGAAACTAACTGATTTAATTCATTTGGGCGATGATTTATTTATTCGTCAATTACACCATATTACTATACCTAAAGGACTTAGCGAGCAAGATACAAAAGAAATTATAGCGACAGCGGGTTGGGCAATTGCTTATAGAGAGAAACATAAAGAAGTCGGTGCGCCTTTAGCGCATGAGTTCTTAAGTACTGTGATCGATTATTTAAATGACGCCAGCAAAAAACAAAGTGCTTTAAAATATATTTTATATGTAGCGCATGACACAACGATTTTATCCGTCATGAGTGGTATGCAAACACCGTTAGATACACCGCCTCCCTTTGCTTCTGATTTGAATTTTTCTTTATATGAAAATGGCCAGAAACAATATATTAAAGTTTCTTTTAATGGAAAAGTACTAAAAATCCCTGGTTGTCAGGGAGATTCGTGTACTCTGGCTGAATTTTCAAAATTAGCAGGAGACTTAGACTCTTGAATGGAGTTCTAAAATACTACCATTAGCATTTTGAAGTTTTACACTCTTGGTCTCTATAGAGATGATCTTCATTCCCTGTATGGTATCGCCCAGCGTATAAAATTGGTTGTCTATTAGCGCCGTTTGTTTTTGATTGGAAATAAAAATCCCATTGAGAACTATAGGTTGCTGTATTACCGGTGGGCTAGTCACCGCCGGGGGTGTTACAGGGGCTGTGGGTGGTGTTAATTTTGCAATAGTTTTCACCGGATGATGATTCTTTTTAAAAGCAGGGTAATTTGCCAAAAAGATCAGTGCAATCATCATTCCATAAAAAAATATTCTGGTTTTGGTACGTTTGGCAGAAATTTTTTTTACCGGGGCAGCCATTTCTCTGATAGGCTCACGTTGTTCTTGTGTTTTTTTTAAAGCTTCATAAATGATACTCACAATGCATAACCTCCTTGGCGCAATTTTCAATAATCATTTCGTCAATCGAATGGGTATCCGCAACAAACCCTGCTAATAAAGCTCGATCACATAAAATATTAATGGATCTAGGTGAGCCTTGGGTATAACGAAAAATGCTCTCTAGCGCAGCATCCGTAAAATTAATTTTGCTAATCGTATTTTCAAAGCGCACGGCTTTGGAAATTCTATGCTGAATATAATTTTTAATATCATTTTTTTCTAAGGATTTTAAATGGAAATAAACCGCTACCCTTTGTTTTAATTGGCGCAATTCGGGGAGTTGCAATTTCTCATGTAATTCTGGTTGTCCGACTAAAATTATTTGTAATAATTTCTCTTTTTGAGTTTCAATATTAGAAAGCAAGCGAATTTGTTCTAATTGTTTGACACCTAAGTTTTGTGCTTCATCAACGACTATCACGACATTATGGCCGCGGTTTGCTTCAGTAATCAAAAATTCATTTAACGCTTTAACCAGTCCAAACTTATTATTTTGTTTAGTCGAGATACCAAGATCCATCACGATCATCTTGAGTAATTCGAGTTCTGAAAATTTTGGATTGAATAAAAAGGCAAATTTGACTGAAGGATCAGATTGATTGAGTAATTTTCGACAGAGAGTAGTCTTTCCAGTGCCTATCTCTCCCGTAATAACGAGTATGCCTTTTCTTTGTTCAATGCCATAAACCAGATTAGAAATAGCTTCAGAGTGGTATTTGCTCGAAAAGAAAAAGTCTGGGTCTGCCGTTACATTAAATGGATTTTCTTTAAATTGATAAAAATCATGATACATAGCTTCAATATCCGTTTTGATTGCAATGATCTAAGGTTATTTATTATAGGCTTCTTTTATTGCGTTTGCATAGTCGTTTCGAGTTCTGTTGCAGGGGTAGAAAAGCGATATCCATTCTTGCCGTGTTTTTTGATGTAATACATGGCTTTATCAGCTTTCGATAAAAGGATATCCATATCCGAGCCATCAATAGGATAAATGCTAATCCCAATACTAATGGTTGTATTGATGGTTTGATCATTAATTTTAATGGGGCGATTAGTAATTTGACAAAGCTGATTGGCTAATCGTTTAATGATGTCTAGTTCTGTGATATCGGCTAAGGCAATAATAATTTCATCTCCTCCTAGGCGCGCGACTAAATCTGTTTTTCTAATCACTTTTTTTATTCGGCTGATTGAGGCCATTAATAATTTATCGCCCGCATGATGGCCATAGACGTCATTAATTTGTTTAAAATTATCAATATCCAGATACATGAGAACGACATTGGCTTGATTATGTTTAGCCTGTTCTATGGCAGTTTTAAGGTAAGCTTCTAATAAAAGACGATTAGCGATACCCGTTAAAGGATCATGAGTAGCGGCATCTTTTAGTTTGGTATTAATATTTTCAAGTTGAATTTTAGAACGAGAAAGTGTTTCGACTAATTGTTCATTTTCACATTGAATGCGGATGGATTTTTTTATAATGTTATGCGTATTCATAGAAAATAAAATCAGTGAAATACAATAAGCAACCAATCCGGAACCAAATAAAATGAAGATATCTTGGAGGTCATTATAAAACAATCTAAAAACTAAAGGTGATAGAGAAGTGATCATGAAAAAAATAGAAGCTTTTAGTTCTGCAGCCAGAGAGGGAATACCGCCCGCTGTCACACCTGCCAGAATAAAAATAATAAAGATTTGATGAATGTGATCTACCTCAGGAAAGAAAAATCCGCCTACTATTCCCCATGCAGCTCCTCCTAATACCGCGCCCCAAAAATATATTTTCTTCCAAAATGAAAATTTTGGTTTGGTATGGTTATAAAGTAATTTTTGGTAAGTGATCCCTGATGTTATTCTGCAGAGGGCTATCAAGAAAATAGAAAAGTACCAGAATTGAAGGGTTTTAGCGTTTGGTAAAACATTATGTAGGCCTAAATAAATCAACGTCGCGCAAAAAAAAGAGGCCATTTGAGACATGGGTAATTGTTTGTAGGCAAATGTTAATAAACCCTTCCGCACCTTTTTTTGGGGGGAATAAACGGAAGCAGGTTCAATGTTCTTCCATGAAGTATTCATCTAACCATTATATCATTTTTTTCTTTTTTTTGGGCGCAAGAACCCTTTGATTGTATTGATGTAATTTTTATGGGCATCGACGGCAATCACATGTCCGCAATTTTTAAAGATTTTTAATTGAGAATGGGGGATGTGTTTTGCCATGATTTTTGATTGATTGGGACTACATATCCAATCTTGTTCTCCCGCTAAAATTAAAGTGGGGCAGGTAATTTTTTTTAAATGAGGGATAAAATCAAACTTTCTTAAAAATCCACCAAATCCTTGGTTGAGCGCTTCATGTGACCAAATGGTTTTGGATTTTGCAAAGACGGGCTTTTTTTTCTTTTTAGATACCATAGAATACATGGGATCCATTAATTTGAAATATTCGCCTACGTGTTTGGCATTTTTAAAAGTACCATTCCATAGATGTTCTGTAATTTTGATTTGTTTGCTATTGCCTTTTTCCAGTAAATTTTTCTTCGCTTCTTCTAAACAGCGGTAACTCGGAGCAGTAACAACTAAAATTAATTTCTCAACATTTTTAGGATAACGAATGGCATAACCTTGTGCGACCATTCCACCGTATGAAACTCCTATAATACAGATTTTTTCTAAACCTAAATGTTTACGTAAAGCTTCTATATCTTCAATATTATTTTCTAAAGTGTAATCTGACGCTTTAGTTTTTTTGCTGCGCCCGCAGCCTCGATGATCAATAAAAACTAATTGCGCCACTTCCTGAAATTCTGCTGAATGTTGTTTAAAACGTAAATGATCGCCACCAGGGCCACCATGTAACATAAACACAACCGGTCTTTCTTCAAAGTCTGATTTTACCGGCGCAATTTGCATCCCTGCTATATCAAAATAAATTTCTGTGCCGCGTATTTTTGCTTTCATGATATTTCCCTAGGTCTAGCCATTGCAAAATGGACATGCCCTTTCCAGGAGGAATTTTCTTTCCAAGCATAAGCAGAGGGTTCGCCAGTTCGGGGATTAATTTTTAATAGCATAGTTCCAATTCCAATCCCAGAAACATGCGATTCGCGAGTGTCATTGCTATGGCCAACTGGTGCAGAATCTGCAACTTGTAATGAGATAGCATTATGAAAACGGGTAGGTGTGTCCATAACCACCATCACATGACCTTGAGTTAAAGCTTTATGGGGTTGTTTATAACGAAAAACTAAGATATCACCAGCTTGCAATTGTGCGGCATCATCGACCTTATTCCAATAATGACGTGATCGATTATTTAATCCATTAAAAAAATCATAATAATGTTGTGAGGTGGGTTTATCTGTGCCGACTGAATTCACTAGGCTTGAATACGCACGTGGGTAAACTTCTTCAAGAATGTTATCTACATACGTAGAGCAGTCGACGATATAAATTCCCCGCGAAGGATCAAAGTGGGTGCCGCCAAGTTTGTAAGCACTATAGCGTATAGTATCTACTGTTTTATGTACGAAGCTTACTAAGCGTTGGCCTATGGATGCTGCAAAACTCCTATGAGGTGTAGGTGTTTCTTCTGGTATGACAGTATCGGGTTTACGATTTGGAATACAGGCAATAATGTGTTTGTGAGTTTTATGTCGTACATGATGTTTTTTATGATGATGAGTCAAAGCAAAACAAGGATTGATTATCCCTATCAATAGAAAAAAAAGAAAAATAAATCCCTTGGTCCTGTTCATTCGGCAATTATATCAGATTATGTCAGGATAGAACTAATTGATTCAATTTTGACAATTGGATCCGTCTCTTGATTATAATCTATCCCCTCTGCATCAAATCCGAACAAACGATTAAATTCTCTACGATATTCTTTTATATCAGTCAATGTTTCTAAATTCTCTGTGGTAATTTTTGGCCAAAGCGCAGCGATTTTTTCTTGAATATCTTTTTCCATTTCAAATTCATCGATACGAATTTGACCCAGCTCATCAGTATGTAAGCCAGTCGTAGAATATAAATTATCTTTAAACAAACGATAAATTTGTTCAATGCAACCTTCGCTAGTCCCTTTTTCTTTCATGACTTTTAGTAATAGTGAAATATAAAGTGGTACGACGGGAATAGCAGCGCTTGCTTGTGTTACGACTGCTTTGTTGACAGATAATAGTGCGCGTCCATTTAAATTTTTTAATTTTTTGTCTAATTTATCACCTGTGATACGTAAGTGATCTTTAGCTCTACCTATAGTCCCTTCTTTATAGACTGCGTGAGTGAGTTCTGGGCCAATATAAGAATAAGCGACAGTAGTGGCGCCTTCTGCTAATAAATTTTCTTTCATTAAAAAATCTATCCACATTTCCCAATCTTCACCGCCCATGACCGCAATCGTATTTTCAATTTCTTCATCGGTTGCAGGCTCAATCGTAATTTCTTTCACTTCACCGCGAAAAGCATCAACAGTTTTGCTCGTGAAAGTTTGTCCAATGGGTTTTAGTACAGAAGAATAGACTTGGCCAGTGACAGGATGTACCCGTCTAGGGGAGGCTAAACTATAAATAATTAAATCAATTTGTTTTAAATCTTCGCGAATTAATTCTGCCGTGCGTTGTTTAATGTCAGTTGAAAAAGCATCGCCATTAATGCTTTTAGCATAATGTTTTTCAGCGTGTGCAATTTGTTCAAAAGCAGCGGTGTTATACCAACCGGCTGATGCCGTGCGTTTATCATCCGCTTCTTTTTCATAAAACACACCAATGGTTTTAGCGCCAGCACCAAAAGTTGCCACAATGCGACTGGCTAATCCGTAACCAGTTGATGCCCCAATAATTAATACATTTTTAGGACCTTTGATAGGATCTTTGGATTTTACGTAGTTAATTTGATCAGAAACTACCTTACGAGTGCCCTTAGGATGGGCCGTTGTACAAATAAATCCCCGAATCTTGGGTTGTATCAACATGTCAGGTTCCTTAGAATGATGATTTTAAAGTTGGCGCCTAGTTTACCAGAGATTTTTACCCATGAAAAAGCTTAATCGATCCTTCTATGACCGAGATACGGTAGAGGTTGCAAAAGATTTGCTCGGTAAATATTTGGTTCATAAAACACCAGAAGGTGAGCGCATAGGTAAAATTGTCGAAGTCGAAGCTTATTTAGGTCCGCATGATCTTGCTGCGCATTCTGCCAAAGGATTAACGCCGCGAACGAAAGTGATGTTTGGTCCACCAGGACACGCTTATGTTTATTTAATTTATGGCATGTATTATTGCATGAATGTGGTCACAGAAGAGGAAGGGCATGCTTCTGCTGTATTAATTCGCGCCTTGGAGCCTATCAAAAATATTCAAGATAAAACCAGCGGCCCGGGTCTTTTATGTCGCGCGATGGAGATTGATAAAAGACTGCATGGACATGATTTACTTTCGGATGAATTTTTTATTACTGAGGGAAGCAAAGAGAAATTTACGATTGTAAAAAAACCTAGAGTAGGGGTTGATTACGCCAAACATTGGGCGAAAAGATTATTGAGATTTTATATTAAAGGGAATGCGTTTGTTTCAAAACGATAGAGGCTAAAGCCTCAACCCATTGCGAATCCGCATTCAAACAAGGAATAAAAGTAAATTCACTTCCGCCTAACGATTGCCACTGTTCTCTCGCTCGAATATTAATTTCTTCTAAAGTTTCCAAACAATCCGCTACAAAAGAAGGGCAAACAATTGCAATATTTTTTATGCCTTTTTGAATTAATTCAGGCAATACTAAATCCGTATAAGGTTTAATCCAGGGTGTTCGTCCCAACCTGGATTGGAAAGTCGTTTGATAATGATCTTTAGATAAATTTAATTTTTCTGTTATTAATCTTGTGGTTTCATGACATTGATTTTGATAAATCTGATTAATAGGTTTGTCAGGTAATCCGTGATAGCTAAACAAAATAAAATCAATATTTTTATTGGCAGTATTATTTTTAATAATTTCAGCATAGCTTTCAATAAACCCAGGATTATTATAAAAATCTTTTATGATAATTGGTTTTGAAAGACTTGAAACTTTTGCAATGGCTGATCCTGTTGCGGCATGAGAATATTGCGGAAATAAAGGGATGACAATAATTTCTTCTGTATTTTTTAATTTTTCTATGGCGGAGGTAATGCTGGGCTTTCCATATCGCATGCCGAGTTCAACTTGATAGTCAGAACCTAATGCAACAGAAAGGGCTTTTGCTAAGTTCATAGAATTTAAACGCAGAGGAGAGCCTTCTTTCGTCCATATTTTTTGATACGCTTCAGCCGTTTTTTTGTGACGAAAAGGAACGATAACTAAATTCACTAAAGGCCAACGCATAAAAAAAGGTAAATCAATGACGTAGGGGTCATTTAAGAATTGCGTTAAATAGCTATAGACTGATTTATTATCGCAGTTATCGGGCGTGCCTAAATTAATTAATAAAACACCTTTTTTATTCATTAGAAGCCTGTAAATATTTATTAAGTACGGTCATATGATAAGAGGTGGGCGTTACTCTTAAGTTATAATTACCCCAACCATGTCCTGTGCTCCAAATGGTCCATCCTAAAAATCCGTAGTCTTTATTATTAGCGGTATTATTTTTTAAATAATCCATAAATTGAGTTAAAGCAGTAGAGCAAGTCGTGCTATCTGTTCCGCTGCCAAATTCAGTTACCATCGCTTTTAAATTATTTCTTTGTAAATAATCGACAAACGCATCCAAATTAAATCCATTAGCGCCCGTTGTTGTTAAATCTGTTAAACATTGCGTGCCAGTGCCGCTATAATTATTATCAAAATATTGGTGCACGTTGATAATAATTTTACTTAAGTCTGTAATGCCAGCATTGTTAAAATTTTCTTTAGTGAATAAACTAGCATTGGTGTAAGTGGTTTTGCCATCAGTAGATGTCCAGTTTGCTGTTGTCCAAGAATGTAATCCTGACCAGGCATTACCTTCTACTAAAATATAGCCTTGAAATCCTTGATTGCGTAATTTTTTAATTACGGAAGTTTGAATCGTAAAAACAGAATCATTCGGCACATCGACCGGTTCATTCATTAAATCTAATAAAATATAATCCATATTGATTTTTGAATCTTGAGACATCAACGTATATAACTTAGACCAAATATCTTGATAAGCGTTTGCATCTGTTACTAAAGTACCATCGGGGCAAGGACCTGTGGCACCACAGCCTGAGTATTCTTTTCCAAAAACAGAATAACGCATATACGCATGCATATCGACTACCGCATAAACTTTTGCCGAAGTAAGAGATTCGAGAAGAGGTTTTACAAATGAGTTATAGTAAGAAAGATTTAAATCACCTTGTCCTGCACCCTTTAATTGTAAATACCCCCAACTAATTGGCACACGCACGGTATTCATACCGGCTTTAATAAATTTTTGTGTGTCACCAAGATCCGTGTAATCTGTGTTGGAATCTTCTGAAGAAAGATTGGGAACAACGATCGGGTTAATCACTTTATCAAATTCGAGTCCTGATAAATTAATTCCTACAAAAGACCAGTTAGTGTTTTGATTAGGTGCTAGTAAATTAAAGTTTGGATTAATAGCCGTATAGTCAATTTTACCGGTGATAGTGCCAGTGTCATCGCTGGTAATTGCATAATTAGAAAGAGTGAGATGAACGCCAGCTTTAGGGGCCGTATAAGTCATCGAATTACTGTGGGGCTGAGTAGCTACACTTGCGCCAACATAACCTAGATAAGTATTTTTATCAGCATCACAACCCCCAAAGCGTAATGCCCCTCCTACATACCACAAATTGTCACTATATTTATTTCCATCGACTGTTTCGCCGTGCTTTAAAGAATAAGTGACAGCCCCACCTGCATTTTGAATACAAAAATAAGGATTAATCATAGCATCATCAGGGCCAACGCCCTGTAGGTTATTGGTGACGTTTGCTGCATAGCTAACATTGGTTAAAAACAAGAATAATATAAAATATTTAGCTAATCTCACGCATTTCTCCTTAATTGTTTCATCCTAAAACGAAATCGCCAAATCAATACGCTTGAACTAAACGTAGATCCTATCACAATGCCATACCAAAAACCTGTCGCACCATAAGTTGAAAAGAAATAACCTAAAGGTAATGCAATACACCAAAAACTTAGAATAGAGATGATCAAAGTAAAACGCGTATCTTTCAATGCGCATAAAGATCCAAATAGCATGACTCTAATAGATTCTAGTAATTGAAAAACCGCACTAACGGCTAAAAAACTTTTAGCATAACTAATAATTTTTGCATTGTTAGGGTTGTTGACATTAAGATCCCAGCCAATGAGTTGATAAGGCAAAAACCAATAGCAAAGTGCGCTTATAAAAATTAGGATAAACATAATTGAAACGCCAATATAAGTCGCGCGTTCTGCCGCTTGATAGTCATCCGCACCTAATAAATGACCCATTCTTGCGGCAAGCCCTTGTGCTGCTGAAAATAAAACCATAAAAACTAAGCCGCCAAATTGTAAAGCAATTTGGTTGGCGGCAAGTATTTCATTGCCCATGCGGCCCATTAATAACGTCAGGATAAAAAGAAAAGAAATTTCAATTAAATACATAGCGCCCATAGGGATTCCAACTAATAATAAATCAGAATAAAAATACGGACGATGAAAGGGTTTAATCATTTTCAAAAAATTTCTATAATAGGGTCTTGCGAATAAATAGATCACCATTCCTATCAGTGTTATCCAGTAAGCGAGAGAAGTTCCCCAGCCTATACCTGCAATATCTAAATTGGGGAAATGAAACCGACCAAATACAAAAGCATAATTGCAAAAAATATTAAGCGGTACCCATAATAAAGTAAAAACCAATACAGTTCGCGTCTGACCTAATCCAATTAAAAATTGAAATAAAACTAAGGTAGTAAAATCGGGCGGCACTGCCCAAACAAGCGCATGCAAATATTTAGTGGCAAGCGAGACGGAAAGCGGATCTTGCCCAAAAAACAATAAAATAGGTGGCGCATACCAAAGTAATAAAGCAGCTGGAACCATAAACATTAGTGCAATGAACAAAGCGTCTCGTAACACAAAAGCAATACCTTGATTATCTTTTTCGCCTAACTTAAGCGCAACAAAAACACTAGCAGAAGATAATCCACCCCACATGATGCACATTAAAGTCGCAAATAACCAGCTAACTAAAGCTCCCGCCGCTAATTCTAAAGGACCTAAATGTGCTAAAAAAATATTTGAAAAAAATACGACTGAGGCTTCGATTAAGCCGGTGAGAATAAGGGGCACAGCGAGCTTTAAGAAAAGGTTGATGTCTGTGAGGTAATAGTTTTTCAAAATATGATCCGGTGTCGACATGTTTGATGAAGAGTATTATAACCTAATAACTTAATGTTTATCATTGACCTTTAAAAAAATATCATTACAATTAACAAAGTAATTCCTCCGTTTTACCTCTCAGAATTTTTGATCTTCTCTATTTCCAATTCCTTTTTGAAAAATTTTAATAAAACGGAGAAATTAAGCATGAATCAAATTAAGAATTCTGTTGCCTCATTACATTTAGATGAGAATTATCACGCATTTTTAAGCGGTGTTAAGGATAGGTTAAAATCAGCTCAAATAAGAGCAGCCCTATCAGCTAATAGTGAGCTGGTTAAATTTTATTGGGATTTAGGGAGTGAGTTAATTGAGAAACAAAAAACTTTTAAATGGGGAGATCATTTTTTAGAGCAATTTTCCAAAGATATGAGGCAGGCAGTTCCTGGAATGCAGGGATTTTCCGTAACTACCCTTAAAAGAATGCGTCTTTTTGCTAAAAAATTTCCCGAGTTTAAAATTGGGGCACAGCCTGTGCACCAATTGCCTTGGGGACATATTGTTGTGCTTTTGCATCGAATAAGTGATAAAGATGAGTGTAGCTGGTACATCCAGCAAATACTTAAGAATGGCTGGTCGCGTTCAGTTTTAGAAATGCAAATTGAAAGCGGATTATATGAACGCCAATCTGAGGTGAGTCAAAAAATATCCAATTTTCAGCAGTGTTTGCCTGCTAATCAATCTGGGCTTGCCCATGATTTATTAAAAGACCCTTACAATTTTGATTTTCTGACTATTTTGGGAGAGGCGCACGAAAGAGCAGTCGAAGAAGGGCTTGTCACCCACATTCGAGATTTTTTGCTTGAGCTAGGTCAAGGATTTGCTTTTGTGGGTTCTCAAGTGCCGCTTGTTTTTGATGACCAGGAGTTTTTTATCGATCTGCTTTTTTATCACTTACACTTAAAATGCTATGTTGTAATCGAACTTAAAGCCACTAAATTTAAACCTGAGCATACAGGCCAACTCGGTTTTTATCTGGCAGTGGTAGATGATTTACTTCGCAAAGAAGGCGATAACAAAACAATCGGTATTCTATTATGTAAAACAAAAAGTAAAATTATTGCAGAGTATGCTTTGCGAGGAATGAATGTTCCTATAGGTTTTCAGAGTATGCTTTATCTAAAGCGATTCCTGATAAGATAAAAACAAGTTTACCAACGATTGAAGAGATTGAAGCTGAGTTAAATAATACTCATTATGGATCAGGTACTACCAAAAATACCTGATCCAAATTAGATTTAAATTTTAACTCCGCCAATACCATGAATAATACCAAATGCCGATAACAGCCATAAAATAACGGCAATGATTACGACCACATTCAAGATGGTTTTAATAGAGCCCGCCATAGGGATATAAGTATTGATTAACCATAACAAAAAGCCGACAACTACTAGCACAATAACAATGGTAATAAGTGACATAGATTATTCCTTGTGTGAGTGAGTTCCTTTAAAAAACTATCATGACATAGTTAAGTCGTTTTTTCAAAAATACGTTCGTATTTTTGTAAATACTCTAATAAAGCCGTATCGGATTCATAGTTTGGCAGGCAAAAATCTTGGGGTTGATGCGTTGCCATGATTTCATGGCCAATACCCACAAATCCAATCCCTAATTGCATAGCGGCGCGTTTATCCCAGGGTTTATCGCCTACATAAATGATTTTTTCGTATTGGCTAACTTTATGTTTAGCTTGTGCTTGTTTAATCGTTTTTTTAATAATTTCCGCGCGCTCTACGTGATCATCTGCGTAAGATTTGGGTAGTTCTACGTGCGGGATAGTGGCTGATTCTAATTTAAATAAAGCGGAAGATTTCCAGGCGCCTGTTGCAATGCCCATATGCCAAGTGGATAAATCCTGAATTTTCCGAAAAATGGTTTCAGCGCCAAGGATTGGGGAATAAAGAAATTTATCATTTAACCAGGCTTGTTTTAAATAACTCACAAATCTATCTTTAATAGTATTGATTTCATCTTCTGTCGGTAAGCGTTGAAAGTGGGATTCAAAAATTTCATTTAATAAACCAGAGTCAGTAGAATATTTATAAGAAGCCCAGTTGGTATTAAGTTCGGGAATGTCCAGTACATCCATTATCGCTTGGGCAAAACAGATAGAATCGACTTCGTTAGTTTGGGTTAAGGTTCCATCGATATCAAATATAATTAAATTCATTTAGCTAACCCTTAAGATTGTGCTCGTTAAGCAATAGGATATACTAAGCTTCTTGATTCATCAATCTGCACAAGGAGCGAGAGTTTATGATTTTTGCTGCTTTAATTCTTTTTATATTGGCTGCATTATTTGGCATGTTTTCGATCTTTTATGTTTGGCAAGGGGAAACGCCCCCTAGAGTTTTAGCTTATACGCATGGTTCATTTGCTACCTTAGGAATAGCCTGTCTTGCAATAGGTACTTATTCTATTACTGGATTTTGGATCAGTTTGGGTTTATTTATCTTAGCGGCTTTAGGTGGCTTGTATCTTTTTACGCATGATTTAAAAGGTAAAAAAATTCCTAAGTTGGTAGCAACGATTCATGGGTTAGTCGCGATTTTAGCTGTGGTTGTATTGGTGGGATTTATTATTCACTATTATCTATAGCGAGGTTAAGTGGATTTGTGAAATGGTAGACCCTTAGAAATCAACAAATGACGTACGATTTTTTTCTAAAATTGTTCAGCTTTAGTTTCTTAAATAGCCCATCTTTTTTTATTCCAAGAATTAGTATCAAATTGATTTAAACTTTTCTACACACTTATAATAGAGTTTATAAAAAGCAGGATAGATTGATGCCTAAAGGTTTTATTTTTTCAATCATCGTCATCATACAAGCCTTGGGTCAAGTATTGGCTGATATGTATTTGCCTTCTTTTCCGGCCATCGCCAGTGCATTCAAAACTCCTATGCAAAATGTGGAGTTAACCTTAACTATCTATGCTTTTGGGTATGGTATTTCCCAGCTCATTTATGGGCCAATCTCCGATGGTTATGGCCGCCGCAAACCCATGGTGGTGGGGTTGTTTCTTTGTTCTTTGGGTAGCCTTATTTGCTTTGTAGCTCCCAATATTGAGACGTTACTTTTAGGCAGATTGTGCCAAGCCTTGGGTGCAGGGGCGACATTAGCGGTGGGTACGGCTATTTTGCATGATCTTTTTTTAGGCCCAACACTTTCTAAATATATGTCTTATGCGGGTGTTGTGTTTGTAGTCTCATTGGCCCTCGCGCCTTTATTGGGGGGTTATATTCAAACTTATTTAGGATGGCGAGCGATATTTGCGCTAACGACAATGCTTTCGATCCTCGCTTTCATAGTTTTTATTTTTAAAATCCCAGAAACCAATCAGCATCTTAATAGAGAAAATTTAAGATACCCTATCTTAAAACAAAATATCCGCACATTACTGAGTAGTCCTTTCTTTATTGGCTATGCTTCCTGTAGCTTGCTTACCTATGGCGCTATTTTAGCTTGGATTACTGCAGGTCCTATTTTATTAGAAGAAGTCGTGGGTTTAAGTCCCATTGAATACGGTTGGGTGTATGTAGCAACCAGCGTGGCTTTTGCAGTAGGTGCATTTTCCAATAGCAAATTAGTATCTCGATTTGATATGAATATGATTTTGCAATCGGGACTCGTTTTAATGTTGATAGCCGGTTTAACTATGTTGTTATTTGAATTTATGGGATCTATTAATACGGGTGTTATATTAGGACCTGCAATGCTGCTGTTATTTTCTGCCTCTTTAGTTTTTCCCAATACCTCAGCAGGATTGCTCCATCCTTTTCCGCATATCACAGGCATTGCGAGCGCTTTATTTTATTCAACAAGATTATTGGGCGGCGCAATTTTCAGCGGTTGGATTGCGTTAATGCCACATGACACCCAAATGCCTATGGGATTCGCTTTTATCATTAGCGCTGTACTTTCTTGGGTTATTTTTTATGTGACGGTTTTGAGTAAAGAAAGGGGTCAAGTATCAAATTGAAAGAGGTAGTTTGATTGTAACCTCTATCAATTTGATACTTGACCCCTTTAATTTTAATATTTAAACGTTATAGCTAAATTCTTTCTTTAATAAATCGCGCACGTTCTTCTGGCGAGATACAAGGAACTTCAATAAGGTTATAGCCATATTCCTTGTAAATTTTCTGCACGTCATCACCAAATGCTTTAGCTGCCTCAAACGACATGATTCGCTCATCGTCAGTTGTGTATATTTCTTCCCACGCCGGAAAAATAAATACGTTTGTATCATATGGGTATAGTTTTGCGGCATGGTGTGCTGGAAAATAATGTAATTTGAATAATTGAGCATAGGCAATATTATCAGGTATGCCTCTGTCAAAAATAACCGTATCATATGTACCCTGCATTTGTTTGTAGTGATAAATAGCCCGCGATAAAAGCAATTGAATAAATAGTTTTGGGTTTTTCTCTGGAACTCCCTCATCTTCAATGCTACGTTGTTCAGCTAGTATTTCTCTTGCAGGTTCCTCAACTACCGCGAACCCTTCTGCTTTTAACAATTTTAAGACAGTGGACTTGCCGCTGCCCATTGCACCGGTGATGATAATATTTCTGGTCATAAAATTCTCCTATGTAGCCTTTTTAACTTTATTATTGAGATGCGTGGGGGAAAATTGGAGCTCGAGTGAATTATGGAAGGAATGTAATTTATGGGCCCACTAGGACTTGAACCTAGGACCAAAGGATTATGAGTCCTCTGCTCTAACCAACTGAGCTATGGGCCCGAGAGGTGCAAGTATACTGAGAGGTGGGGGGATTTTCTAGGGTTTTTAATCAGAAGGGAGGTCCCCGTTTTTACGGGGACGACCAGAGTGGCTTATTCTTGTTCTTCTAAGAAACTACGCAATTGTTCGGATCTTGAAGGATGACGCAGTTTGCGTAAGGCTTTCGCTTCGATTTGACGAATACGTTCGCGGGTTACATCAAACTGTTTGCCGACTTCTTCTAAAGTATGATCCGTGTTCATATTAATACCAAAACGCATGCGGAGGACTTTGGCTTCCCTTGGCGTTAAGGTGTTTAATATTTTTTGAGTCGCTTCAGATAAGCCAAAATTGGTTGCGGCTTCAATTGGAGATTCGATGCCAGTATCTTCGATGAAATCGCCTAAGTGAGAATCTTCATCGTCACCAATTGGGGTTTCCATGGAGATAGGTTCTTTAGCAATCTTTAAGACTTTGCGGATCTTGTCTTCGGGTAAGTCCATGCGCTTGCTTAATTCTTCAGGGGTAGGCTCAACTCCTGTTTCTTGTAACAATTGGCGTGAAATACGATTTAATTTATTAATCGTCTCAATCATATGTACCGGAATACGGATCGTACGTGCTTGATCGGCAATCGAGCGAGTAATAGCTTGGCGTATCCACCAGGTTGCATAAGTTGAGAATTTATAGCCGCGTTGGTATTCGAATTTATCAACAGCTTTCATTAAACCGATATTACCTTCTTGAATTAAATCTAAGAATTGTAAACCGCGGTTAGTATATTTTTTCGCGATAGAAATAACTAAACGTAAATTCGCTTCAACCATTTCTTTTTTAGCGCGTCTCGCTTTGGCCTCACCAATAGACATACGACGATTCACTTCTTTGATTTCAGAAATCGTCATGCTCATCCATTCTTCGAGCGCAATTAATTTTTTCTGCGCACGGTGAATTTCAGGTAAGAATTTTTCTATTTCAGCGTAATAATTTTTACCTTCGTGTTGTACCATCCATTCAGTATTCGTTTCATTATTTAAAAAAGAATTAATGAAAGCTTTGCGCGGCATTTTTCCTTTATTGACACATAAATCTAAGATGTAACGTTCTTGGGAACGAATCTCATCTAAAAGACCACGCATTTTTTTGGAAAGTTTATTAAATTGACGCGTCGCTAATTTAATATCCGTAAAGCATTTGCTGAGTGCTTCACGTTTTTTTATAGCGGTTTTATGTTTAGCGCCGTGCTTCTTTTCTGCTTTAATGGCATCATTGTAAAAATTACGTAATTCAGTAAAACGTTCACGTGCAAGTTCAGGATCAGGACCTGTGTCTTCTTCTAGGAATTCACCGCCGGCTTCACCTTCTTCCTCTTCTTTTTCTTCATCAACTGCAATAGGAACAATGGGTTTTTCTTCATCTTCTTCACCTAAAATAGCGGGTGGTTCAATGTAACCACTGATCACATCACTTAAACGCATTTCACCTTTTTCGACGCGATCGTAATCTGCTAATACATCGGCAATCATTTGTGGTTGATTAGCAAGCGTGGTTAGCATTTGGTTCATGCCTTCTTCGATACGCTTCGCTATCGCAATTTCACCTTCGCGCGATAATAATTCAACGCTACCCATTTCACGCATATACATACGAACAGGATCAGTCGTTCGACCAAACTCGCTATCAACAGATGCTGCAAGAGCGGTTGCAACTTCTTCTTCAGCCACTTCATCGTCTGCCGTTTCTTGGTCAACGAGTAATAATTCTTCGGTTTCGGGTGGGACTTCAGATACACGTATGCCCATATCATTAATCATGCTAATGATATCTTCTATTTGTTCGGGGTCATTAATATCCGGTGGTAGGTGGTCATTGACATCAGCATAGGTTAAATAGCCTTGCTCTTTGCCGCGAGCAATCAATTCTTTCAAACGTGAGCGTTGTTGATCTTGGTCCATAGGCCCTCGTAACTTATTCAGTTAATTACATAATTTGAGCTAAAGTAGCCTGGTATTATATCGTTTGTTGCTGTTTTGAACTAGTACAATATTGAGTATAGATGAGTTTAATGGTTTTGGAGGCAGTTAACCCTTATCTTCTTGAATTAAAGCAGAAAGATCTTGTTTTTCTTGGTCAGAAAGCCCCGAAATAGCCGCCAGGGAGAGCATTTTCTCAATCTTTTGGGCTCGAGCGAGCTTTTTTAAGCGTTTTAAAGAATCGATAAATTCGTTTTGGATCCCGGCTATGGGTATCAAATGTTCAACTTGGGCAAGTTTTGCAATCATCTGGCTTTCTTCTTGGTCACGCCAATGTTCCAATAAAGCCCCTGTGGTGAGTTTGGGTTCGATTTTTAATATTTCCACTATTTTGCAAAAAATACTAAATTCTTGGATATCCAATACGGGGATGGGTTCAGCTAAATGTTCAATCAGCTGAGGATTTTGAATAAGCAAAGTCATGGCTAATTGCAAAGGGGAAGCCGTTTGGTTTTGGGTGGGGCGCTGTGTTGCTTTGACTCTAGCCTTAGGCGTTGTGAAATGATCCGATGAGAGCCGCGCTTTTTTGGCCAATTCTTCAAACATGATATCTTTAAACATACCTTGTGGCAGTGTATCTAAATGTTCTTTGGAAAGTTTTATAAACCGCGCACGACCATCAGCACTGGTTAAGTCTGCCTGTTCTGCAATAGTTTGGAAAAAGAAATCAGAAAGCGGCATGGCTTTTTGAATACGTTGCTCAAAAACAGTTTTACCTTCTTTGCGAACTAACGTATCAGGATCTTCGCCTTCCGGTAAAAACATAAACCGCACTTGTAAGCCATCTTGCATCACAGGGAGTGTCACTAATAACGCACGCCAAGCCGCAGTACGTCCTGCTTTATCCCCATCAAAACAAAATAAAATATCCGAAGTGTAACGTAATAATTTTTTAATATGAGTCGCAGTCGTTGCGGTTCCTAAAGTCGCTACTGAATAGGTAATTCCCAATTGAAATAGGGCAATTACATCCATGTACCCTTCAACAATCAACGCTCTTTGTAATTGGCGATTGGCTTGTAAAGCTTGATAAAGTCCATAAAGCTCATGCCCTTTCTGAAAAATAGGGGTTTCTGGCGAATTTAAATATTTAGGTTCCCCTTGATCAATAATTCTTCCACCAAATCCAATGGTTCTACCTTGTCTATCCAAAATAGGAAACATGATGCGATCTCTGAACCTATCGTAATATCCACCGTCATCTTTTTTAATTAACATGCCTAGGGTTGATAAATGCTGTTTATCTTTTTCAAAAGTTTTTAATACATGATCCCAACCGGGAGATGCCACACCGATTTCAAATTTTTTCGCAATTTCGCCCGTGATCCCGCGATTTTTTAAATAATTAATAGCACCTTCCGCTTGTCTTAATTCTTTTTGATAATATTTAGAGATCTCACCCATTAAATCATAAAGCGCATCAAAATTTTCTTCACGCTTATCGTTGTTACGAATTTCTTTAGGAACTTCAACGCCAACTTGTTTAGCAAGCGCTTCAATGGATTCCGGAAAAGATAATCGATCGTATTGCATTAAAAAATCAATCGCATTGCCATGCGCCCCACACCCAAAACAATAATAAAATTGTTTGGCTTGGCTGACTGAAAAAGAGGCGCTTTTTTCATCATGAAAAGGGCAGCAGGCGAAAAAGTTTTGACCCGTTTTTTTGCGTAAAGGCACGCGATTATCGATCAATTCAATAAGATCGACTCGGTTTAATAATTGCTGGATAAATTCTCGGGGTATGCGTTCTGTCATAGAACATCATAATAGCCTAACAGTCATCCCCACGGAAGCGGGGATCTTTAGCCTAAGCGTTCTTTTACGAGCGCGCTAACTTTACTAACATCCGTACGGCCTTGGACTTGAGGTTTTAAAATCCCCATCACTTTGCCCATATCTTTACCGGAAGTCGCACCTGATTGTTGAATAGCGTTTTCAATTAAAGTTTTGACTTCTTGTTCGCTTAATTGAGCAGGCAGATATTTTTGAATAATGACTAACTCAGCTTGTTCTTTTTCCACTAAATCAGGTCGATTGCCTTTTTGGAATTCGTCAATCGATTGACGGCGTTGTTTAACCATTTTATCGAGAGTCGCAAGGATTTGTTCATCCGTTAATACGATACGTTCATCCACTTCGCGTTGCTTTAAAGCCGAGAGAATTAAACGTATCGTCGCTAAGCGCTCTTTTTCTTGAGAGCGCATAGCGGTTTTCATATCTTCCTGAATTTGTTCTTTAATCATCGTTGCTTGTCTTTACTGCTGCCGTTTTTTTCGCGG
>JABDEM010000011.1:22899-43890 GCA_013287085.1 Gammaproteobacteria bacterium
TTTTACGCTTGCGCTTCCAAGTGGGTTTTTCATAGTATTCGTGGCGTCTTAAGTCTGCTAAGATGCTCGCTTTTTCGCAAAGGCGCTTAAATCGGCGTAAACTGACTTCGAAGTTTTCGTTATCTTTAATGCGTATACTTGGCATGGGTGATCACTTTTCTCCATAGATTTCGTGTTAAAAAGAGCAGATTCTAATCGTAATTTATTAGAAAAGCAAAATATAAGAGGCTAACCGTGAAAGTTTTAGGCATAGAGACATCTTGTGATGAAACCGCTGTCGCTATTTATGACTCGGAAAAAGGCTTGTTGGGGCATTTAGTGTACACCCAAACGCCTATTCATAAAGAGTTTGGGGGTGTGGTGCCAGAGCTTGCCTCCCGCGATCATGTGCGTAAAACCATTCCCATGGTTGCGCAATTATTACAGGAAACGGGTCTTAAGGGTTCAGATATAGAAGGGGTGGCTTATACCGTAGGACCCGGACTTGCAGGAGCCTTAATGGTCGGGGCAACCATTGGTCGAAGTTTAGCCTATGCTTGGAATGTTCCTGCGGTTGCGGTTCATCATATGGAAGGCCATTTATTAGCGCCTAGACTTGAACCTAATCCCCCAGAATTTCCATTTATTGCTTTGTTGGTTTCAGGTGGTCATACCCAATTAGTAAAAGTTACTCAAGTGGGCGACTATGAAATTTTAGGCGATACGTTAGATGATGCAGTGGGTGAAGCGTTTGATAAAACCGCAAAAATATTAGGCTTAGGTTATCCGGGGGGCGCGGCTTTAGCTGAATTAGCCGAAAAAGGTAAACCTGGTCGTTTTACTTTCCCAAGACCTATGATTAACCGTCCAGGATTAGAATTTAGTTTCAGTGGTCTTAAAACTTTTGCTGCAAATACTGCTCGTGAATTTGGATTAGACGATCAAACTCGTGCAGATATTGCGTGTGCTTTTCAAGAAGCGGCGATTGATACTCTGGTTATCAAATGCCGCCGCGCGTTACAACAAACGGGTTTTAAACGTTTAGTCGTAGCGGGGGGTGTGGGTGCGAATAAATTATTACGCGCGCGTCTAACAGCAGAAAATGCGGAAGTTTATTTTCCGCGTTTTGAATTTTGTACGGATAATGGCGCAATGATCGCTTATGTGGGTTGTCTTCGTTTGTTAGCCGGACAACACGAAGATTTAAAAATACAGATTTTACCGCGCTGGCCTTTGAGCGATCTTGCTCTCGGTTCCTTTAAGTAATCGTTGAATATTGGCTTTATGTTTATAAATTAAGAGTAAAGCTATTATTAAAACGACAATGGTATGATCTTCTGTAAAGTATCTTACGAAGATAGGACTTAAAATTGCAGCAACTAAAGCAGCAAGAGATGAATAGCGAGTTACTAAAGCAACCACTAACCAAGTGACAAGCAAACATAATCCCGCAGGCCAACTTAAAACAAGTAAACAGCCCAATGCCGTTGCTACTCCCTTACCGCCTTTAAATTTATAATATAGGGGGAAAAGATGTCCTAAGAATGCAGCCAGCATGACTAAGGACACACCTAAGTCTGAAAGACCGTACCATTTCGCTGCAAGCACGGGTATCGCGCCTTTTAAAGCATCTCCCAAAAGTGTTAATACTGCCGCAATTTTCCCGCCTTTTATGCGTAAAACGTTAGTAGCGCCAATATTGCCTGAGCCTTGAGAGCGGGGGTCGGGTAATCCCATAAGCTTGCAAATAAGAATACCGCAGGAAATAGACCCCAAAAGATAAGCGAAAATAATAAAATAAAAAGTATTCATAGTTTGTTACCTATTGTTAGAATAAGATAGAAAAAATTATTGGAATTCTACCATGACTGTACACGCTAGCAATTTGATTTGGATCGATCTTGAGATGACAGGCTTAAATCCCGAACAGGATAAGATTATTGAAATGGCCACCATTGTCACTGATTCTAAATTAAATATCTTAGCCGAAGGGCCCGTTTTTGCGATTCATCAATCGGATGACATCTTAGGTGGAATGGATGATTGGAATACCAAACAACATCATGGTTCTGGATTGGTGGAACGCGTAAGACAAAGCCGAGTCAATGAAGCGCACGCTGAAATGAAAACTCTAGAGTTCTTGAAAAAATACGTCCCCGCCGGAAAGTCTCCTATGTGCGGCAATAGCATTTGCCAAGACCGCCGGTTTTTATTTAAGAATATGCCAGAGTTAGAAAAGTTTTTTCATTATCGTTTGTTAGATGTAAGTACACTAAAAGAATTAGCACTGCGCTGGGCGCCTAGAATTTATAATGGCTTACAAAAAGAATCTAAACATTTAGCGTTATCGGATGTTAAAGATTCCATTGATGAATTAAAATATTATCGCGAGCAATTGTTTAAGCCGGAGATTTTTTCTAACTGATTCAGTGCCCACTCTACGTGCTCTCGCACTAATTCTGAAGGGTGGGTTAATTTTTTTTGTAATGCTTCAATAATAGCCTCATTAAAAGGCGCATTCCCTAAAGCGACTGCAATATTTCTCAACCAACATTCATACCCAATACGTCGAATCGCAGAGCCTTCGGTTTTTTTTAAAAATTCTATTTCAGTCCAATTAAATAATTCTATGAGTGATGCAGAATCCAAACGATGACGGGGATGAAATTCTTTTTCTTCCGTAAATTTTGCAAATCGATTCCAAGGGCATACTAATTGGCAATCATCGCAACCATAAATTCGATTACCCAGCATAGAACGAAATTCAACAGGAATTGAGCCGCGCAATTCAATCGTAAGATATGAAATACAGCGCCGCGCATCTAATTCATAAGGCCCAACGATCGCTTTAGTCGGACAAACATCAATACACGCATGACAAGTGCCGCAATGATTTTTTACGGGTGTATCTATTTCTAATGGGATATCGGTAAATATTTCACCGAGAAAAAACCATGAGCCTGCTTCGCGATTAATTAAATTTGTATGTTTTCCTATCCAACCTAAACCCGATTTTTCAGCTAAAGGTTTTTCAAGTACGGGTGCGCTATCGGTAAATACTCGATAGTCTTCTCTACCTATTTCATGCGAAATCTTTTTAGCTAAAATCAATAAGCGCTTACGAATTAATTTATGATAATCACGACCGAGGGCGTAACGCGAAACATAAGCTTGATTCGGATTATTTAAGACTTCCATAATTTTAGTATCAGGCGGCAAATAATCCATGCGTGCGGTAATCACACGTAGCGTTCCTGGAATTAGTTCATCGGGGCGATAACGTTTAGTGCCATGAGATTCCATGTAATTCATTTCGCCGTGATATTGTTTGGCAAGCCAAGCTAAGAAATTTTCTTCATAGCGGCTAAGATCAATATCCGCGATACCGATTTGTTGAAAGCCAAGATCTTTGCCCCATTGTTTGATCTGGCTTTGCATAAGTTAGACAGGTGCGGGCGCAGGCGCCACGATATTTACAGATGATGGCGGAGTATTAGGTTTATTACACAAGGGTTTGAAGAGACATTGATACCCGTAATATAAACTAGCGCCTGTGGCAAGTGCTAATCCAAGGGGTGCACAAATAGCAGCCGCAGAAGCGACGGTTGCAGCGGTTGCATATAAAGAAAGAAAAGTAGGAATAGCATAAATAGTCCATGCGACACAGGAAACAATTTTAGGAATGAGCAAGTGTAGTTTTTCATTTTTTTTATCTTCGGGTGCAGATTTGTAATTTTCCCAAGCATTATATAAGTCCATAGCGGCAGATAAAACAAAAAGAGGGGGTGGCAATGACATTGCAAACAAAAAAATAATGCCTGTTGTAAGGTTTAGAATTCCTTGCTCGGTTTTCCCTAGTTTGAGTTGTTCGACTCCCATAACCATATAGCGTATAGATAATATGCTAGTCCAAGATACTTCAGCTAAATAACTACCCAATTCAGGAAGTGGATTATTGATCAAAGATTCGTAATAGGATAAATCAAGATACGACATACCTAAAAGATTAACGCCTGCAGAAATACGCTCCCATTTTTCATAGGACTGATTTAAATAGGATTCTATGAATTCATCTAATACAGGTCTTTGCATACCTTATCCCCACATTGGTTTTAATATGCGATACCTTATATTCGTAAAATGCCCTAAAAGCAAGTTTATCCTATTTGCAGGAAGGCTAAAGTTATGCAGGAACAAGAGCCTGACGTTTGGCGGGGGTATAAGGTTCAGTGGCTACTTTTGAGAAAAATCCATAAACAGAATTGCAAAATTTCTGGTAATTCGGTTCATCTTCTTTAGGTTTAAAGGCTTGAGCGAGTAGCGGAATCATCATCAACATAAAAACAATTGGGCAAACCAAAGCGATAGAGGGTGCAACTAGGTTTAACATAGAACAAATTACCGGGAGGGAATAGACCACCATGGATGCAAAACCATAAGCGCTTTCTTTAATTTTTTCCCAATTAGCTTTTTGGTTTTCTTTGCTTTGATCGGTAGCGAAATAGTATTGTAAAATTGAAAGAGTAAGATCAATGAATGAATTGGTAAGCCAAATGAGTTGACCAAAAGGTGTGCCAAGTGATGCTGCAATTAAACAACCGCCATTAATTAGATTAAGATATCCTAAAATAGGATATTCTTCTTCCTCTAAGAGTTTTAATCCTTTGTATAGTTGTTCAAACCCCGCTCCTATACCCCAAATGCTCATGACTAAATTATATTTAGGTTGGGTCAGTAGGGGCGAGCATCTTTCTACTACCATGGCCATTTCAGCAGCTAGTAGTATTACTCTTCCGTTGATTTTCTCGATGGGTAAGTCAAAATCCCTTAATTGTGATGGCGATCTATATTTGGGTTTCATACCGCGCTATAGTAACAAAGCAACCTTAAGGAAATATTAAGGCGTAAGTAATTGATTATTAAGGGTAAACAATGAATTCTATCGGTACATTTTGGTTATGGGGTGGTTTTTCACTCTTAGTGGTCGTGGTACTAGGAATTGATGCCTTTTTATTAGGGGGCCGCAAAGCGCATAAAGTCTATATGAACGAGGCTTTATTTTGGACTTGTGTCTGGGTTTTATGTGCGCTGCTTTTTGATTTAGCTTTGTGGATGTATCTGCATCATACCCAAGGATTATTAGTCGCCGATGAGAAATCATTGGAATTCTTAACGGGTTATGTGGTTGAAAAAGCGCTTTCTATTGATAATCTTTTCGTGTTTTTTATGATTTTTAGTTATTTTAATGTGCCAGCTGAAAAACAACGGGGTTTGTTGTTGTATGGAGTTTTGGGCGCTATTTTCATGCGTTTGGTGATGATTCTTGCGGGCATCTGGCTGATTATGAAATTCCATTGGATTTTATATGTGTTCGGAGCGTTCTTGATGGCGACCGGCGTCAACATGCTTTTTATGAAAGAAAAACAAGATTTATCTAAAAATGCTTTGTTTAGCTGGATTACAAGACATTTAAATTTAAAAAAATTCTTTTTAGTCTTAATTTTAATTGAAGTGAGTGATTTAATTTTTGCTCTTGATAGTATTCCTGCCGTATTTGCAATTACCCAAGATCCCTTTATTGTCTTTACCTCGAATATTTTTGCGATTATGGGTTTGCGCGCGCTTTACTTTTTATTAGCTGGAATGGCGCAGCGGTTTAGTTTATTAAAATATGGAATAGCCGTGATGTTGGTCTTTATCGGTGCTAAAATGTTGTTAGCTTACTGGTATGAGCTTCCGGTTTTAATTATGTTGGGAATCATCGTTGTGATTATAGCCACATCGATTGTGCTTTCATTAAAAAGGACTAAAAAGGCATGAAGCCGATTACGCTTAACGATTTTCAATCTTATCTAGCTAAAAGGCCCAGAAATATACATAAAGGCGATTGCGGGCATGTATTAGCAATCGGTGGTGATTATGGCTATTTTGGGGCGATTCGATTAACAGCAGAAGCAGCACTTCGCGTGGGTGCGGGTTTGGTGAGTGTTGTTACACGCAAAGAAAATATTATTGCTTTACGTTCAGAATTAATGGGTCATGAAGCTTCTGCTTTAAGATCGTTATTAAAAAAAGCGACTGTTATAGTCATCGGTCCAGGGCTTTCGCAATCGGCTTGGGGTAAATCTTTATTAAAAATAATTTTAAAACAAAACCAACCGTTAGTGGTTGATGCAGATGCTTTAAATTTATTAGCGAAAAAACCCGTAAAAAATAATAACTGGATAATTACTCCTCATCCGGGAGAGGCGGCGCGTTTATTAAAAATATCTAAAGACGCCGTAGAAGCCAATCGTATGAAAGCCGCGGTTAGTTTACAAAATAAATATCAAGCCATTGCTGTATTAAAAGGCGCAGGAACGTTAGTGGCAACAGACAGTGAATCGCCCGTCATATGTGAAGCAGGTAATCCTGGAATGGCGACGGCTGGAATGGGAGATGTATTAAGTGGTGTGATTGCAGGATTAATTGCGCAAGGCATACCGCTTCCGATCGCTGCAAAATTAGGGGTTTCATTACATGCAGAAGCGGGGGACTTAGCGGCTAAAAATGGCGAGCGCGGTATGATTGCTTCGGATTTATTTTTAGAATTACGTAAACTGGTGAATCCGCATGACGTTTAAAGTTCTTTCTGAATGGAATGAATATTTAGCGAATGAGCAAAGTACTTATGATTGTGGCGCTAAACTTTCGCATTTAATTGTGAATCACAGTGTTATTATTTATTTATACGGCGAATTAGGCGCGGGAAAAACGACTTTAGTGCGCGGTATTTTGCGCGGATTGGGCAATGAAGAAACCGTAAAAAGTCCGACTTATTCTATTGTTGAAACTTATGACTTAGAAAAAAATACCATTTTTCATTTTGATCTTTATCGCGTGAGTGAAGCCGAAGAATTAGAATTTATTGGTATTCATGATTATTTTGCGCAAAGTGGAATATTTTTAATAGAATGGCCTGAACATGGAACGGGTTTGATTCCTCCGCCGGATTTAACTGGTTATCTTCACTTTGAAGATCAAGGCCGAAAGATTACGTTGCAAGCAAATTCGGAGCAGGGCTTAAATGTTTTGGAAAGTTTTATTAATCTCAATAATTCTACTGTTTAGCGAAGCATGTATTGCTAAAACCCTTATTATCGTCATTGATCCAGGTCATGGTGGAAAAGATCCCGGTGCAACTGGCCATCAGGGTTTGCATGAAAAAACCGTCGTATTAGCCGTTGCTAAACGCCTGGCTTTGTTAATCAACAAACAACCTCATATGCGTGCGAGATTGACTAGAACCGGAGATTATTATCTCCCGTTACGTAAACGCTTGCGTTTAGCCCGAAAAGGCAAAGCAGATGTTTTCATTGCCCTTCACGCAGATGCGTATTTTGATCGACGCTCCATGGGGGCTTCGACGTACATTTTGTCACCGCACGGGGCGAGTAGCGAGGCAGCGCGTTGGCTCACGAAACGCGAAAATTATGGCGATCAAAGTGTAGAAGTGCGTTCGGTGTTAATTGATTTAGCACAAACAGCGACGCATCGCGATAGTCTACACTTAGCAAGGTCGTTATTGCATGCGCTAAAGCCAGTGGCACAATTGCGTTATCCCCATGTCGAACAAGCACCCTTTGTGGTCTTAAAATCGCTCGATATCCCCTCCGTATTAGTAGAATTAGGCTTTATTTCAAACCCTTGTGAAGAAAGACGCTTGCGTAATGGGGAGTATCAAAATAAACTCGCAAAAGCTTTATTAAAAGGCATAAAACATTATGACGCGTATTGAAAAATTACCTGCTCTTTTAGCCAATCAAATTGCAGCCGGTGAAGTGGTAGAGCGCCCTGCATCGGTGGTAAAAGAACTACTGGAAAATAGTTTAGATGCAGGTGCTACCAAAATTGAATTTGATATTGAAGCAGGCGGTTCCCGCTTGATTCGCTTGCGTGATAATGGCAAAGGCATTCATCCCGAAGATTTAAAGTTAGCACTTGATCGTCATGCCACTAGTAAAATTAAAAGTTTAGATGATTTAGAACGCGTACTGACCTTAGGTTTTAGAGGCGAAGCTTTAGCCAGTATTGCAGCAGTTTCACGTTTTTCTTTATCCTCATCCGGTTGGCAAATTAATTCCTCGGATTATGAATTAGCCCCCACAGCTCATCCTCAAGGCACGACAGTGGAAGTGCGCGATTTATTTTTTAATACACCCGCACGACGCAAATTTTTACGTACCGAAAAAACCGAATTTGAACATATTGATGAATTAATCAAACGCATGGCTTTAAGTCAGTTTAATGTAAGTTTTTCCGTGCAGCATAATAATAAATTAATTCGCCATTATCGTGTAGCAACATCTCTCGCAGAACAAGATCAACGAGTGGGCGATATTTGTGGCGCGGCTTTTTTAAATCAATCCGTCAGAATAGAAGCAGAAGCGTCAGGCCTTAAATTATGGGGTTGGATAGGGCTACCCAATGCTTCACGCTCGCAACCTGATTTACAATATTTTTATGTTAATAACCGTATGGTCCGAGATAAAACCGTCAATCACGCTGTGCGCCAAGCTTATCATGATGTGATGTATGGTGATCGTTATCCTGCGTTTGTTTTATTTTTAACTATTTCGCCTGAATTAGTCGATGTGAATGTACATCCAACTAAACAAGAAGTTCGTTTTCGAGAAAGCCGTTTAGTGCATGATTTTATTGCGCGTAGTATTCACGATGCGTTGACTGAAATTCGTCCCGCCGTGCAGATACCAGCCCCAGTGGTAAGTTATAATCCTATACCCTTTAATTACCCTTTAAAAATGCAAGAACAAGCGGCTGTCTACAATGAATTAAGACTTGAACCTGTTCCTGTTCTTCCTGTGGTCGCAGAAATTCCGCCTTTAGGTTATGCTTTAGCGCAATTACACGGAATTTTTATTCTCGCTGAAAATGAAAAAGGTTTAGTTTTAGTAGATATGCACGCAGCGCACGAGCGTGTGTTATATGAAAAATTAAAACATTCTTATCAAGAACACGGCTTTGCTTCACAGCCTTTGTTAGTTCCCTTAACGATTCAATTAACACAAAGAGAAGCCAATTGCTTAGAGCGATTTATGTCGGTTTTCGAGACGCTTGGGTTGCGTATTGATCGAATCAGTCAAGAGGCAGTTGCGGTGCGCGAAGTGCCTGAATTGCTGCATGGAACTGATCTCGATCAATTGGTGCGAGATATCGTTTCTGATATTGTTCAGCACGAACAAAGTTTTAGGTTAGAAGAGCGTATTAACCATATTTTAGGGACTATTTCCTGTCATGCTGCGATACGTTCGCAACGTAAATTATCCACCCTTGAGATGAATGCACTGTTGCGCTCTATGGAAAAAACAGATTGCAGCGGACAATGTAATCACGGACGACCGACTTCTATGCAGTTTAGTCTGCAAGAATTAGATAAATTATTTTTACGAGGTCGATAAGTTGTTTGAAGTTATTTGTTTAATGGGTCCAACAGCTTCCGGTAAAACGCAATTAGCGGTGGAATTAGCTAAACGCTTTCCTGTCGAAATTATTAGCGTTGATTCTGCCATGGTTTATCGCGAGATGGATATTGGTACAGCAAAACCCTCCGCTGATATTTTAAAGATTGCCCC
The DNA here is from genome assembly GCA_013287085.1 of Gammaproteobacteria bacterium. Classification (GTDB taxonomy): domain Bacteria; phylum Pseudomonadota; class Gammaproteobacteria; order DSM-16500; family DSM-16500; genus JABDEM01. The sequence goes on from JABDEM010000011.1 coordinate 32,511, forward strand.
CCATCGATTAATTGATATTTGTGATCCGGCGGATGCTTATTCAGTCGCGCGATTTAGAACGGATGCTTTACGTGAAATTGATCAGGTTATTAAACAAAATAAAATTCCGTTGTTAGTTGGCGGCACGATGCTGTATTTTCGCATCCTGCAAAAAGGCTTAAATGATTTACCGGTTGCGAATGCGAGTGTGAGACTTGCTTTGCAAGAGCAAGCCGATCAAATTGGCTGGCCAGCTTTGCATGATAAATTATTGCAAATTGATGTGACTGCTGCCAATCGAATTCATCCTCATGATAGTCAAAGAATACAACGGGCTTTAGAAGTATATGAAGTGACCGGAAAAACCATGACTGAATGGCAAGAACAACCTATAACCGAAACGCTTCCTTATAAGATGCGCACCATTATTTTATCTCCCGCCGATCGAAGTGTATTGCATGAGCGTATAGAGCAGCGTTTTAATGAAATGTTAGAAAAAGGGTTTGTAGCTGAAGTGAAAAAGTTATTTGAGCGCGGGGATTTAAGTTTACAACATCCTTCTATGCGTTCAGTAGGCTATCGCCAAGTGTGGGAACATCTTCTAGGAAAACTAAACGCATCAGAAATGAGGGAGCAAGGGATTATCGCAACACGCCAATTTGCCAAACGCCAATTGACTTGGTTAAGAGCTTGGGAGGATGCCCAATGGGTTGATTCTTTGAGAAAAGATGTGCTGGATGAGGCTATCCGTATCCTACCATTTTAACCAAATTTGACCTATACTTTATGGTGGTATTGGATTATCAACTTAGGAGGATGCCTTCATGATGGACAAAAATGGTAAATGTTGTGGTGCTAGGAAAAAACGCCTATGCCCAGTTTCACTAGGATTTGGTTTAGGCATAGCGTCTGGTTTAGCCATGTTGCTTTTAGCTTTAGCTAATATGCAATGGGGTTACGGAACACAAATTCTTGCTCTCTCTGCTACCGTCGACCCAGGATTCGCTGCGACAGGAATGGGTGCTTTAATTGGTCTAGGCTGGGGATTTCTGAAAGGCTTTGTGTTTGGTTTCGTGGTAGCAGTCTTCTACAATCTTTGCGCTCGTTGTTGTAGTCGTATGTGCCGTAAATGCTGTGGCGCTTGCTGTAGCAAATGCGGTAACTGTCCTTGTACCTGTGGTAACAATGGCATGAAAAAGTAAGTAGCTAAAGTAGACTTAAAAGTGCGCTGATAGGGCGCACTTTTTTGTTTGATCTTTTACTAACCTTAATTTAACATGGAGTTTATGGATAAAAGCCGCATTATTCAAACAGGACGTCCACTCTTTTTATTTATTCTACAAATAATTATTTTTATCGCCTGTATTAGTTTTATCGAATTTTTTTATTACACCAATATTTATCCGGATAAGCATGTAAAAGAAGCTTATCAACAAACGCAATGTACTATTTTACAAAAGCAATTAACGGCCAGTGGCGATAATTATCGTTCTGATTTTGCAGTGACTTATCTTTTTAATGGCGCTAAATATCAATCTTATAGCACGGGCAATGGGCTAGATTTAGCTTTTACGTCTGATCGTCAATCTCAAGAAGATATCTTAGCGCAATTTGATATAGGACAAGATTATACTTGTTGGGTCAGCCCCAAACATCCTAACCGAGTTGTGTTAGTGTTAAGACATAGCTGGACCTCTACTTTCCCTTTGCTAATTCCCACTATTGTTGCATTAATAACTTTATATTATATATTCCAGAGCATTTTTATCGTATTCGGAATGACGACACAAAAAATACGAACCTTAAAAAACAGGAAAAAAGATGATGTCTGATGTCATTCAAACCGACAAAGCACCCGCACCGGTAGGTAGTTATTCACAGGCCGTTAAGACTGGGCAAACCGTTTATCTTTCCGGTCAAATACCTTTAGATCCTATTACCATGCAATTAGTCGAAGGGGGCATTGAACCTCAAGTTCGCCGTGTGTTTGAAAATCTTAAAGCCGTCGCTGAAGCGGCAGGCGGTCATATGGATGCGATTGTGAGAATTACCGTTTATTTGCTCGATTTAACGCATGTTAATGTTATTAATGAAACGATGAAAACTTATTTTAAAAAATCGTTTCCAGCGCGAACGACATTTGGAGTAGCTGCTTTACCTAAAGGTTCTGCAGTTGAAATTGATGCGATTATGCATTTGGGAAATGATAGAGGCTAAACGATGGCTGCAGCACTTCCGCCCATTTTAAGTAAACCTATTCCTGAGGTATCAGTGAATGTAGGCGGAAAAGCTACGCCGTTCGATTTGAAATTATTTATTGAATCTCCCAACCCAGAAAGTGGTGAAGTGCGTTTCTTCGCAGAATTATCTACCGGTGATTCTTTGCCCGAAGGTATCGAATGTTCAGAAGAAGGAATCTTTACGGGAACTGCAGAAGCTGGAACGGAAGGCGATTATCAAATTGTTATTTTTGCAGAAAATGATTCGGGCATCCCGTTACGAGCAGAATTTTCCTTAAAAATTAATGCGAGTACTGAGGAAGAGGAAACTCTGGATGAACCTACTGAAAAAAGCATAGAATTTCTCAATGCCCTAAAATCCCAAGTATGGGAAGCCGTAGGCAAAGAAATTCCTATCCCCGATATGCATGATATTTACAATCGTCCCTTATCTGCTATTGAGCTTTATTATTTATTAGAACGATTTGCCGTATTAACCATTTGGGATGTGTATAACCTGGATCAACCGGGCGATAGAGTTTTGTTAAATTTAAAAGATGCGAGCCCGCATTATAATATTTACGATAGAGGAAGTTGCATTATTGGTGCGCCTAAAGAGCTATTTTCCTATGAGCGCACCTTAGAGGATTCACTACAAACCGCAAGAGCCATAGGTAAAGAGGTCTATAAACGCGGGTGGACGGTCCAACTCGCCGGTTTTGAGAAAATGTCCCGCGCCGCCTGGGTCGAAATCCAGAATTTAGGCGAGCTACAAGGTAAGCCATTGGAAGTACTACATTATATTCCAACCGCAGCTGATATCAGGATTTGTAATGCCCAATTAGAGATGAGAAGAATTTTGGGTCACTCCGCCTCATAAGCCTACATTTTTGACAATAACTGATATAATTGTAATATAAACACACATTAACCTATAAACGAGGTTTTGAACTATGCCTGCCGCGTTACCGGAAGCAAAAAGAGCTGTTCCTAATGAACAGAAAATATTGGAACATTCACATAAGGCGCGTTTTTATGCCCAAAATCCTGCCGCTTATACTCCTAGTTTTGAATATAAAAAGTCCCCCACCCAGATGAAGCTAGGAGAAGTCAAAGCCACTATTGCAGCAACCCCTCTAGAAAATATATTAGATCCTGCTGCTGATCCAAGGCCTGCCTTATTTGCTCAAATTGATAGCGTTTCTAAAGCCGCAGAAGAAATGGCACAAACTGCATTAACGGGTAATGAAGAAGGGTATAAAAGCCATAAAAGAGAATTTGAAACCGCTATTACTGCAACGAATAGAGCATTAGATACAGCCATTCAAAGAGCAACAGAACTTAAAGAAACACAGTTAGAAGATGCGCTAAAAGAACAAAAAGCAAATTTAAAAAAACAAAATTTAGTGAACGATTATTTAAGTGAATTAGCGCGTGATGCCCAAATAGAACACGATAGAAATTATCAGCGGCATTTATTGGAAGAAGCTAATCCAGGACATTTTAACGAAATAACACATGAAAAAAGCACAGTTGCTAATCCCGTGAATTTACTGCAGGTTGCCGCAGGTAAAAATACCATTACTTTAGAAGACGGCATTTGGACAGATCAAGCCACTAATATGAGTTGTATGGTAAAACGAGATGACAAAGGAAAAGTCTGGGGATCGCCACATCCAGCACCTAATTTAACTAACAAAGATTCATTTATAAATGCATATTCTGTTGTTATAGATACGATGTTACGCGGCTCAACCTCTGATGAAATTTTTATTGGACCTTTAGACCCTGAGTATGTCGGCAAAGGTAAAGCGAATTATGTGTCTGAAGTGGCAAACTGGATTGGGTGGTATTTAGAAATGGCGGTCGAAAAAAATCGTCCGCTTAATGTAAAAAACCTATTTGATTTTTTCAACCAAGCTCCGGAGTCTGCGTGGGATCCACAAAGGATTGCAGATTTAAGAGCCGCTGTTGCTCAGCATAATGAGCGAATGAAACAAGCCAACGATCAAAAAGAAGCTAATATCAAAAGAGATTTTGAATTAAATAAACATGTGCATAAACTTCGTGAAGATGGAAAAAGAGCGGAGCCAAATCCTCCGGGCGATGATGAAGCCAAACGTCGGGCATGGGAAGCTAAAGGTGTGGCGGATGAATATAAAGCATTAAGCGAAGGTTTAGCTCCTGCAGCGCAAGATGCTAAATTAATTCCGGTAGATAGCGCACTACGCAGAATAGAGACCACTGCTCCTATTGATGATGTAAAAAATATTCAGACTCAAGTTAATCAAGATTTAGCGGAATTAGCGAGTTTAAAAGATCGCTATAAACTTTTAAAAGGCGTGGTAGATAATAACAGCATTACATTACCCCAACCGCCACCGGATATCAAAGCCGAATTAAAAGCGATTGAACAATCGATAGCCGTTATGGGAACAACGGTATTACGTAAGCAAGAAGAAGTTAAGAATGCTACTGAAAGAAGAATAAAAAATGAAGCGTTGATTGATCCTAAAATTGCGGATTTTACTACGAAAGGCCGTGAATCTCACGCGGCGGATGAGAAGAAAAATCAAGAAGATTATAATGCGGTAGCAGCGCATAACGCTGCTCTCGGACTACCAGCACCAGCGCCACCTCCTCAACTTCCCAATACACCGGATGTTCTTTTGCAAAGAGGTGTGGCAGCAGAATTGAAATCTGCATTTGATGAATTAAGCCCGAGTGGTAATACCCTGTTAGCCATGAATAGAGATTTTAAAATCCGCATGGATAATAACGATGTGGCAGGGGCAAGACAAGTATTAACAAATGTTGAAGAAGCGCGTGACAAAGCTTGGGTTTTAGTGCGCGCCTTAAATAAAGCAAATCAGGGAACTCCGGCGGAGAGACTTAGAATATCTGCCTACTTACAGCAAAACGAAGCGGTTATCCGTAATTATCGAAGAGCGCTAGCCGCACCTCAAGTCAATCCAATAGTGATTCCCTTTACCCCGCTTGAACAAACCAATGCTATCCGGGCGCAAATGGGTGCTGCTGGACAAGGTGCTGATCTTCCGGCACTTGCAAATTATAGAGTTCCTGTAGTGATTAATATGTTAGATGGGGAACGCCAAAACTTAGATACAGCAGTGCAAGCTTTTAATGCCAATCCAGATGATGTGGTTTTAAGAGAAAGAGTGCGCAGCGCTTTAGAAGCTTATGAAAGACACGCAGATAATGTAATCGCGCGCGGTGAAATTACTTATCTTTCTGATCCTGCCAAAGCAGTAGATCCAGCGCTTATTGAGCAGTTAAAAATATTAGCACTCGATCGTCCCGCAGCAGTTGCTGCAAGAAATGCATTAGCACCACCTCGTCCAGTTCCTGCACCAGGTCCTGCTCCTGCAGTTGTTGTTCCTCCTGGTCCTGTGCCTGCTGCAGTAGTTGTACCCATAGATCGCAAAAAATACAGAGTTCCGCAAGCTGAATTGAAGGATGAAGCAACTTATATACAACATTTGAAAACCATTTATCCTGCTGGAATAACGGATGCAGCATTAGCACAGCAAAGATTAGCGGATGGGGTAGCCTATCTTCAAGATGCGAATGGAATGACGCAAAGAATAGCGGATGCAAAAACGGATGCGGAGTTAAATGCGCTTAAGCTCGAATTGGATACTGAATTTAAAGCCATTGCCACGGCGTATGATGCAGAACATATCCGTTTTGCTCGCTTTGCTGCTCAATATGTAGGAGGCGCCGGAAATGCAGCTGCATGGGATGACCTAATTATAAATGCTGACACCAAAAAAGATGAGCTTGATCAAGCGATTCAGGCAAGGCAAGTGGTATTGGCGGCAGCCGCTGCGGCTCCGTTGCAACCGCCAGGACCGGTAGTTGCATCCGCTCCTGCACCTATTCCTGCTCAAGGTGGGCCAGGAGCTGCATCTGCATCTGCAAGTTTAAACTCTGAACGACCACGAGGTCCTTTGGATTCAGGCAATGAAACTTTTGAGGAAAAGCTGCAAGCGAGTTATCCTGGAATTCGAGATCAGAAAAGTTTAGTTGCAGCAAAAATGAATGATGTGATTCGTGAAATGAAAGAAGCATCTAAAATTTTTGATTCCGTAGCTTCTCGTTTGGAAGCAAAAGGAGATAAGCAAGCTTTGCAACAATTGGTTGCTCAATATCATATCATCGCGGATAGAAATAGAGAGGAATATCAAAATTCTGGTCTTGTCAAAGCTGCTCAAGATTTAGGAATGCAATCTTCTGTTGATGATTGGAAAAAATTAATAGATGCGGCGCCACAAGAAGAACAACGAATAGCAGCAGTAGTTAATGCGGCTATTCAACGAATGCAACCAGAAGAGAAAAAGGAGGAGCCTAAACAAGCTGAACCGTTTACTCCTGCAGAAGCAGCGTTGATTGAAAGCCTAAAAGCAAGACCTGGAAATAAAGATAAAAATCTTTCAACAGCTGAATTAGTGCAAAAAGACATTCATGAGCAAGTATCTATTTTAGATGGTAGTCAAATCCATAAAGATATGGATAAGGCTATAGCAGAGGGAGATAAGGAAACATTGGAAAGGTTACGAGACAAAGAGATAGCGCAATTTCTAAGGAATAAAGATTTAATTAATAGTATGTATCAAGGAGATAGTCCAATAAAGGGTATTGCTCGTAAGATTGGGATGGATATGAAAGTTTTTGACACTTGGAACAAGCTTTCAAATACACCGCATGATCTTTTTGTTGCGAAAAAAGGCGAATTAAAAGGCAAAGTTGATAAAGCTATTGAGGATATAACCAAGAAACAAGAAGCTGAAGCTAAAGTGGTTGAAGCTAAACAAGCTAAAGCAGCTGCAGATGCTGCAAAAGCCGCAGCGGATGCTGAAGCTAAAAAAGCAGCAGATGATGAAGCTAAAAGAGCAGCAGATGCTAAAGCTAAAGCAGATGCCGAAGCTAAAGCGCTAGGTGATGATCCTCTGATAAAGCAATATATAGAGAAAGTTAAAACCGAAGATCAAGAATGTAAGCATATGGTAGACCCAAAAGCTATTGCAGAACATAGAGTTGGTTTCCTTAAGGCTGAATTAGGTGAACAGAAAGAGAGGATTTTGAGTGCTATTGCCGCGCTTCAAGATCCACAAAGCGGAGTGGCTGATGCGAAAGCCGGTGTGGAGCGATTAATTGCAAATTATGAAAAGCATAGGAAAGAAGATTTACCTCATCTTGAAAAAATGCTGGGTGCTGATAACGCAAACTTTAAAGAAGTAAAAGCACTTTTGCAGCCTAATTTAATTAAGACACAATTTAATGAACCACTAGAGAAGAAAATAGAAGAAGCTGGAAGGCGTGTTTTTAGAGGTCTAGGAAGACCGTGATAAGTTTTTTAAAACTCTATTGAGCTCTTCCCTGCAGCGGCGTCGGAGAACGTTGTAGAGGATCTTGTCGAGATCGCAAAGCAGAAGGTGTGGGGGAAGACATGAGTCGCATGGAGTCCGCAGTTGGTTTTTTGACTCTCGATGTTTTAAGTTGTTCCACAGCAGCAAGGTGCTGTGCATAAGTTTTTTCTCGAGCTTCGATTTCTTTTGGCAATCTTTCGTTATAGATTTCGTTTAATCGATCCAGGTCTGCTTTCGCGCTATCATACATTTCTTGTAATTGATCGAGTTTAAATCTGCCTTTTCCAATAATAGACTGTGTTAACTCGCTTCTAATTTTGGGAGTTCCTTTTTTAATGATTTCTGACATTTCATCAATGACTGGCTTGACCGCGTTTAAATTCATTTGATGCTCGTCAAATTTTGGCAAGCTAAGTACTGAAACAGAAAATAGGTTTAAAGCGTCTTGAATCTTTGTGAGTGGTGATTTAAGCGTGCGAATATTAGGTTCTTTTTTTTCAAGCTCAGCTTCGATTTTTTTGTTTTCTGCATTAAATTTGTCATTATCATAAATATCCGCAAGGGTTGCGTAAGTTGCAATCACAAACTCGTCAATTTTTCGTAGATTATTTTCGTGTTCATGCGTTTTAAGTGAGAAATGGGCGCAAGCTTCTTCTTCGTCAGTTAGGCTTTCATCGATTGGCATATCATACAAATGCCAATAGATCTCTTGTCTTGCTAAAGGCTTTGGTTGGAGTGCTAGATTATTCTCCGCTTGGCTTTTAGGTATCTGAAGTTCCAATACGGCGGCTTTTGCTTTTTTTAAAGCGTTAATTCTATCATCTGTTTGTGCAATAATTTTAGGGAAGGAGGGATCTGTAAGGATGTGATCAAGTCCTGACTTTATTTTAAGATAGCTTGCTTCTAATTCAGAAAATTTTTCTAATGTTTCAGCATTGGGAATTAATCTGGCTAATAATTGCAAACTCGCTTCTAGAGGTCTGATTTTGTCATCAAGATTATTTATTTCAAGCGTGTATGCATTATATTGAAGCACAACTCGGTTGTTCTCTAAAGCTTGTTTTTGTCTTATCAGAGCTTCCCTCTGATTAATTAATTGCGATTCATTTAAACCATCGAAAATTGCGCTGACTACTCTTCCTTTATCTAAATCTTTATCAAACTGGGAGGAAAGCTGAGATATTTGAGTAGTAATAACAGCTATTTGTCCTTCTAAAGTAGCAATCAGCCCTGCTAATTGTGTGTACTGAGCTTGTATCGCTTCTTGTTTTGAAACAACTCCTGCCCGAGCAGCATTTAAGCGTTCAACCTGCTGAGTCTCTCTTTGTTGCTGAGCGATCCAACTTTGAAGATTTGCTCTATTAAACACATAAACTTTTCCATTGGCCTGAGCCGCATACTGTGATCGCATAAGATTTCCCCATTAAGTATTTAATAAAAATTCTACGTATCAAACATTAAGGAAATCTTAAGAGATTGAAAAAACTGAAAATATATTTTGAAAAAAACATAACTTATTGATTATTAACACATAATACAATTATTTATTTTGCACCCTCACCCACCAACTTAAAATAAAACGGCGAAAGCTCCCCTATCTCCATCGTAATTTGCAAATGAAACCTTTTCGCAGTCTCGGCAAAATAATCGCTTAACACTTCCAAAACCTCATTCCCAGCATTCTGTAATGTCTCTTCCGTACGCCCCGCTTTCACTTTCAAGCTAACATGAATAAACGCATTCTTTTCAAAGCCCTCACCCACACAAAAAGTATTGCATTCAATGGCTCTGCTCACACAACTCGTCACATCCGTCGGTAACATTTCAGCTAAAGTCTTGTGACATTTTTTTAATAATGTGGTTAAATTCTTTTTTTCGATGATATTAGCGCTGTACTCTAAAATTAAATGCGGCATTCACTATCCTCTTTATGGGTGAAATCATGCACTACAAACTTTGTGTTATGGGCAATCCTATAGATCATAGCAAATCTCCTGAGATTCACGAACAGTTTGCTCAACAATTTAATCTTGCCGTAAATTACACTAAAGTTAAACCGGATCTTGATAAATTTCCCGTCGCCGTCAATCAATTTATTAAAGATAAAGGCTATGGTTTCAATGTCACGCTGCCTTTTAAATTAGAAGCCTATCATTTAGCGACTGAAAGATCAGATAGAGCTCAAATTGCAAAATCAGTGAATACGGTATTAATTAAACCTGATGGCACGCTTTTTGGCGATAATACGGATGGTATGGGTTTAATTAATGATATAATAAAAAATCTTAACTACTCACTTTCGCATAAAAAAATATTAATAATAGGCGCAGGTGGTGCAGTCCGTGGAATATTACAACCTCTATTATCTCACTCACCCAAAGAACTCATCATTGTTAATAGAACACTTAAAAACGCCGAACAACTCGCACACGAATTCAAACCATTCGGTAATATAAAAAGTGGTGAATTTTTAAATCTTGAAAATCTAAACTTTGATGTGGTGATTGATGGAACGAGTTTTAACTCGCATTTATCTTTTCCTGACTCTTTAAGCCTTTCTGAAAATAGTCTTTGTTATGATCTTAAATACAGTAATCAACCTACGTCTTTTATGCAATGGGCCCTCTCAAAGGGGGCTACCCAAGTCACAGATGGATTAGGTATGTTAGTAGAGCAAGCCGCTGAAGCTTTTAACGTATGGACAAGTAAAAAACCAGAAACCATTCCTGTTATAAAGTACCTAAGGGATTTGTATAATTAATGAGCAATATGTTGGTTTTTTGGTTGAAAAAATCAGCTAACTCTGGTTAAATTTGCACCTCGATCTATTCCGCCCGGAGGGACCCATGCAGTCAGCGATTCAACAGCCAAATAAAATTAAAGAATTAAGCGTCTCGCTGCAAGCCTTAACGACCTCCGCTAGCGATAAGATTTCCGAAACAAAGGGTTCCGCTGCCAATGGCGTAGCCGTTTTTCTACGCGATGCAGAATCCATCCAAAAAGATTTACAAGAACTTCATGCTAACTTAACAAACCCTGACGTTGGAATAAGAAATGCGCTGAATCCTAAAAAATTCAAAAAAATTATAGAAAAATTTTCTAAACTCGAACAATCAAAAAATGCTTTAATTAATAAGTTCACAACACTATCATTCGAACCTGAAAAATTTGCCTTAAGTTGTATCAATGATGATATTAAAAAGATAGCGAAACAAGCACAATTAGACGAATTAACTCAGCTTTATAAAATCACTCAAAGAGTTGTAGAACAAAACGATAAAAGCTATAAGGACATAGTTCCTGCAGCAACCCAACAAATAGACCTAGCCTTTGCCGAAGTAGCATCTGCAAAAGATTATAATTTCAAACTAGCTGTAGAATTAATTGCTTTAGCAAAACAACGAGCAGCTATCATACGTGGGCAACGAGAAGCTGCTTCAATAGCTACTCCCTCTGCACCCCCAGCTGCTCCAATTGACTATAGCTTTGGTTTTGATCAATTTACTCCGCAACCTTTACCCTCAGCACCAGAACTTGAGCAAAAACAAGATGAGATTTTGCTTGTAAAAAAAATTGATGGGCTGCAAAAAAATAATCTGCAACCTGCTGAAGAGATAGTTGATCTATTTTTTAAAGAAAAAAAACAAAATATTCTCGAACAACATCAAAAATTTATTCAAGACTGCGAAACTATAGAAAATGATATTCCAGGATTAGCACAAACTGAAAGAAATATCGCTAACTTGAAAATAAAACTGGCCGCCCTCCAAAAGAAAAAAATTGAACTTGAGA
>JABDEM010000012.1 GCA_013287085.1 Gammaproteobacteria bacterium
AATAAAGCTTCATCGCCCACATCAGACGGATCTGATTTTTCTGTAACAAAACGCGGCGTATTTTGTTGTGATCCACCACAACCACGACTGACAATACCGGGTTTAAATCCATTTGAACTCAGAAAATCTGCGAGCCAAATGACTAAAGGTGTTTTTCCTGTTCCACCTACAGTAATATTTCCCACAATAATCACGGGAACTTTTGCGCGATAAGATTTTTTTAACTTAATGCGATAAAGAAATCGACGTAGACTGACTAAAATTCCAAATAATCCTGCTAAGGGTAATAAAACTCTAGTTAAAGTGGTTAAATTAGAACGATACCAAGAGTGTTCTAGCATTACACAACCTCTACGCTGTCCATACTCTCAAATTGCATATGGTAAAGTTTGGCGTAATAACCAGGCGACTTCAGCAAATGTTCATGCGAATTCATTTCGATAATTTTGCCCTGATCTAATACTATAATTTTATCGGCTTTTTCAATGGTTGAAAGTCTATGCGCAATCACTAAGGTCGTACAATGCTTCATGAGTTTATCTAACGCATGTTGAATATAGCGCTCAGATTCAGTATCAAGCGCTGAGGTTGCTTCATCTAAAATTAAAATAGGGGCTTTCTTTAAGATAGCGCGGGCAATCGCAAGACGCTGTCTTTGGCCGCCTGATAATAACACGCCGTTTTCACCAATGAGCGTGTGTATCCCTTTGGGGAACGTTTCAATAAAATCGAGCGCGTAAGCCGCTTTAGCCGCTTCTAAGATTTCTGTTTCTGTTACTTTACCAATAGATCCATAAGCAATATTATTGGCAACCGTATCATTGAATAACACTACGTTTTGCGAAACAAAAGCAAATTGCTTGCGTAAATCTGTTAACTGATAATCACCAATAGGAACATCATCTAATAAAATACTTCCCGAATATTCTGAATAAAACCGGGGTAATAAATTAACAATCGTCGATTTTCCACTTCCTGAGCGTCCTACTAAAGCGACTACCTCGCCCGGATTTACGGTAAAACTGACATCCCGCAAAACGGGTCTATCGGGTAAGTAAGAATAATTCACTTTAGAAAATTCAATTTTACCTAAGGCACGACCGGAAATAGTTTTCGTTCCCTTATCTTCTTCAACCGGCTGATCAAATAATTCAAAAATAACCTGAGCTGCAGCCAGCGCTCGATATAATTTATTTTGCATGCCGGATAAATCTTTCATGGGTTTAAGCAAAGCTAACATAGCAGCCACCATCACCACGAACCCACCCGGCGATAAAATTAATCCTCTAATATCAACTGTTGCCACATAAAGCGTCACAGAAACCGCCATGGCAGCCACTAATTGCACACCCAACGTACTCCAAGATCTTGCGACCACTACTTTCATTTCTTGCTGGCGATTAAATCGAGTGGCTTTATTGAATTTATCTAACTCAGAAGCTTCACCCCCAAACGCACGCACGACTTTATAACCATCGATATTTTCTTCTGAACACTGAATCACTTCCGTGACTGCATCTTGAATATTTAAACTCAGACGCCGCACGCGCAAACTGGTTAATCTTGTAATGACAGCAACCAAAGGAACAATGACAAAATATAATAAAGTTAATTTCCAACTCGTGGTACACATCACGATAATTAACCAAATAATCATAAAAGTAGATTGCAAGGCTGATGTAATCACATCGGCACTCGCATTAGCCACTTGATCCACGCTATAAATAATCACGGATAATATTTTGCCGGTGGTAGAGTTATCATAATAATTAGCGGGTAGTTTTATAAGGCGCGCAAAAATATCTTGTCGCAAACGCATGACGACATTATTTGCAACCCAAGCCATACTGTAATTGGATAAAAAGCTAGCAAGACCTAAGAGTATAAAAAACCCTAACACGAAAAAAGGCGAGGCGTGGAGAAAGTGATGATTTTTTTCAACCAAGCCTTTATTAATTAAAGGCTTTAAAAAATAAATAAATCCAGAATTAATCCCTGAATAAAGCATACTGCCAAACATGGCCAGCACTAAGGCAAGCCAATAAGGCCGCACATAGGCAAAGAGGCGTTTATAAAGTACTAAAGCATTGGTGACTTTTTTTTGCTCAGACATATTCTACGTTTACAATCCTAAAAAATACGCTATGCTAGCACATTTGGCGGCACAAATCCTATGAATACACTACAAAATTCTATCGAACAAGCCTTTGAAATTCGAACTCAATTCACCCCTCAAAATGCCCCAGCGGATCTCAAGCAATCTGTTCAACAAGTGATTGATTTACTTGATCAAGGCAAGATTAGGGTCGCTGAAAAAATTGACGGTCAATGGGTCACGCACCAATGGATTAAAAAAGCCGTTTTACTGTATTTTCGCCTGTTTGATAATGAAGTCATGCACGGCGGTTGTTCTTATTATTTTGACAAAGTACCGCTTAAATATACCGATGAAAAAACAATGAAAACCCAAGGCGCTCGTATTGTGCCACCCGCAGTTGCAAGAAAAGGGGCTTTTATCGCTCCCCAAACTATTTTGATGCCCTCTTATGTCAATATTGGTGCTTATGTGGATTCAGGCACCATGGTCGATACTTGGGCAACAGTCGGGTCATGCGCCCAAATTGGTAAAAATGTGCACTTATCCGGTGGCGTCGGTATTGGCGGAGTGCTTGAGCCTATTCAAGCCAATCCTACTATTATTGAGGATAATTGTTTTATTGGCGCACGCTCTGAAATTGTTGAAGGCGTTATCGTAGAAGAAGGTGCTGTGATTTCCATGGGTGTTTATATCAGTCAAAGCACGCGAATTTATGATCGTGAAACAGGAGCCATTACATACGGACGCATACCTTCGGGCGCCGTCGTTGTTTCTGGAAATCTCCCGAGCCAAGATGGCAAATACAGTCTTTATTGCGCCGTCATCGTCAAACGCGTCGATGCAAAAACTAGAGAAAAAATTGGATTAAATGAATTACTAAGGGAAGCGACTCATGCTTGAGCTTTTGAAACAACTGATTCAATGTCCCTCGGTAACTCCAGATGATGCAGGCTGCCAAGATATTATTATTAAGCATCTGTCTAAGTTAGATTTTAAAATTGAAAGAATGCGTTTCGAAAATGTAGATAATGTTTGGCTACGAAAAGGAACGGCCGCACCACTAGTAGTCTTTGCAGGCCACACTGACGTAGTCCCACCTGGTCCTGAAAAAGAATGGCATGTTTCGCCTTTTAAGCCGCTAGAACGCGACGGATTTTTATTTGGTCGCGGCGCAGCTGACATGAAAAGCGGTTTAACTTGTATGATTACGGCTGCAGAACATTTTATAAAAAAACATCCCGATTTTGCAGGATCCATTGCTTTTTTAATTACCAGCGATGAAGAAGGCCCGACTAATCAGCATGGGACTAAACGTGTCATCGAAGAATTAACTAAGCGTGGCGAAAAAATTGATTACTGCATCATAGGCGAAGCGAGTAGCGAAAAAATACTTGGCGATCAAATCCGTGTAGGACGCAGAGGATCTTTAAGTGGCAACTTAACGATTCAGGGCAAACAAGGCCATATTGCTTATCCTGAGTTAGCTTTAAATCCTATTCATGCGGTCGCCCCTTTTTTGAAGGAACTCACCAGCATTCGTTGGGATGAAGGCAATGAATTTTTCCCCCCCACGAGTTTTCAAATATCTAATATTCATTCAGGAACCGGCGCTAAAAATGTCATCCCAGGTTCTCTTGAAATGGCTTTTAATTTTCGTTTTGGAACAGTAATTACCATAGATAAAATTAAATCACGGGTCACTGATTTATTAGAAAAACACAAACTAAATTTTGATTTAAGCTGGGATCTCTCGGGACTCCCTTTTCTGACTAAAAAAGAAAAACTTGTCACAGCTGCAGTCCAAGCCATCAAAGAAATCACTGAATTAGACTGTGTACTTTCAACGGGCGGCGGCACCTCTGATGGCCGCTTTATTGCTCCAACGGGCGCTGAAGTCATTGAACTTGGGCCCTGCAATGGCAGTGTGCACCAAATAAACGAACATGTGCTCATTTCTGACTTGAGCCTATTGGTGAAAATTTATCAAAAGATTTTGGAAAAGCTTTTGGGTAAATAATTGCATCCCTCCTCAATCTAGTTTACCCTTACGCCCAAATGAGGAGAGGTGTCCGAGTGGTTTAAGGAGCACGCCTGGAAAGCGTGTGTACGCTAATAACGTACCGAGGGTTCGAATCCCTCTCTCTCCGCCAAAGTTTTTGAGTTAAAAAAGTGTTATGGCATATCAGTATGGGTCTCTTCGCGGCGATAGATGGTGAACCCCGCCAGGTCCGGAAGGAAGCAACGGTAGCGATCGATTCGGGCGCCGAAGTAAGGCTTATGCTGGTTGCCACCTTATAAAGGACAAGGAGCAGCCCCATGCCTTATCAAGTTCTAGCTCGCAAATGGCGACCCCATGACTTTAAAGATATGGTCGGGCAAGAACCTATCCTACGCATGCTGATTCATGCGCTCACTGATCAACGATTACATCATGCTTATCTTTTTACAGGCACACGCGGTGTGGGCAAAACTACCGTCGCAAGAATTTTCGCCAAATGCTTAAACTGTGAAAAAGGTATTTCTCCCACCCCCTGTAATGAATGCAGCACTTGTCTTGCTATTGATTCTGGCCGTTTTGTAGATTTACTCGAAATCGATGCTGCCTCACGCACCAAAGTCGAAGACACGCGTGAGCTTTTAGATAATGTCCAATATTCCCCTACCCAAGGTCGATTCAAAATTTATTTAATCGACGAAGTCCATATGCTTTCCAGTCACAGTTTTAATGCGTTATTAAAAACGTTAGAAGAACCACCCGCACACGTAAAATTTTTATTAGCAACCACAGATCCTAAACGATTACCGATTACGATTCTTTCCCGTTGTTTGCAATTTAACTTAAGACACGTATCGCAAGAACAAATTGCTAAACACTTAGAAACAATTTGTATTGCCGAAAATATTACTTTTGAATCCAATGCTTTATTATTAATCGCAGATGCAGCTGATGGCAGCGTACGTGATGCCTTAAGTTTAATGGATCAAGCGATTACTTATTGTGCTAATAAAATTACTGAAACTGAAACCCGAGAAATGTTAGGTTATGTTGAGCAAACGCCTATCATTCATTTACTGACAGCACTTGCTGAACAAAACGCCCAAAAACTTTATGCGGGCATTCAAGATTTGATTCAACAAGCACCGGATTTTAACCAAGCCTTATCTGAACTATTATCCACTTTACATAAAATTACCTTAGCTCAAGTGGTTCCTGAATTAAACACACATCTTGAACCCATTAAACAATTAGCTAAACAATTAACCCCTGAAGATGTACAACTCTATTATCAAATTGCTCTCATTGGCAAACGTGATTTGCCTTATATGCCGCATCCAGCGCTTGGTTTTGAAATGATTTTATTACGCATGTTAGCGTTTAAACCTATTTCCGAAGTTGCAAAAATAACAGAACCCCTTAAGAAAAAAGAAGAAACAAAAGAAATAAAAGTAACGGGCTGGTCAGAATTATTACCTAAATTAGAATTAAAAGGCGTTGCGCTCGCGCTCGCTTCCAATTGCTCACAAACTAGTTTTCAAAACCATAAAATGGAGTTAGCACTCGCGCCGCAACATAGCGCTTTATTCAATGATAAAGTCTTAGAGCGTATTCAAGAAGCGCTAACCAAATATTTTAATCAAGCGATAAAATTAGAGATTAAAATTGCCAACGAAACTTTGCAAACTCCTGCTAAAGAACAGTTCGAAAAAATGACCGCAAAGCAAACACATGCAACTTCTGCGATCAAAGAAGATGAGCATGTGAAAGCCATTATGGATGTTTTCGGCGCAACTTTAGATCCCAACTCCATTAAAGCTGTGTAACTAATTGATTTTTAATACCTATTAATTTCTTTGGACTCTCTTTTTAGTCTGATAGAATAGATAAAGTTAAATCTAAGGAGTTTTTCCATGAACAAACCACTTGAACGTCCGGGCTTAGGCGACTTAATGAAGAAAGCCCAGGAAATGCAAAAAAAGATGCAAGATATTCAAAAGCAAATCGCAGAAATGGAAGTCACAGGTCAAGCAGGCGGTGGATTAGTTAAAATTACGATGACCGGCACGCATTATGCTAAACGCTGTTCACTCGATCCTAGCTTATTAAAAGAAGAAAAAGCCATCATTGAAGACTTAATTGCTGCTGCCATTAATGATGCTGCTGATAAAATCGAAAAAGGCACCCGTGAAAAAATGGCTGCATTAACTGGCATTAAACTTCCCGAAGGTTTTGATTTACCAACCGATAAGTAATGCATGCACGCAACTCCCTTATTAGAAAGGCTAATACAAGCGTTTCGCTGTCTTCCGGGCGTAGGCCCGAAGACCGCTCAACGCATGGCTTTTTTCTTATTACAGCGTGAACGGGAAAAGGGAAAGCATTTAGCGGAAATATTAAATCATGCGATGGTTAATATAAGACATTGCCTCCAATGCCGAACCTTTAGTGAAACCGAACTTTGTAAACTCTGCGCCTCCCCCAATCGAGATCCCTCCCTACTTTGCATTATTGAAAACCCAACTGATTTAATTGCGGTTGAACAAATGGGAACTTATCGGGGTCGATATTTTGTTTTACTCGGCCATCTTTCACCTTTAGATGGTATTGGCCCTGAAGATATTGGCATAAAAGAATTGAATATCTTAATTAATGCTAACCCCATTAAAGAAATCATCTTAGCCACCAACCCAACGGTTGAAGGTGAAGCGACCGCGCATTATCTTTCAGAATTTATCAAACCTTATAATATTAAAGTCACCCGCATTGCCCACGGTGTTCCCTTGGGTGGCGAATTAGAATATATAGATAGCGGGACTATTGCCCGCTCATTTGCAGGAAGAGAGACCGTCGATTGAAAAAAATTATAGTTTTACTGACGTTTTTATTTTGTCAGGCTTTATGTTTCGCAGATCAATTAATTATAGAACCAGACCAAGGTCGCGCCCCACTCTTGTCTTTTATTGACCATGCCAAATCTAATATCACTTTAGTCACTTATGGATTAACTGACTCAGCTTTTATTGATGCTTTAGAAAAAGCAAAACACGAAGGAAAATCCGTGGATGTCATGCTTGAACCCTCGCCATATCGTGCGGCCAATGAAAATCAATTTGCCATAGCAAACTTACACAAAGATGGCATTGAAGTAAAAAAACCGAATCCTGAATTTAAATTCTTACATCAAAAAACTTTTTTGATTGATGATTACGCCATCATCATGACTTTTAATTTGACCCATTCTACTTTTAAAAATGAACGAAATTTTGCTTTAATTCTACAAGATCCACTATTAGTTAAAAAAATTCGAGCCAATTTACCGGATGATCGCTTAGTCTGGAGTCCCGATAATAGCCGCGAAAAAATAACTGATTTTATTCGCAGTGCGCATGATAGCATCAAAATTTACGCCCAAAATGTTGCTGATTACAAAATAATTGGCGAACTGGCTCACGCAGCTCGCAAAGGTGTTGATGTTAAAATTTTAACATCCAATAAGCTTTCACCAAAAAAATTGCATTATCTTACTAAGGCTGGCGTACAAGTTCAGTTAAATCACCATCTCTATATTCACGCCAAAGTGATTCTTATTGATGAAAAGCGCGCTTTATTAGGATCCATTAATTTGACCCAAACTTCGCTTGATAAAAATCGAGAATTATCCATTATCACGGATAAACCAGAAATTATCCGCATACTCAATGAAACTTTCACTAGAGATTTTTTATGACAACCTCTCATGCTAAACAGGAAGAAGAAAAATATTTTTATGATTCAGGAACGGGCATCGTAGCAAAAGTTGCAGTGCACCAAGACAAACATGATAAAGCTTTCCAACATGTTATGTTTTTAAATAAAGCAACGAGGGAAATACTGGGTACGTGTAATTTCTACAAGCCTATCAAATCCATTCTTGCTCTTGGAAATGATGATTTATTTATTATTTCTCATAATGACGCAGAAACTATCTATTCTCTTAAAACAAATATAATCATAGGAAGTTTTGCTGGAACACCTTTAATCAAAAGGTTAAATGCAAAACAAATCGTCATTTTTGAAGGCAATGCAGTGGCTTACCAATTAAAATTATTTAACCTCGACAATCTTCAAAAACCGCTCTATACCTCTCCTTATTACATGGCCTTTGATCATAAGTTAGATGCCTATATAAAAGGCTCCGCACTTCAACTCTATCCTATCGGTTCGGATACGTTTTTAGTTAATTTTGTTGGTGGTATTGTCGTCGTAAAATGCGACCCCACGAATCCATCCTGCCAAGACTTAGTAAACCATTCTATTATGATTACTAATATTGAACCGCTTGATAAGCAAAGTGTTCGGGTTCACGTGCTTGGTATGGCTTACTTAGATTTTAAGCAAGAAGGAGAGTCGATTTTAATTACCTCATCTAAAACAAGGGCCACGCAAACCATCCATGGAACTCCTAAATATCCTATAGGACTTGATGAGAAATTGTTTACAATAATGCCTGTCGGTGTTATTTCTAAAAATAAAATGACGTTATCAGGACCCAAACCGACTAATGTAATCGTGAGCGAAACAACGCCGTCAATTCAGAAGGTGTCGATAGTATAAACTTTGGAATTTCCACAATAAATCTAGTCTCATCCAAATTTTGCATTTCGTAATAACCTTCCATCGTGCCTGTTGGGGTCATTAGTTGGCAATAACTGTTATAAGAAAATTGCTTAGCGCCTTTGATAATAGGTTGTAATCCCACAACGCCCGGTCCTCGAACTTCTTCTACGTGGCCTGTCATATCGGTGATGCGCCAATAGCGATTCAATACTTGAATAATATCATCACTATTATTTTCAATTTGAATTTCATACGACCATAAAAATTTATTTTCCTCAGGTACCGATTGCTCGGCTAAGAAATTTGCGACAGCTGAAACTTTTACTTTTGAATTTTTTTTCATAGTTTTTATTTAATAAAGGTTAATAAAATAATTAAGGCGACTACAACATAAGCACCTAATCCCAACCATGCGCCTTGCCAAGTAAATTGATCCACTTATGCACCCTCTTGTAAGGCTTTTAATAGCTTGTTATGAATACCATCAAAACCGCCATTACTCATGACTACGACATGATCACCTTGTTTAAAAGTCGGTACAGATTTTTGTACTAACTCATCCACTGTTTTATATATGGCAGTAGATTGTTTAAAATGTTTTAAGGTTTCTTGTAAATTCCATTTTGCATTATCGGGTTCTTTACATATCACCACATCTGCTAAAGAAAGCGAATCTTCAATTGACTCTTTATGTACACCCATCTTCATGGTGTTAGAACCAAATTCTAATATAGCGACTATTCTTGCATTGCCAATCTTAGCACGCAACCCCGCTAAAGTAGTAGCAATTGCCGTCGGATGATGTGCAAAATCATCATACACCGTAATATTTTTCACTTGGCCTTTCACTTCTAATCTACGTTTGACATTTTTAAAAGAACTTAAAGAAGCGGTAGCTTCAGAAGGTCTCACCCCCGCATGATGCGCTGCAGAAAGTGCTGCCAATGCATTATTCACATTATGCTGACCCAACAACTGCCATTCGACTACGCCTACTAATTCTTTTTTATAATAAACTTCAAATTCACTGCCATCAGGACGAGAAAGTTTGGCTTGCCAATCAGCTTCCGTTCCTGCAAAAGTAGAAATCTTAGTCCAACACCCTTTGGCTAGGACATCCACCAAATTAGGTTCCAGAGCGTTTTGAATAATTAATCCATTTCCGGGGACTGTTCTGATCATAAATTGAAATTGTTGTTTAATCGCTTCTAAATTAGGAAAAATATCTGCGTGATCATATTCAAGATTATTTAAAATTAGTGTTTTTGGACCATAATGAATAAATTTAGATCTTTTATCAAAAAATGCGGAATCATATTCATCCGCTTCAATAACAAAATAGGGAGACTTTCCAGATCGCGCTGAAATTCCAAAGTTTTCAGGCACACCTCCAATTAAAAAACCCGGATTCTTACCTGCTGCTTCTAAAATCCAAGTTAACATACTGGTTGTCGTTGTTTTCCCATGAGTTCCTGATACTGCTAATACCCAACGATCGCGTAAAATATTTTCAGCGAGCCACTGAGGTCCTGATTGATAAGGAATTTTTTGATTCAATACATATTCCATCGCTGGATTGCCGCGGCTAATCACATTGCCGACAATTACAAAATCCACTTTAGGATCTATGTGTGAGGGTTCATAGCCTTCTCTCAATTGAATACCGCTGGCCTGTAATTGCGTGCTCATAGGAGGATAGACATTAAGATCAGATCCCGTCACTTCATGGCCGAACTCTCGCGCCAATTGCGCAATTCCCGCCATAAACGTGCCACAAATTCCTAAAATATGAATACGCATTAAAATTCCCCTCATGTTTTCAAGTTATGATAATATTACAAGTTGGGACATAACCCAAGGATAGAGCGCTATGGAAGCCAATTTTACTCAATCCTTGTTTGAAGCCATAGGAGAAAGTGCAGTATTAGTGGATAAAGCAGGACGCGTTATCGACTGGAATGCTGGAGCGACTCAGTTATTTGGCTACTCAAGGAAGGAAGTGCTAGGCCGATCGGTCAATTTAATCTATCAGCAGAATCATGCTTTCCCCAAAATTATTCAAGAAATCTTGCCGCAACAAAAAAAATGGGCTTTAGAAACTCAATATGTACGTAAAAATGGTTTGAAAGGCTTATGTAAAACCCATGTGGGGCCTATACATGCGACTGAGCATCACAAAGCCGCGGCTTTAATTACGCATCACAATGCTACCCCTTACAAAAACCAATTAGATGAATTACGCAATAATAATACCCTTTTGCAAGAAGAAGCTAAAAAACAGCAAGAATTAATACTAGTCAAAAGTAGTTTATTGCTTAACAATCTTGCCCATCAAGAACAACTGGAACTTAAACTGAGAGAAAGTGAACTCAGTTTTCACTTATTAGCAGAAAACGCTACCGATATTATTTCCAGACATCAACCCGATGGCACTTATCTTTATGTTTCCCCTTCTTGCAAATCTTTATTAGGCTATACGCCCGATGAATTAACTAAGCGTAATATCTATAAGTTACTGCATCATGATGATATCAATAAATTTAAAAAAGCCATGGGCCGGCGCAAAGAACATACGATGCCGCATAGCATCACTTATCGCATACGACGTAAAGAAGGCGAATACCGTTGGTTTGAAAGCCAAATTCGAATTTTTTCTGATGAAATCACTAAATCCCCCCGCGAAATTCAATTAGCTTCGCGCGATGTGACCGAACAAATTTACGATAAAAAAGCAAGATTGCGCGGCCAACAACTGGCGCATGTTTATCGTTTAAGCACGATGGAAGAAATGGCCTCAGGCATGGCTCATGAAATCGGTCAGCCTCTTGCAGCTATTGTGAATTATACTCAAGGCTGTGTACGCTATTTAGAAAAACAAGATCATGATCCCAAACAATTAGCCGAAATCATGAAAAAAGCAGTCGCTCAAGCCGAACGCGCGGGCGAAGTCATTCATCGATTAAAAAACTTTTTCTGCAAAGGACAATTATTTAAATCCCCTTGCAAATTAAACAATGTGATTCGCGAAACCCTAGGTTTAATTCGAAATGATATTACAAGCTCTAAAATCAAAATCGAATTTCATCTCGCTAAATATACCCCACTTGTTTTTGCCGATAAAATTCAATTACAGCAAGTGATCTTAAATTTATTAAAAAATTCTATTGAATCAGTTCGCGAATCCAATCCTAAAGAAAGAAAAATTCGACTACAGACTAAACAAATTGACAAAAATACTATTGAATTTACTGTCAGCGATACCGGCCCTGGTTTTTCAAAAGAAATTGTTGCCAAAGTATTTAAGCCCTTTTTCACGACCAAAGCCCATGGAACAGGGATGGGACTCGCCATTTGCCGATCGATTATTGAGGCCCATGGGGGGCAATTTACGATAAATTCCAATGCGCACCACCAAAGCTGGATACGATTTACTTTACCTATTAATGTTAATGCACCCTAGGAGGGAGACACCATGTCAGTAATGGAACCGATTGTATACGTAGTAGATGATGATCAAGCCATGGTTGAATCTCTCACTTGGATGATAGAATCCGTGGGATTTAAAGTAAAAACCTTTGCTCGAGCACAAGAATTTTTAGATCAATACAATCCGAATCAACATGGATGTATTTTATTAGACGTGCGCATGCCTGGTATGAGCGGACCTGAACTCCAAGCCAAACTCAATGCAGCTCATTCCCATTCTTTGCCTATTATTTTTATTAGCGGTCACGGCGATGTCCCTTTGGCTGTACGTGTCATGAAAGCAGGTGCCGTAGATTTTTTAACTAAACCTTTTAATGATCAAGTCTTATTAGAAAATATCAATAAAGCGTTAAGAATTGATAAGACCAACCGTGAGAAACGCCAAGAATCAGCGCAAGCTGAAGCAAAATTTGCTTTATTATCGGCACGAGAAGTACAAGTACTGCAAGCAATTGTCGCTGGCAAACAAAACAAAGTCATCTCTGCTGAATTACATATTTCTTTAAAAACAGTCGAGGCTCACAGAGCGAGTGTTATGAAAAAAATGGGCGCAAAATCAGTACCTGAACTCGTAAAATTGGTCTTAACCAATAGCGTTAAAGAGTCTGAATCCGAAGAATAAGAAAACAGGTCTATTTTTATACAGCTAATGGCGGTTGTCTTAATTAAGAACATACCTGTCATAAAAAACCCTAATTTGGCTAGGGATAACCCGTAAAAATGATCAGATAAGTCCCAATTTGAATTAGCAATCAATAGTGCGATCATGAGCGTTCCCCCGTTAGAAGGTGGAGTTAAACCGGATACTAGTTAAGGGAGATCGCAGTCATGGAAGCACCGAAAACAGTTTTACTCGTCACCAATTCAGTTACTGATGCTGAATTGAATCAAATCAAACAAGCCATTGAAGAAGCCAAACAACAAGGCCTAGCTATTAAAATTAACCTTGTGCATGTCATTCCTAATTTACCGACATGTTATTTCAATATTCCTTCGATGGTTCAATTAGCTGAACAATATTACGAAGAAGCCAAACGTTATTTAACGACTATTGCCGAAGCCTTAAATGTTTCGAAAAAAGACCAATGGTTAATTACCGGACGTTTAAAAGCTGAAGTATTACATTTATCTGAAAAGTTAAATGCGGATTATATCTTAGCAAGTAGTGTGCATATGCAGGATTTGCAACAAGCCTTGACGTTTAAAAAAGAGCACTTAAAACTGTTATTACAATCCTTAAGCGCTCAAGGTTCTCTCTAATTTAACCCTTTTATCCGGCAGAACACCCCCTTTCTTTTGAAATATAGAGAAAGGGGTTTTTTTTGGGGTTTCAAACCAGTATGATGCAGAAAATACAGTAATCAGACGAGGCCCTACATGACTGAATCCAATGCTCTGTATGCTCAATCCGGTGGCGTCACCGCCGTTATTAATGCATCCGCCGCAGGTGTTATTGAAACTATCCGCAAACACCCCGACAAAATAGGCAAACTCTACGCCGCTAGAAACGGCATCATTGGTGTACTCACGGAAGACTTAATTGATACTAGCTTTGATTCAGCCGCTGATATAGCGGCTTTACGTCACACTCCCGGCAGTATTTTTGGCTCCTGCCGACATAAATTAGGGACTATCGAAAAAAACCGTGCGCAATACGAACGCATCGTCGAAGTATTTTCTGCCCATAACATCCGTTACTTTTTTTACAATGGCGGCGGGGATTCCCAAGATACGGCTTATAAAGTTTCTCAAATCAGTAAAACTCTGGGCTACCCTATTACTTGTATTGGTGTCCCTAAAACCGTCGATAATGATTTACCGATGACCGATAACTCTCCGGGTTTTGGATCAGTCGCCAAATATATTGCGATTTCTATTCGCGAAGCTGGTTTAGATGTCGCTTCTATGGCGCAATCTTCTACCAAAGTATTCGTATTTGAAGTCATGGGACGTCATGCAGGTTGGATTGCTGCAGCAGGAGGTCTCGCTGCTGAAAAAGAAGGCGATGCCCCCCATATTATTTTATTTCCTGAAATTACTTTTGATCCCAAAGCTTTTTTAGCTAGAGTCGATGCTTGCGTTAAAAAATACGGCAGCTGCGCTATTGTCGTTTCCGAAGGGATACGTAACGCTGAGGGAAATTTTGTCGCCGATTCAAATTTAGCCGATGCTTTTGGTCATAAACAATTAGGCGGCGTTGCCCCCATTATCGCCAAAATGATCAAACAAGAATTAGGCTATAAATACCACTGGGCCCTTCCCGATTATTTACAAAGATCCGCCAGACACATTGCTTCCAAAACCGATGCTGAACAATCTTATGCCGTAGGACAAGCCGCAGTTGAACTTGCCCTAGCTGGCAAGAACGCTACTATGCCCATCATAGTCCGAGACTCCAACCACCCTTACCGCTGGAGCATTGGTGAGGCCCCCATCGAAAAAGCCGCTAATACTGAAGCCAAACTCCCCCGTAATTATATTACCGAAGATGGCTTTGGCATCACCGAGCTCTGCCGCGAATACCTACAGCCTCTCATAGAGGGCGAAGACTACCCCCCTTATAAGAATGGCCTTCCTATCTATATAAAACTCAAAAATACTCCTGTGGCTAAAAAACTCGAGAAAACATTCGAAGTGTAAAAAAAACTTGCATCACATAATGAGAATCATTATCATTTGCATTCTTTAAACGAGGAGTATAAGAATGCAACATCAAGAAGCAAAAGATGCAGACTGGAAAACTCGAGCCAGCGCAACAACGCATTTAGTTAGAACTTTCATCGAAGAAAGTACTTTATCAGGCGGGATAGTAGATTTAATGCTCGTGACTTCCAGCCTTGTTGACCAAGCTTCCGATCTTGCACCCAAATTATTGCAATCCAAGTGGGCTTGGATGATAGGCGGCCCTTATGGTGCGTTCATGGCCTATTATGACGCGCTAGGACATGTTATCCGCGATCATCTGAATCAAGCTGACGTACAACAAGAAATTACCGCTTTAAAGGCGCTGCAAAATGATGATGAAACTTCTCGATTTACCGAACACTATATTCAAGCTCTGGAAATTCCGCGTCATTATAGATGGGCAGTCAATGTTCATGTGCTGGATGAAGTATTAAGCTGGCCCAGCTGGAGTAATCTTCTTTATGGATTTACCGATGGAAAACTCGGCGCAGACGATACCATTAGTTCATTCATTACTTCTCATATTTTCGGTGCAGATTCTGAAATCGCCAGTTTTATTACCCGGAATTTTGATGTGGTTAAACCCGTCGAACATTCGACTTTTCTTGCGGCAGGTTTAGTTGCAGGTCTTATTAATTATTTTACCGAAGAACGAACTTATAGTAGCTTTGCGCAACAATATTATTTTTGGCAGCAGAATCGTCATTTAGTGGCCCCTCAAGCTGCAGTTAACTATGGAGCAATAAACCCAGAACCTGAAGCTGAACCTGCGGCGAATAATAGCTGGTGGGGTGCAGAGGGAAGTTTATTTGGCCCTTGTTTACGTCGCAGACCCAATGCTGTACCAAGAGATCCTTCTAGTCCACTTCATCGCGTGTAATCCCTTTACGCAACATGATTTCGCGTAGCGCCTTCAATCCACTAATCTGGATTTGGCGCACGCGTTCGCGTGTTAAGCCTATGGATTTGCCGACTTCTTCTAAGGTTTCGCGATCATAACCTGCCAAACCAAAACGTCTGCATAAGACTTCGCGTTGTTTATCGTTTAGCTCTTCAAGACATTCTTCTAAAACTGTCGCTAAGTGTTCATCGGAGAGTAATTCAGAAGGATCCGTTTTGTGTTTATCAGCAAGCGCTTCTGATAAAGGACGGCCAGTATTAACCGATTCGCCGCCGACTAAGACATCGAGTGAAATCATGCGTTCATTAAGCTCTAACATTTCTTTTACATCATCCATGGATTTATTCACGGCTTCTGCAATTTCCATATGCGTGGGTTCGCGGTCTTGTTTTTTAATTAATTCTCGAGAAGCTATTAAATAAGAATTTAATTCTCTAACCACATGAATCGGTAAACGAATAGTACGGGTTTGATTCATGATAGCGCGTTCTATCGTTTGACGTATCCACCAAGTGGCGTAAGTTGAAAATCTAAATCCACGTTCCGGATCAAATTTTTCTACCGCGCGTAATAATCCTAAATTCCCTTCTTCAATCAAATCTAAAAATTCTAAACCGCGGTTATAATAATGACGGGCAATTTTTACGACTAAACGTAAGTTACTCACAATCATTTTGGTTCGCGCTTTCATATCGCCTTTTTGCGCAAGCCTGGTGTACTGAACTTCTTCATCGGCGGTAAGTAGGGGTGAATAACCAATTTCACTGAGATAAATTTGCGTGGGGTCAGCGGACTTTGCGCGGCTACGGGTAGGGTGCTCCAGATCTTCTGTGCTCCCCATTTCTTTTTCAATATCCTCTTTTACGGATAAATCCATATCGTGCTCGACCTCTTTAACAGAGGTCTCAGAATTATAACTTCCCTGATCTTTCTTCTTTCTTGGCATAGAAGCATCCCTCTTTACCAAAAGATCATAAACCATAAGAGCTATTATACGCCTTTAGGTGAGTATGTTTCAAAAATTAAGCGCTAATTAGTAAGATACTCCAATGGATTCACAGGCTTACCGCTTCTTCTGATCTCAAAATACAGCATGACCCGTCTTGTACCACTATTACCCATTTCAGCAATCTTCTGTCTTGGTTTTACCCAATCTCCTTCTTTAACCAAGAGCTTACTGTTATGAGCATAAGCTGATAAATAAAGGCTATTGTGTTTAATAATGATCAAATTGCCATAGTTGCGTAATCCATCTCCGCTGTAGACCACTCTGCCTCCAGCAGTAGCAAAGATGGCATCATTCATTTGGCCGCCAATATTGAGGCCTTTATTAGTGTCAGAAAATCTATTTAAAAGAGGTCCTTTAGCAGGCCAAGTCCAGATTTTAACGGGTGCATTCAGTTCGTGTTTTTCAACAGGCGGCGGGAGAGATTTTTTGGGATGTCCGACTAAAAATATTTTTTGTTGGGGATGTACACGATAAGGCAAAGTCATTTGGTTACGACGTGCCACATAACGATAATCTAAACCATAACGCCAAGCAACCGCATAAATTGTTTCGCCTTTCTTAACTTTATGAAATCCTTTTTTAGGAATAGGTTCAATAGAAGCTGCATCAGAAACAGGGGCATAGATCACTTTACTGGTGGTACAACCCCACATAAAAAAAGCTAACAAGAAAATTACTAAAAATTGCCGCACAAATTAGCCTTTTAATTTAATGCCCTTAACCCACCCCGACAATTGATCAAAGACTTTATAATGCGTTAAATCTATATGCAAAGGGGTAATCGATACATAACCTGAGTTCACTGCATGAAAGTCTGTTCCTGGACCTGCATCTTGCTCGGGCCCTGGTTGACCTATCCAATAAATTTTTCGGCCACGCGGATCTAAGGCTTTAATCGTCGGTTCTGCAATATGGCGTGTACCCAGACGGGTCACTTGAATTCCCTTAATTTCAGACATGGGTAAATCAGGGACGTTGACATTCAAGACGGTATCTTTGGGTGTGGGATCATCTTTTAATTTTAAAATAATCATTTTAGCGATGGCTGCCGCGGTATCATAGTATTCACATTTGGGCCCTGCGAGAGAAACAGCCATAGAAGATAATCCTAAAAACCGTCCTTCTGTTGCTGCAGCAACCGTACCTGAATATAAAACATCATCACTTAAATTTGATCCTTCATTGATTCCTGAAACTACCATATCTGGCATTTCTTTTAATAACCCAGTCACAGCTAAATGCACACAATCTGTGGGTGTGCCATTGACACTATAAAAACCATTTTCATTTTTAATCACACGTAAGGGATTCACTAAAGATAAAGAGTTGCTGGCGCCACTACGGTTACGATCGGGAGCCACCACCGTAATCGTTGCTATATCACTTAAAAACTTAGCTAAAATATTTAAACCCGGCGCTAAAAATCCATCATCATTGCTTAATAATATCTTCATCTTTATTTCACCACCTGGTAGTAGGTTTCGCCTTTTTTAATCATCCCTAATTCATTGCGTGCACGTGATTCTACGGCTACTTGATTGTTCTGTAATTGTTGTACTTGTTTTAACAATAATTCATTACGTTTTTTTAATTGAGCGTTATCTTGTAATTGGTGTGATAATTGTTTTTTCATGTGTACCATATCTCGAATACCTTGCGGCTCAAACCATAGCCGGTATTGAAAAAATATTAGCACAATCAATATTAACACAGTGACTAAGCGTGTCGACACGTTAGCTTTCAACCTTTGTTAAATGCGTTAATTTAGAAAAAATTTTTTCACCCGCATAACGTCCATGAGTACCTAACTCCTCTGCGATACGCAATAAACGATTATATTTTGCCACTCGATCAGAACGGCAAAGTGATCCCGTCTTAATTTGTCCAGCGTTGGTTCCAACCGCAATATCTGCAATGGTCGTATCTTCGGTTTCGCCTGAACGATGTGAAATAATCGTGTTATAATGCGCTTTCTTCGCCATTTGTATCGAAGCTAAAGTTTCAGTGAGCGTACCAATTTGATTCGGTTTAATTAAAATAGCATTCGCCACTTCTTCGCGTATCCCTCGACCTAATAGCTCAGTATTAGTCACAAATAAATCATCTCCGACTAACTGAATTTTTTTACCTAATTTTTCTGTTAATAATTTCCAACCTGCCCAATCATCTTCAGCCATACCATCTTCAATACTAATAATAGGATAAAGATCGACTAACTTAGCCAGATAATCCACCCATTCTTTCACAGAATACATCTTTTTCTCTGAATGCAGATGATATTGGCCTTTTTCAAACAGTTCATTACTTGCCACATCTAAACCTAAATAAATATCTTTGCCCGCTTGGAAACCTGCCGCATCAATCGCTTCTAAAATAACTTCTAGTGCTGCTTGATTAGTCGGTAAATTAGGAGCAAAACCTCCTTCATCACCCACACTCGTGCTTAAATTACGTTTACGTAAAATCGTTTTTAAATGATGGAAAATTTCAGCGCCATAACGGACAGCCTCAGCAAACGTAGGTGCGCCTACGGGTAGAATCATGAACTCTTGAATATCGACATTATTATCTGCATGCGCACCGCCATTGATAATATTCATCATAGGCACAGGAAGAATATAGTCTGCCGCATTATGGGATAGATATTGATAAAGCGGAACATTGCGAAACTCTGCTGCTGCTTTTGCCGCAGCAAGCGATACGGCTAATAAAGCATTCGCCCCTAAATTTGATTTATTCGGCGTGCCATCTAAAGCGATCAAAGTTTCATCTAATCCTGTTTGGTCTGTCACTTCAAAATTCTTTAGAGCCTTAGCAATCGGGTTATTAATCGCCCCCACTGCTTTTAATACACCTTTGCCCATATAACGACTTTTA
The DNA here is from genome assembly GCA_013287085.1 of Gammaproteobacteria bacterium. Lineage (GTDB taxonomy): Bacteria > Pseudomonadota > Gammaproteobacteria > DSM-16500 > DSM-16500 > JABDEM01. The sequence continues at coordinate 19,652 of JABDEM010000012.1, forward strand.
TCTTGATCTCGTAACTCAATCGCTTCGCGTGATCCTGTTGATGCCCCTGATGGAACAGCTGCACAACCTTTTTGGCCCGTAGTTAAAATAACTTCGGCTTCGACCGTTGGGAAACCACGGGAATCTAAGACTTCTCTACCTATAATTTGTTTGATCTGTGACATAACTAACCTCTATTGTTTAATACGAACAATTATATCTGCAAAATGGTTTTCACAAAAGGAATAGTCAGCTTGCGCTGCGCAGCTAATGACGCTTTATCTAAAGCATCCATGGCAGCAAACAAGGTGGACATATGACGCGGACAGTGAGACAAAATAAAACGGCCTACTTCTTCAGGAAGTGTCATCCCCCAACGATCAGCACGCATAATAAGAGCAGCAAGTTTTTCATCATCGGTCAGTGGGTGACATTGATAAACAATACCCCAAGTTAAACGAGAAACCATATCGGGTAGCGTAATTTTTAACGCTTTAGGGGGAACATTAGCTGAGACTATTAAACATTTTCCGGCATCGCGAGCGCGATTAAATAAATGAAAAAAAGCTTCTTCCCAGTTAGCGCGTCCAGCAATCTTATCAACATCATCGACACAAATTAAATCCAGCGTTTCTAATTCTTCTAAAATTTCTGGGGACAAATCGATCAATTGTGATAAGGGAAGGTAAACACTACGAGGAACTTCATGGCAAGCGGCTTGTAATAAATGCGTGCGGCCATCACCCCCTGCCCCATAAAAATAAATAATTTGCTCACCCACGCCTTTTATCGCTTGTTTTAACGTCGCGATTAATTCGTGATTGCGACCCGCATAAAAATTCTCAAACGTCGCTTCATCTTTTAGGCTAACGCCTAAGATTAATTGATTCATCATTGATAATAACGGCTCGCGTGATAACGTTGATGAAGATAACGCAGCCATACCATCACAATCGCAGCAACAGGGAGCGCTAATAATATTCCAAAAAATCCAAATAACCGACCACCCGCTAACACAGAAAATATTACTGCTACCGGATGTAAACCTATGCGTTTACCGACTAATAAAGGCGTTAGCATACTGCCTTCTAAAGATTGTACAATCAGAAAAACTAACCAAATTAATAATAATTCATGGCCTGCACCAAACTGTACTAAAGCCGCAATCGTTGCCATGAGTATCCCGACGCTCACCCCTAAATACGGAACAATACTCATGAATCCAATCATGATCCCAATTAAAATGCCAAGCTTTAATCCAATAATGCTAAGTCCAATGCAATACAATACGCCTAAAGTAAACATTACTAATAATTGTCCACGGAAAAACGCGCTTAACACTTCATCGCATTGTTCCGTTAGTTTAACCACAGTAGGCTCAATCGAGCGCGGTAACAAATTACGTATCGCTTTTAAGATTCTTTGCCAGTCACGCAATAAATAAAAAGTCACGACAGGAATAAGAAAAATCATTCCCATCCAAAAAATCACCGCTTGTCCAGAATGTAAAACTGTCGCTAATGTCCAACTTACCACATCACCCATTTTTGAACTCGCCGTTCCCAACGATTCTTTTAGGCTGTTGATATCGATAAAGTTATCACTAACCCAAGGCAGAACATTCGTTTGCACCCAGGCAATCATCGCCGGAGTAGTTTGCACGAATAATATTATTTGTTTCTGAACCAATGGAATTAATAATAAAATTAAGCCCGTTAAAATAAGCAGAATGGCAATAAAGACTAATAAAACACTTAATAAATTAGGAACGCCTTTGCGTTTTAATTTTACGACTAATGGATTAAATAAATAAGCCAATAAAGCGCCTACTAAAAATGGCGTCAAAATCGGCGCCAATAAATGTAATAGAACAACCGCAACAATAATACCAAAAATAATAAACGTCTGACTAAGCATTGTTTTCATTAGGGATTCCATTGATAAGTAAATGCAGTACTGGTTGCCGTCAATTTTGTCTCAGCTGAAATGGCTTGCACCAAAGATTGTGGGCTGCTGCGTAGCGTCAAGGATAACACAACTTCCTGTCCCGAAATTTGTTGCGGCTCAATATCTGCAACGGGAGGCAATCGTTTTAAATATTGCATCAGCCGTCGAAAATCATCATGGTGAGTAATGCCCACCACTTTCAGAGTGACCTGACCTTGAATGGTCTCACTCACCACCGTTGAATATTGCCCGGCTAATTTTTCCGCGAGTTGGTTAATGAATGTTTTCAATAATTCTTCCAAAGTGGGCGCTTGTAAATTCCAATTCGCTGAGCCCATTTGAGCTTTTAGATTAAATTGTCCACCGAGTTCAGTAATAGACATCGTTAACATATTATCCGTGTTATAACGTTTTGCAGCAGCTTGTAATACGGCTAGATTAGGCGTAACAACATCAGCGACGGTTACTTGATTTAAGGTTGCTAAATCTAAAGTCGGTAATAAGATTGGGATCCCACGTTGACGAGCATTTTCTTGTAATACGGCTAAAACATTTTCTGTACTTTCGTTATCAATAATTTGTGCGGGTTGGCTTGGCGTTTCATGTACTAACCAAATTAAAAGCAAGGGGCGTTCTATCCCCCAAGTGGCAACACCCGCCGTTTTTAATAAATCATTCACACCATTTGGATCAAATTTTACTTTTAAAGTGTAGCCAGAAATAGAAGGCGCATAACTAAACTCTTGCAACAATGCGGGCAAGTTCGCTTGCTCTAATTTTATTTTCGGATTTGTTAACACTTGATTGGATCCAGTAACTTTAACTAACACTTGTTGCAGCGCTTCAGGCAACACAGCTTTTCTTGCCATTTCAGATTGTGTTGCAACAGGAACTTCTGCTTCATAAAGTGATTTCACTTTGATGGCGAAAGCCACAGTAGAACTGATTAAAAAGAAAAACAAAATAATCATTCGAATTAACTTATTCATACCGCCCCTTATCAAATTCAAAGACATTATATTCGATAATAGCTTTAAATCCTATTGCGCAAATAATGACCATCAAAAAGGATTAATTGAAAAATAATCAAACACCTATAGCTTTTTTAAAATGGATAGACTAGTATTGATTTGAGGCAGATGTCTAAAAACTCAACAACGGAGGCGGCATTACTGCTGTAAGGATATTATGCTAATAAAATCCCAACTCATCGCTGAGATCAGTCAAAAATTACCTCACCTACCTGAAAAAGATATTGCGCTCGCAATTAATACCCTTGTTGAACAAATGAGTGAAATTTTGAAACAAGGCGGCCGCATTGAAATTCGGGGTTTTGGTAGTTTTTCATTACATTATCGACCGCCGCGTAGAGCTCATAACCCTAAAACGGGTGAAAAGCTCATGACCGAGCCTAAGTATGCAGTACACTTTAAGCCCGGCAAAGAATTGCGCGAACGTATTAACTCTAGCCGTCATATCGCCATCAAAGATAAATTGGAAGATATGAAAGATGATGACGAGACTTAAGGTCTCGTCGATCCTTATGCTATAGGTAATGTAACGCCTTTCTGACCCTGGTATTTCCCTTTTCTATCTTTGTAAGACGTCTCGCATTCTTCATCAGATTCTAAAAATAACATTTGCGCGACCCCTTCATTGGCATAGATTTTAGCAGGCAATGGGGTGGTATTAGAAAATTCTAAGGTCACATGACCTTCCCATTCGGGCTCTAAGGGGGTCACGTTTACGATAATACCGCAGCGTGCATAGGTTGATTTCCCTACACAGATCACTAATACATTACGGGGTATACGGAAGTATTCAATACTGCGAGCTAAAGCAAAAGAATTGGGTGGGATAATACAAACATCGGAAGTGATATCTACAAAACTAGTTTCACAGAAATTTTTGGGATCAACCACGGCGGAATTAATATTGGTAAAGATTTTAAATTCTTTAGCACAACGCACATCATAACCATAGCTTGAAGTTCCGTGAGAGATAGTCTTATTGCCCCCTTCTGAACTTCTGACTTGGTCTCTAGCAAAAGGCTCAATCATGCCTTTTTCAGCCATGCGACGAATCCATTTATCTGACTTGATGCTCATATTAATACTCCCTCAATCTGATTTAACGACAATGTTAGGAAATTTACTCGAGTAGTCTTTGGGTTGTAAAGCAATCTTTGCAGCAACCTGTCTTGCGATATCTCGATAAAGCTTAGATAAACTTCCCTCAGGATCACTAACGACCGGCGGCATGCCGCTATCGGTTTGTTCACGAATCTTAACATCTAAAGGTATTTGGCCTATACAGGTTACGCCATATTCTTGGGCTAATTTTTCACCACCACCTGCCCCAAAGAGCGGCTCTTGATGCCCACAGTGGGTACAGGTATGAAGACTCATGTTTTCTACTATCCCTAAAACCGGTACTTGCACTTTTTGAAACATTTCAATCGCACGTCTGGCATCTAATAATGCTAAATCTTGAGGGGTTGTCACAATCAAAGCACCCGCGACAGGAATTTTTTGCGCTAAGGTTAATTGGATATCACCGGTACCCGGGGGTAAATCAATCACTAAATAATCCAGGTTTTCCCAATGCGTATCGTTTAAGAGTTGTTGTAAAGCCATGCTGACCATGGGTCCACGCCAAATCATCGCGGCTTTGGGGTCAATTAAGTAGCCAATCGACATGGATTGCAACCCATGGCGAATAATAGGATATAACACTTTAGGATCTTTAGGTGTGGGAGGAGTATCAATCCCTAACATTTTAGGCTGGCTGGGACCATAAATATCAGCATCTAAAATCCCGACATTAGCACCTTCTTTAGCTAAGGCTAAAGCTAAGTTAACCGAAACCGTAGACTTTCCCACCCCGCCTTTGCCGGAGGCTACCGCAATAATATTTTTAATGTGCGGAATGCCTTTTAAGCCCTTTTGGCCGACGTGAGGTTCAATGTGGCTTTTAATATTAGTCATGGCGCAGGATTATGCCATAGTAAGCTAGGAATGTCTTCTAGGAGCGGTAGACGGAGCAATTTTTGCTTTGGGTAAATGGATAGGATAAATAGGCTTTAGACTTTCCACAAAAATCCTTTTTAGGGAGTCCTGATTTTCTAACTCGCCCAATATATGTCCATCGCTAGTAACATCCGGTTTTGCCGAACGATCAACTAAAAATCTTAATCCCCATATGGCAAGATCTTTTGCGATATGTTTAGACCCTCTAGAACATTCTCTCAGAGCTTCTTGGGCTTTATAATGCATGTTTAGTATTTCATTTTCAGGAATCTGAAATCGATCACTCGCTAATTTCGCATCCTTGGTAAGGAGTGCAACTTTTAGATAAAGCGCAATCCCTGTGGGTTTATTAACGCCAGCATATTCTGCCAAATAATTTAAAGCCAATAAGTCACCTTCAGAAGCATATACTTTTAATCTCGTCATATCGCGCGTTATAAAAGAAGCCTCTTTAACTTTATTTATCTCGTCCAATATCTTTTCTCGCTGTTGTATGATTTTTACTTCACTACGGATTTCATCGCGTATTGCATCAACATCAAAACCCAATTTTTTCAATTCACTTTTTTCTTTTTTAGAAAGATTTGCGATACGAAATGCGGTCTCTGATAAAGTTGCTTGTTGTTTGGGGGTCATATCTTCTAATTGACCTGCTATTTCCGATTTAACCATTTCATATTTTAATAATTGAGCATAAATATCATTCTCTTTAGACCATTTATCCAAAAGCATGTCTTTAACGAAAAGAATAGGAATAGGAGCTAATTCTTCTTCAGCCATCATTTTATGTTCAGCTATGGCTAAGTACTGCATACGTAAAAATATATTTTCACGTTCTTGCGGACTCATTTTTGCCATTTCTTTAGCACTGCCAAATTGATCAAGCCAAGCTTGCATTTCATTTTTTAATAATTGAATAGCAGCATCGTTTAGATTTTTCATCTCAACACCTGCTGTCATTAAATGCAAAATCCCTTCCCGTTTTAGATTTTTGTTATTATCTCTAGCTAATTTTTGGATGACGAAATAAACTTTTAAATTATCTTCTTTGGCTTTGATTTCTGCGGGTTTATCTTTTACGACTTGTTTAAAAACATCGAGTCGTGCTTTTTTATGTTCGTAAGCAATATCAGGGTCATCGATACTTGCTAACCACGCAGCCTTTGCTTCTTCTCTTTGTAAACCTTGCTGCAAAAAATTAGCCGCTTGATCAAACTCTTTATCTCGCAAATTAACATCCACCATAATTAAATTGTATTTTTCTAAATCTTTCTTTTCTCGATAAATTTCTGCGACTTTTAGCGCTGCTACCCGATCGCCTAATTTTGCAACCGTTTCATAAATTTGCAGAGCTATTTTTTTACCTTCAAGATCTTGGCTTTCAAATAAAACCTTTGCGATAGCCATGAACTGTTCTCTATATTGTTTATTGCGAAGAGAAACAACCTCTAATAATTTTTTCGCGACTGATAATACTCGTTTGTCTTCTTTTTTTTCAGGATAAGACTGACACAATTGTTGCAACATCTCAGGTAAAAAAGGTAAATAGCCCGTCTCTTTAAAATAGACGTTACATAAGGCAAGACCGGCATCAAAAGATTTTTCTCTCTTCCATATTTCTTTTAATCGATTAATTAACGAATGCGCGTTAATTTTAAAAAAAGTTTTGGTATCAAGATTAGCTAACGCAAGAGTAGCGGCACTTAAATCAGTCTCTTTCAAATATCCTATCCCACCCGTTAGATGTCGATTGCTTATGCCTTCTACTATCCTAAGCGTAGTATCTTTAGCTTTTTCCAATTCGTTTTCTTCAAGAGGAAGCTTTCCACCCGAATATAAGATCTTCAGTAATAATAGATTTGCTTTTGTAGCACCTTTAGCATGCTGATATGAATGTAAAATCCATGAAGTGCTTGCCGCTTTTATCAAATTTTCTAGTGCATTTTTATAGTTTTCTTCATTTCTATCGGGATTCGAAAGATTACTTAATAAATAGGTTTCAAGTTTATTGGCCTCTTCTAAGGCCGCGATTTCGTTATATGGCATAAAACCCTCCGCTAACTCATCTTAAAAGTATAGCGTAAACCCCTTTTTTTGCTTATAATCTGCAAGTTATTGAATTAGATGTGGAAATATGAAAAGAAAACTACTGGTTACGAATGCCTTACCCTACGCGAATGGCCCTTTACACCTAGGGCATATGGTGGGGTATATTCAAGCGGATATTTGGGTGCGGTTTCAAAAAATGCTGGGGCATGATTGTACTTATATTTGTGGGAGTGACAGTCATGGAACCCCCATTATGATTCAAGCGGATAAATTAAAAATTACTCCTGAAGAATTAGTAAAAAATATGTATAACGATCAGGTGCGGGATTTTAATGATTTTTTGGTGGCGTTTGATAATTATTACAGCACTCACTCTCCGGAAAACCAAGCCTTTGTAGAAACGATTTTTAAGCGCCATGTGGCGAAAGATAATATTGCGAAACGCGTGATTAGTCAGGCTTATGATCCTGTTAAAAATATGTTTTTACCCGATCGATTTATTAAAGGCGAATGTCCCCGTTGTGGGGCGAAAGATCAGTATGGGGATAATTGTGAAGTGTGTGGGGCGACTTATGCGCCTACGGATTTAAAAAATCCTTACTCGGTTTTATCTGGGGTAAAACCTATAGAGAAAGAATCAGAGCATTATTTTTTCAAGCTCGATAAATTTAATAGCATGCTGCACGAATGGACGCGTGCGGGGCATTTACAAACGGAAGTCACGAATAAACTCGATGAATGGTTTAAAGACGGTTTGCATGATTGGGATATTTCACGCGATGCGCCTTATTTTGGATTTAAAATTCCAGGTGAAGAAAATAAATATTTTTATGTTTGGTTAGATGCGCCTATGGGTTATATGGCGAGTTTTAAAAATTTGTGTGATAAAGAAAAGAAATTAAATTTTGATGAGTATTGGGCTAAAGACAGTAAAGTTGAGCTTTATCATTTTATTGGTAAAGATATTATTTATTTTCATGCTCTATTTTGGCCTGCGGTATTAAGTGGGGCAGATTTTAGAACGCCTACGGCTATATTTGCGAATGGGTTTTTGACCGTTGATGGTCAGAAAATGTCAAAATCGCGCGGGACATTTATTAAAGCCCGTACTTATTTAAACCATTTAAATCCTGAATATTTAAGATATTATTTTGCAGCAAAATTAAGTGAACGCATTGAAGATCTAGATATTAACTTTGATGATTTTTCAAATCGGGTGAATTCAGATTTAGTCGGTAAATTTGTTAATATTGCGAGCCGTTGCGCGAGCTTCCTGCAGAAAAATTTTAATAATCAATTATCAAGCGCTTTAAGTGAAAAGAAATTATTTGAAGAGTTTTCACTCGCAGGCGAGCAAATAGCTAAAAAATACGAAGACCTAGAATTTAGCCAAGCCATTCGTCAAATTATGCTGTTAGCCGACAAAGCGAATCAATATATTGACGAGAAAAAACCTTGGGCTGCGATGAAAGATCCAGCGCGACACACTGAAGTCCAAGATGTTTGTAGCATGGGGATTAATTTATTTAGATTATTAATGATTTATTTAAAACCTGTATTGCCAGAAACCGCCAAGAAAGTGGAAGGTTTTTTAAATATTTCAGCACTAACTTGGCTTGATAAAAATACGCCCTTGTTAAATCACACCTTAAAAACCTTTGAACCGCTGTTACAACGTTTAGATAAAACCCAAATTGAGGAAATGAAAATGTCAGCACAAGGTGATATTACCGAAAGCAAAAGCACGGCTAACCCTTTTAAAGAAACGATTTCTATTGATGATTTTGCCAAAATTGATTTGCGCGTAGCTAAAATCTTACAGGCAGAATATGTAGAAGGCTCGGATAAATTATTGCGTCTTGAAGTCGATTTAGGTTCTGAAAAAAGACAGATTTTTTCAGGGATTAAAGCGGGCTACGAGCCAGATAAACTTATTGGCCGTTTGACAGTAGTTGTTGCCAATTTAGCGCCGCGCAAAATGCGCTTTGGTGAATCGCAAGGCATGGTGATTTTAGCGGTCGGCTCTGAAAGCAAAGATTTATGGTTACTAAGCCCTGATTCAGGTGCTGAACCCGGGATGAAAGTGCAATAACATGAGCGCGGATTTCTTAGAAAAATTAGCCGATAAAAATAGACCGCGATTACAAGCGGTTATTCGCGAAGCAGAATGCATTGGTTGCGTAAAATGCATTAAAGCATGCCCTGTTGATGCTATTTTGGGTAGCGCTAAACAAATGCATACCGTGATCGCGAAAGATTGCACCGGTTGTGAATTGTGCGTTGAACCTTGTCCTGTAGATTGTATCGATATGGTTTCTGTTGCTGAGCCGATGAGTGATGAATTTAGAGATCGCGCCCTAAATCGTTTTAATTTAAGAGAAAAACGTTTACAAGTTGAGCCGGTTAAGAAAATTCAATTAGATCGAAAAGCTTATATTCTAGCGGCGATTAAAAGAGCAAAAGCAAAAAAAGCTTAAACTTTTGCCCAGTTAGGATTACTCCAAGGGCCAGTAACGCGGTAATGATAAGAAACAACTTTTGAAACACCGCCGCCAATGATTTTCTCAACCGCTAATGCGGCAAGGCCTGCGATAGGATTAAAGCCGGTTGCAACCGTTGCAACCACCGGTAAACTGGATGTCACATAAGGCGTCACTATCATTAAAAAATCATAATCTTTATTTTGTAATCCGATACGGCCATTAATCGTCACTTTTGCGATTGGGCCATTAAGATCTAAATCATTAGTATAAGCATTGCCATTTTTTAAAGAAAAATCCGCGGCAATAGCATCAAAACTAAAACCTTTTTCAAATACATCACTGAAATCTAAACTTAAACGTCTTGGGATTTCTTGTAAACTAAAAATACTGAGCATGCGGCCTAAGCCCATTTGGGCTTCATTGCTACTGCTTAAATTGATAATTCTTCCAGGACCAATTTTCATGGCGACATTGCCAGATAAACCGGCTGAAGTTGGACTATAAGGCGCATCCGCCCATTGTAAATTAAATCCAACACTTGCATTGCGACCGACTAAATTCGAAGCAGAAAATCCCCAATCTCGCAAAAGATTGCTGAGCTGAGTCGTTTCAATGGTTCCTTGTAGATTCGTTTGATATTGCTTACCTGATAAATGCCAATCGCCCTTGGCGGATAATCTTAGCGAAGGCGAACTAATTTTTAAATTTTTAATAGACATGCCTGTTAGGTTAGGTATAGAAGTTAATTCAATTCGTCCTAATCTTTTATCACCATAATGTACATCTGCACCCGTAAATACTAAGGGTGCTATGGTTTTAGGATTGATTTTTTCACCACTCATGCCGGAAGGTAAATATAATCTTTGGAAATCCGCGTGCAAGCCTTCGGCTGGTGAACTTTGTTCTGGCCAATAAATTTTTCCTTCCATATTGGAATTGGTTAAGCCCAACTGCCAATAAGCATCCGCGGTCGTTAATTGGATGCGAATTTTGTTTAACTCAAAATCTAATAGCGTTAATTTATTCACCATGATATCGACACTACGCCACAATTTAGTATCGATACCACTCGAAGGCGTGAGATGATGTTTATTCGTTGAAAATGAAGCAAAATAATCTTTCCAAATGGGCCAATCAACTTGGTCCATTTTACCGGTAATGATAATTCCAGGATTTTTTTGCCACTGCGCATCTAGACTACCTAACCGTATTTCGCCGCCTACGCCTTTTTTATCATTGGTAAACGCTCCGGATAATAAATTTCCATAATTCAATTTACTCTTTAAGGGCTGCTCTCGCTTCATAAAGAGTTGTAATTTAAAATCACGGGATAAATTCCCAGGTTTTGCAAATGGCATAGGCGCCATCACTGTCACACCCGATAGATTAGATTGCAGAGTTAATTGCGCAGGCGTTTTTTCATCCGCGGGAAGCTCCAAATGAACTTGATACTTAGCGGCACCTTGTAACACTTTATTGAGAGGGATATCTAGCCAATTTTGTAATTCCGGAATAGTAATTTGCCCTAATAATAATGCCTGCACCGATTTTTGTTTTCCCGAAAAAGAAAGTGTTACCGGCTCGCCTAATAAATCCGCGGTAAATTTTCCAGATTTAATTTCACTCTCACTAAAACCAAATCCGCCCTTCATTTTGGTCAATTCAAAATCCCAATCATTCATCATGACTTTACCGTCAGCAATAACCACTTCTGCTTTTAGTTTAGTATTATCAATTTTTGCAAAAGGAGCCATCATGCTAATTTTTAATTGCATGTCGCCTGAAAAATTTATACCAGTTAAATTTTTACCTAGGGTTTTTTCTAAAGGGCTTTTATGAATAAAATCGATGCCATTAGCTAAATCGCCCTGAATCAACCCATCGAACTGCATAACAGAAGGCGCTGGCGCTCCCACGTTTTGAATGGTTGCACGAACTTGTTTTATCGACGCATTACTAATGATTCCAGAAGCCGCATTGATTGTTAAAATTTTTCCAGCTAACACATAGGTTCCATTTAACTTATGAATCATGGGCCAATTGGGCGCATAATGCATTTCTAAATCCTTGGCAGAACCACTGACCATGACTTTGCCATTATTAATCGAAGCTTTTCCTGATTGAAGTTGACCGCCATCAAACGCTTGCTTTACCCAATGCACCATTTTATCTTTCATCACTTTCATCGGTAAATAATGAGTTAAATTCTCAGCATGGAGTACTGAGTATTCAGAGCTTAAATTAATTTTTGCGAGCGACTTATTCGAGAAATCACCACTAAAATTAGAGGTAGTCTCGATATCAGCGTTAATAAATCTAAGATTTTGCGCGCTTATTATATTTTTCTTTAATGAAAGTTTTCCAGAAACAGAGTCAAACCGAAGTGGATACTCAAAAAATTTGGGATAAACCAGCGTCGTATTTTGACTGTTTAACTGTAACTCGCCTTGCTTACCACTCCAGTTTAAATACCCCGAGATATTTTGGATTTCTGGATATTCTTTAAAAGCGTCAAATGACACATGAGAAAAATCCGTCGCAAGAATAATATTTTCAGTCGTTATGGCTTCATGAACGGGTAAATCCAGTTGAAAATTTCTCACCTCTCCTCGGGGTTTAAAACTGATATTTTCTGGCAATAATTTTCCAGCAGATAGCCAATCATAGGCGTCTGTTAAATCGAGATAACTCACGGCAATTTTTTTAAGGTTTAGTTGTGAATCAAACGTAGTAGTAAAATCCAGGGTTGGCCAAAGATGGTTAGGTAAATCAATTAAAATATCGTAGCCAGAAAAAACTTGGTTTTCTTTTTCTCGCGACCAATTTAAGGTGCCACTCGCTCGCGCAATATTACGCGTTTGTTTAGTTTTGTTTGAAAACAAAGTTAGATCATAAAGCTGTAGTTGACATTCAACGGATTGCCATTGATTTTCTTTCCATTGGGCTGCGATTTTGGTGCTTCCCACACCTTGTTGAATTTTCCATCCATGCCAGCTTTGTTCTTGTAGCCACTGCAAAAGAGAAACGCCTTCAAGAGTAAGATCAATGGCAATAGAGGCATGCGCCAAATCATCCACTTTTCCATACCAATGACTATAGAGTTTTGCTTCGGTGGGTAATTCTTGTTGTAAAACCACATCGCCTTTTAGGGTGTGTGATAAACCATCGTTTTTAACAATTAATTTATCAAATAAAACCGTATGCTGAATTCCATTGGCAAAAATAATTCGCACATCAATATCATGCAAGGATAATTTAGGTTGTGAAGAAATCCAGGCAAACACTTCATTGGTCTTAACCGCAGCGCCCGTTAAACTATCATTTAACATCACATGATAGAGACCTGCTATATTAAATTTATTACCCGCCTCTTCGCGCACAATAAAATGCACGCCCTGTATGTTTATCGATTCCAGTGATAGCTTACGGTGCCAAAGCGTTTTAAAAATATTAAGATTGAGATGCATTTTCTGAATATTAATAACCGGTTTTTGGGTGGTTTTATTTAAGATGGTCACATGTTCCAAGGTTAAACCGGGTTCATAACCGGACCAGGAAAAATACGCGTCTTCAATCTTAACCGGCGTTTGAAAATTTTGACTAGCCCAAACCTCAAAATCCGGCATATGACGATTAAAAACAGGGGTGAGCAATCGCGTAGCACCAATTAACACAGCGGTTATGATGACCACGGCGGCAAAAGAGTACCAACTCCATTTCACTGCTTTTTTTAAATGTTTCTTCACGGAAAACCGACGTCCTATGTCACCCTAAAGTTATAGGGGTAGAATACCATACTGTTCGCGTCCATAAGACTCTTCTGCGTGTAATTTAATGGGTTTTCCTAAAAATTCAGACAAAGTCCCTAACTCTTCTATAACATCAGCGGAAGCTTGAATTAAATACCCTGACCAAGGTGTTTCTGCATCAATCTGTCTGATTTTATTAAAAATTTCATAAGTGACCGTCTCAATCGTTTTAACAGAACCCCGCTTTTGACAACAGGGACAGGGTTCACATAAAACCGCCTCTAAACTTTTACGCACCCGTCTTCTCGTCATTTGGATTAAACCTAAGGATGAAAGTTCGCTGATTTGCACTTTCAGAGGGTCTTTTAACATTTCAGCGGTGAAAGTTTGCAATAATGCTGCGCGCTGATCCAAATCCACGGTATCAATAAAATCAATCACAATAATGCCAGCTAAATTTCTTAAACGTATTTGACGTGCGATAACAGGAATGGCTTCAAGATTAGCATCCATTACCTCTCCTAAAAAAGATCCCGTATTAACATCGACAGTCACCATGGCTTCTGTTTGATCAATAATTAAATAAGCACCCGATTTTAAGAGCACTTCTCTTTTTAATAAGCTTTGAATTTCCGCATCCAATCCATAGTGAGTAAAAAGCGGCATTTTTTCCGAGTAATATTCCAATAAACCCTTTAAATTAGAAATTTGCTGCAACTTCTCAAGTATTTTTTTATTATCAACCCGAATTTTTTTAACTTTAGGAGACAGCCAGTATTTCAAAACTCGTAATTCAGATTGATCTGAACCGGGAATAATCCGCATAGTGACTTTAGGTCCTTTGGTCCCTACGGCATCTTTATAAACCTGTACCGTAATCATTTGTCCTTCTAGTAGATTGGGTCCTTGAATATCTTTAAAAGGCAAATAAGCTGTGCGTTCTAAACCGATATCCACAAAAACGGCCTGCATTTTGTCAACAATACGTTTTACTTTAGCTTGATAAATATTTCCTAACAAACTTTGTTGATTAAGCCGTTCAATATGAAATTCTTGTAAAGTTTGATTCACTAGATAGGCAAGGCGAATTTCTTTTTCTGAAGCATTAATAAGAATTTCATCAGACATTTAGGAAGCCATTCTAAGACGACTACGACGTTTAAAACTTTTAAGAATACTCGCAACGCCCGGCCATAACAGCATGCTCACAAAAGAAGATGCCCAGTACCATTTAGTCTTAGGCAATTCACCAATAAATCCTTGTATACAATAAATGAGAAGTTGATAGAGAAATACCATGAGCCAAACACAGAACGTTTGTTGCAGTAACGGAAACATTTTGATTCTCGCCTGCATTTTTAATACAAAATAAGAAGTCACAATCATTGCAAACGCATGCTCACCCAACAAAGTGCCGTTTAATAAATCCAACATAATACCCACAATACAAGCAGCACCCAAATTAACGCGTTGCGGAGAAGTCACATTCCAATAAATTAACACCAACATAATCCAAGCCGGACGAAACCAAATTGCCCATTCGGGCATGGGTACTAGTGTTAGCATAAATGCTAATAAAAATGAGATAAAAATTAATAACCATTTACGCATTTTTATGCTCTTTAATCTCTGAAGCGGATTTATTGGGCCAAACGACTAACACTTGGCGGCTTTGATCTAAACGTGCTTTGGACTGTAATTTAATATCGGCAAATGCTAACCCTAAATCATGCACTACACTAACCACCTCTCCCACCGGATAACCTTCGGGATAATTTTGTCCCAATCCTGAAGTCACAAATAAATCGCCGATGCGAATATCTGTCGTGTGAGAAATATTAACTAAACGTAATTGATTACTATAAGAATCACCGACGGCAATAGCACGAATATTATTTCTGGTGTCTTGAACAGGAATTCCACTTTGTGGGTCGTTAATCAACATCACGCGACTGGTTGCAGGAGAAACTTGAATAATTTGACCCATCACGCCATTCGCATCTAAAACAGGCAAGCCTATGGATACGTTATCATGACTGCCTTTATCTAAAATCACTTGGCGAATAAAAGGATCAGAATCAACAGCAAGCAATTGCGCGATCACCATTTTACCCTGAATTTGCGCGGATGAACGTAATAAAGTTTTAAGTTGATTATTTTCAGATTCTAGCGCCACTAAACGCTGCATTTGGGCTTTTAATAATAATTGCTGAGCTTTTAAATCTAGATTTTCATTAAGCAAAGCTTGTCGCGAACTCATTAATTGGCTGACGTTATCAATTAAGTTAATAGGCCAGCTCACCAGATATTGTAAAGAAGTGAGAGGCGCGGTTAGCACGACGCGCATTTGATTCAACGTATTCGTGCGTTGATCTAATATCATCATGATAATAGTTAAAACTGCGAACATAAATGCTCGCAGTCCTAAGTACGATTCCTTAGTGAAAAGAAGTTTAATGGCAACACCTCTATTCTCTTAATATAAATTCAAGACCCGCGTGATCAACCATTTCAAGCGCTTTACCGCCGCCACGAGCCACGCAAGTTAAGGGTTCATCCGCAATAATAACCGGTAAACCTGTTTCTTCCATCAGTAAACGATCAATATTACGTAACAATGCACCACCACCGGTTAATACCATGCCGCGTTCTGCAATATCAGACGCGAGTTCTGGCGGAGCTTGTTCTAATGCTGCACGAACCGCGCCCATAATTCCGGATAAAGGTTCTTGTAGCGCTTCCAATACTTCATTACTGCTGATGGTAAAACTACGCGGAATCCCTTCGGCTAAGTTACGACCGCGCACTTCCATTTCACGTACATCACTGGTTGGATAAGCAGAGCCTATATCTTGTTTAATTCTTTCAGCCGTTGATTCACCAATCAAAATACCGTAGTTACGGCGAACATAACTCACAATCGCTTCATCAAATCGATCACCACCAATACGCACAGAAGCGGAATAAACAATACCACTTAAAGAAATAATAGCGACTTCAGTCGTACCACCACCAATATCAACCACCATGGATCCACGGGGTTCATCTACCGGCATTCCAGCACCCATGGCGGCTGCCATTGGCTCTTCTAATAAATAAACTTCTCTTGCCCCAGCACTTAATGCAGATTCACGAATCGCACGACGTTCCACCTGAGTAGAACCACAAGGAACGCTGACTAATACTCTAGGACTTGGACGTAAGAAACGGTTTTCATGAACTTTATGAATAAAGTGCTGTAACATTTTTTCGGTTACATAGAAATCGGCGATCACACCATCCTTCATTGGACGAATAGCCGTAATATTGCCAGGCGTACGACCCAGCATCAGTTTAGCTTCGCTACCGACTGCCGCTACATGTTTTTGACCATGAGTCCCGCCATTCTGACGAATAGCGACTACCGATGGCTCATTCAACATAATGCCTTTACCTAACACATAGATCAGAGTATTGGCTGTCCCTAAATCGATGGATAAATCATTGGAAAAAACACCACGCAGTCTTTTGAATATCATAACTTAGCCTTCCTTTACTTTCATTTTTTGGATGTATTGCTGGATTCTAATCAAATATTGGGAAGTTCGCCAGAGCTAAGGTATAATTCCCACCTCTTTTATGCCGGACGGAGAAATCTCCATGTCGCTTACGACAGATGCTGTAAAAAAAATTGCCCATTTAGCAAGATTGAACCTCAATGAAAAAGAATTGGTGACTTTTACTAGCCAACTTTCAAATATCTTGGATTTTGTAGAACAAATGAACAAAACCGATACAAAAAACGTCGCTCCCTTAGCTCATCCTTTGGATATTAACCAAAGGCTACGCGACGATGTGGTCACAGAACCCGATCAGCGCGCGGCTTTTCAAGCCATCGCCCCTCAAGTTGAGGCGGGATTATATTTAGTTCCCAAAGTGATAGAAACAGACGAAGTCGAGGCCTAAGCTATGGACTATAAGACAATTGCACAATTAAAAAACGATTTGCACACTAAAAAAATATCGAGCGTAGAGCTCACTCAGTCTTTTTTAAAGCGCATTAAACAATATGACAAAGAATTAAATAGTTTTATCACCGTAACTGAGGAAGTCGCGCTTAAAAATGCAGCGGAGGCGGATGTTCGTATTGCTAAAGGCACCGCCGTAGCGCTAACGGGTATCCCCATGGCGCAAAAAGATATTTTTTGTACTACCGGCATTAAAACCAGTTGCGGCTCAAAAATTTTAGATAATTTTATTTCGCCCTATGATGCAACTTCTTATAAACAATTTAAAGATGCGGGTACTGTTTTATTAGGCAAAACCAATATGGATGAATTTGCGATGGGTTCATCCAACGAGACAAGTTATTATGGTCCGGTTAAAAATCCTTGGGATTTAGAAAGAGTTCCAGGGGGATCATCCGGTGGTTCTGCTGCGGCAGTTGCAGCTTACTTAACTCCTGCTGCGACAGGCACCGATACCGGTGGTTCAATTAGACAACCTGCTGCGCTCTCTGGCATTACCGGAATTAAACCTACCTACGGTCGCGTATCACGTTACGGCATGATTGCGTTTGCATCCTCACTCGATCAAGGCGGCGTATTTGCACGCAGCGCTGAAGATACGGCTTTATTATTAAATGTCATGGCAGGGTTTGACGAAAAAGATTCAACTAGCATCAATAAACCCGTGCCTGATTATACTAAAACGCTTAATGATTCTTTAGAGGGTTTACGTATTGGTTTGCCTAAAGAATATTTTGATGCGGGATTGGATCCTGAAATTGAAAAAGCGATACAAGCTGCTATCAAAGAATATGAAAAAATGGGCGCAAAAATTATTAATATAGATTTGCCCAATACCGGTTTATCCATTCCAGCTTATTATGTAATTGCACCTGCTGAATGCTCTTCAAATTTAGCGCGTTTTGATGGCGTGCGTTATGGGTATAGATGCAAAGATCCTGTAGACCTTGAAGATCTTTACAAACGTTCGCGCACGGAAGGTTTTGGCAGTGAAGTAAAACGTCGAATTATGATTGGTACTTATGCATTATCTGCAGGCTACTATGATGCTTATTATTTAAAAGCCCAAAAAGCGCGTTGTTTAATTCGCGATGATTTCGTGGAAGCTTTCAAAAAAGTAGATGTGATTATGGGGCCTACGGCACCCTCTCCTGCTTTTAAAATTGGCGAAAAATCCAATGATCCTATTAGCATGTATTTATCGGATATTTATACGATTGCGGTTAATTTAGCAGGTTTACCTGGCATGTCTATTCCGGCCGGTTTCGTCAATAATTTACCCGTCGGTTTACAATTAATTGGTAATTATTTCGAAGAAGCGAAATTATTAACTATTGCTCATCAATATCAAAAAAATACAAACTGGCACACTATGATGCCGAAGGGGTTTTAAGATGGAATGGGAAACAGTCATTGGTTTAGAAGTCCATACGCAATTATTAACAAAAACTAAAATTTTCTCAGGCGCATCTACAGCCTTTGGAGCAGAGCCTAACACCCAAGCTTGCGCCATTGATTTAGGATTTCCGGGAGTACTCCCGGTTTTAAATAAAGCCGTCGTTGATATGGCGATTAAACTGGGTTTAGGCATTCATGCCAATATCCAAAAAAAATCCGTCTTCGCACGTAAAAATTATTTTTATCCTGATTTACCAAAAGGCTATCAAATCAGCCAATTTGAATTGCCTGTAGTACAAGGCGGTTATTTA
>JABDEM010000013.1 GCA_013287085.1 Gammaproteobacteria bacterium
TTATGAAAGTCGTCGATATAAAAACCCCAGGATCGGGCGAGGTAGATAAAAATAAATTTGAAAACTGCTCGCATCTCACTTCCCACGACCAAGTAAAACTGGTTATTTGTGATCGTGAGGATTATGAATGGGCAAAAAATATCCTAGATAAATATCAATTACCCAAGCGCTGCGAAGTGCTCTTATCGCCAAGTTTTGGTCAACAATCAGCCGGTCAATTGGCCGATTGGATCCTAGAAGATAAATTACCCGTCCGTTTGCAAATACAATTGCATAAATACTTGTGGGGAGATGTACCTGGACGTTGATATTTTCCAATAATACAGTATTATAGCTCCTCTTATTTCCCTTCGGGGGCCGTTAGCTCAGTCGGTAGAGCAGCAGGCTTTTAACCTGTTGGTCCTGCGTTCGAATCGCAGACGGCCCACTTCTTCCCCCTCCTAGCTTTTTCAAGTTCTTATCATCTATTCATTTTTATTAAGGATATTTTTATGAAAGCCCATGTGCTTTTTGATACACTTGCCTATGCAAACCGGTTAAAAGCAGCCGGCGTGACACCCAAAATTGCTGAAGTTCAAGCGGAGATGAATGCAGAAATGCTAGCAAGCTTGTTTAATGATACAGTCGCGACTAAACACGATTTAGAGCAATTAGAATCGCGTTTAATGCACCAAATACAAGATGTGCGAACAGAGCTGGCGCATCAGATTGGCTCTGTGCGGTCTGAAATGAAAGAAATGGAAATGCGATTAACCATACGTTTGGGTGGCATTACTTTAGGCGCAATTGCGTTTGTTACAGCATTACCTTCCTTGCTACATTTGATTCATTAGCGTTTGCTAAGCTCGTTAACCCCATTAATAAGATTATTTAATATTTCCCAGTTTTCCCCAATCTTGGTATTAATCGTATAGGGAGGGTTAGGGATAGGATTAAGTACTGCAGTAGGATTGAAGCGTATATCGTAGATTTTTTGATAATCCGAATCGAGCCAAGGATCCAATGTTTGAGTAACGCCTAAGGCTTTTGTTAGTGTATTAATATTTGTATTATTCCAGCAAATCACAATGATTTTTCCGTCGAATTTCGGATCAGTTAATAGTAGTTTAGCCATTTGCTCAGGTTGTTCAGAGGTCAGTGGATGGAAAATAGAATAATCTTTATCAGGATGTTCAATGGCGAGCATATTCGATAAAGGTGAAACAGTTTGTAATTCGCGAATGGTATAGGATTTCGCCGGGTTTTTTGACAGCGGACCAGGATCAGTTGCAACAATAATATCCGGTTCCCCTAAAAAATATTCTTGGTAATGGTTTTTGAAAAAACTGGCAATGGCAGTCGAGCGTGCCATGCCCTTTGCTGATAATGAAGAGCCATTATTTTTCTGAATCAATTTTTCCGCGTGCCGCAAAATAATGACTTCTTTAGGTTGAAAAGCTTCTGCGTTAGGGGCTAATGACATTAAAATGGACAAAAAAAGAGCATACTTTGTATAAGTATTTGATTTTAATAAGTTTATTTTTTCTAACATTTAAGATTTCCTTAAGGTTGGTCTATTAAAATAGTATCAATGTTTAATCATAACATGAGGTGTGCGGATGGGTAGTAGTGCAGCAATGCTAGGCGAATTTAAAAGCGAACCACGAGTCGCTGAAGCAACTACTTTAGTGGATTTTGAAATCAAAAAGGAAATAGCCAATAAAATTCGCGCGCTTAAAGTAAAAATTGGAATGGATTCTGAAGTAAAAGAGAAACAGGTGATTACTTTGGATAAGATGTACGAAGAATTACAATTTTGTTCTAAGTATCTTACTCATGAACTTAAAGAGCCGCTTTCTCAGGAAGAGCTTGTAACCTTGGATAATTATAAACTGGCATTGATGAATGGTTTTCAAGAGTTTCTAAAAAATAGATATAAAAATATAATAATTGAAAATCCTGCACCCAATAAAGAGCCAACCGAGAAATTTACTTGGTCATTGGCAAATTGTACGAAAATTCTAGGTACCTTGGTCCCAGATAACGTGCTTAATGGTTTTGCTATTATGACTGGGATGTCGATATTTATTCTTGAATATTTCCATTATTTTATCCCTTATCAGGTTTTTGTAGAGCTGCTTTTAGTTGAAATTGTTTTTGGAATAGCCATGGTAGGGAAATTTGCGCTTGCAGCATGGAAAATTGATATTGAGTCTCCCGTATCAGAATTGGTTAAAACAAAAGAAAATCAATTGAAAGCAATTAATCAGATTAATTCATTATTGATAGAACAACCTTCACTGCAAGATTCTATTTCGTCAAAAGAATTTCAAGCCTATGTAAAAATTGCTTGTTTGATGAATGATAAAATTAAAGATACTAATCTTGAAATACAAACAGAGAGTGGTAACCGAAAAATATTTAGGTATGTAATGACAGCATTACATGTTTTGGCCCACGCAGCTAAACAATTTCCTACCATTTCTACTATTCTCCTAACCATGAAAGTTATTTCTGTAGCGGTAGCGCCTTTTAGTCCCATTGGGATTGGGATTCTTATTTTTCTAGCTTGGTGGAGTGCGGCAGAACTTATAAAAAAAGGTGAAGGAATAAAACAAATATTCATGGCTAACATCAATAAAAATAATCAAGTGAAAAGCGAGCTTGATGCATTCCAGAATAAAGGTCAGGAACTTGCAATTATTCAAAGCCGAAAGCAAGCATCTAAGTTTGTATATTCGGGAGCTGAACGCTGCAGACCTATTGCTAAAGAAATTAAAAAACATTGGAAAACCCATCGTACAATGGTCCCTACTAGTATATGGAAACGAAAACTCTATAAACCTCTCCTAGTCAGCAAACCAAGACCTCAACATTCCCCATAACCCTTGAACTTTCCCTCCATCGCCCCTATCTTAAGGTAATACTCTTCTATTATTTGAGGACATTGCCTTCATGCGTATGGATAAACTCACCAGTAAGTTCCAAGCCGCGCTCTCCGATGCCCAATCTATGGCTTTAGGGCGTGATCACGCGATGATTGAGCCGGTACACGTTATGAAGGCCTTATTGGATCAAGAGGGCGGTAGTATTCGATCTATTTTGACCAAGGCTAATATTAATATTGCCAATCTTCGTACTCAGCTAGATAGCGCGATTAATCGTTTGCCTCAAGTTGAGGGAGCCGGGGGTGAGGTTCATGTTTCTAATGAGCTTAGTAAAATTTTGAACTTAACTGATAAAATTGCACAAAAAAGAAAAGATGAATATATTTCTAGTGAATTATTTTTATTAGCTGCTACTGAAGAATCTGGGACCCTCGGTGAAATCTTAAGAAAAGTAGGGGTGACCAAGGCAGTGATAGAAAAAGCCATTGATGAAGAGCGCGGGGGGCAAAGTGTTAATGATCCTAATGCAGAGGATCAGCGTCGAGCTTTAGAAAAATATACGATTGATTTAACTGCGCGAGCAGAGCAAGGAAAATTGGATCCGGTTATTGGACGCGATGCCGAAATTCGTCGTACGATTCAAGTTTTATTACGCCGCACTAAAAATAATCCTGTTTTGATTGGCGAACCGGGTGTTGGTAAAACGGCTATTGTTGAAGGCTTAGCGCAACGGATTATTAACGGCGAAGTGCCGGAAGGTTTACGTGACAAAAGATTATTAGCCCTAGATTTAGGCGCATTAATTGCGGGTGCAAAATTTCGCGGTGAATTTGAAGAGCGTCTTAAAGCAGTGCTAAATGAACTTTCCAAAAATCCAGGCCAAGTGATTTTATTTATTGATGAGATACACAATCTGGTAGGTGCTGGAAAAGCCGAAGGCTCAATGGATGCTGGAAATATGTTAAAACCAGCTCTTGCGCGAGGTGAATTACATTGCGTAGGTGCAACGACTTTAGATGAATACCGAAAATATATAGAAAAAGATGCAGCTCTCGAAAGACGTTTCCAAAGAGTTTTAGTTGAAGAACCCTCAGTTGAAGATACGATTGCGATTTTACGGGGATTAAAAGAACGTTACGAATTACATCACGGTGTTGAAATTACGGATTCAGCAATTGTAGCTGCTGCAACTTTATCGCATCGATATATTACTGATCGTCAACTTCCCGATAAGGCTATCGATTTAATTGATGAAGCGGGCAGTAATATTCGAATGGAAATTGATTCTAAACCAGAAGAGTTAGAACAATTGGATCGCCGTATTATTCAATTAAAAATAGAACGTGAAGCCTTAAAAAAAGATAAAGATGAAGCCACCAAAAAACGTTTAGAAAAAATTGAAGCGGATTTAAAAAAACTAGAAACAGAAAATAATAAATTAGACGAAATTTGGAAATCGGAAAAATCGGCTTTGCAAGGCGCACAGACCATTAAAACCGAATTAGAACGCGCGCGTTTAGAATTAGAAACAGCAAAGCGTGCGGCGGATTTAACGCATATGGCTGAATTGCAGTATGGACGTATTCCAGAGCTCGAAAAAAAATTAGCGGAAGCCCTCCAAGCAGAACAAAAAACCACGCAGTTAGTCAGAAGCAAAGTTACTGAAGAAGAAATTGCGGAAGTCGTTTCAAAATGGACCCACATTCCAGTTTCAAAAATGCTAGAAAGCGAAAAAGCAAAAATGTTGCATATGGAAGATGCGCTGCATAAACGCATCATTGGCCAAAGCCAAGCGGTCACCGCAGTTTGTAATGCCATACGCCGCTCACGCGCAGGATTATCAGATCCAAATCGCCCCATTGGATCTTTTTTATTTTTAGGGCCAACGGGTGTGGGTAAAACAGAATTATGTAAAGCGCTTGCTGCATTTTTATTTGATTCAGAAGATGCGATGGTCAGAATTGATATGTCTGAATTTATGGAAAAACATTCGGTCGCAAGATTAGTGGGCGCGCCTCCGGGATATGTAGGCTATGAAGAAGGAGGTTATCTCACTGAGTTAGTGCGTCGTAAGCCTTATTCAGTGGTATTACTTGATGAAATAGAAAAAGCGCATCACGATGTATTTAATATTTTATTACAAGTATTAGATGATGGGCGTTTGACGGACAGTCATGGTCGTACAGTTGATTTTAAAAATACGGTTATTGTCATGACATCCAATTTAGGCTCGGATCTCATTCAAGAGGTTGCCAGTAAAGACGGCACTTATGCCGATATGAAAAAAGCCGTACTAAATGTGGTCAGTCAGCATTTTAGACCCGAGTTTTTAAACCGTATTGATGAGACCGTAGTGTTCCATCCTTTGGATCAAGAACAAACCCAAAAAATTGCAGAAATTCAATTAGATAGCTTACGAAAACGCCTTGCAGAGCGTGATTATACGCTGTCTATTACCAAAGAAGCATTAGAGTTTTTGGCGGCCGCGGGTTATGATCCAGTATATGGAGCAAGGCCTTTGAAACGGGCCATACAACAACATATTGAAAACCCATTAGCCCAAGATATTTTATCGGGCAAGTTTATTCCGGGTGATATAATACGAATATCAGAAGAAAAAGGTCGAATAGTTTTTTCTAAATTAACAGCAACAGCTTAAAAAGGAATTTCAACATGTATAAAAACATATTATTCGCAACGGATTTGTCTCAAGAAACCGAATACTTAATTAAAAAAGTTCATGGCATGCGCGGATACACCGGCGCAAAATTAAATTTAATTCACGTTGTTGAGCCATTACCTGGTTATAGTTATGCATATTTAGGCATTGAAGATATTGAAGGACAATTGATTCAAGAATCTCATGATGCTTTAGCCAAATTAGGTGAACAATTAAATGTTCCAGCCGATGCGCAATGGGTTGAAGTGGGCCCTACTAAAACCAAAATCTTACAATTAGCCGCAAAAATTAATGCGGATCTTGTTATGTGCGGAAGCCATGGCCGCCATGGTTTGTCTTTACTGCTAGGCTCTACCGCAAACTCAGTTCTGCATGGCGCAAAATGTGATGTTTTAATGGTGCGATTACCTGAATAATGCAATACAAAGACTATTATAAAGTATTAGGTGTGGCGCGCGATGCTTCCGATGAAGACATTAAGCGCGCTTATCGAAAGCTAGCTCGAAAATATCATCCAGATGTGAGCAAAGAAGCGAACGCCGAAGAACAATTCAAACAAGTACAAGAAGCTTATGAAGCGTTAAAACCTGAAAATCGCGCTAAGTACGATCAATTAGGCAGCCACTGGAAAGAAGGCCAAGATTTTCGTCCGCCACCGAATTGGCAAGGTTTTGGTGGCGGCGAAGACATGGGCGATTTCAGTGATTTCTTCGCCAATATTTTTGGCGGCGGGGGTCAACAACATCAGCGACGAGGTGGTGGCTTTAGGCGCGGCGGTTTCGAACAACCCGGGCGCGATCAACATGCAAAAATTGGTATTAGTTTAGAAGAAGCCTACGGTGGCGGTCCTAAAAATATTCAATTACAAATGGGACATGAAACCCGAACGTTAAAAATTAATATTCCCGCAGGAATTACTTCAGGACAACAATTACGTTTAGCAAAACAAGGCGGCCCCGGAATGGGAAATGCCCCTGCCGGTGATTTATATTTAGAAATAGAAATTCAACCGCATAGAATTTTTACGCTACAAAATAAAGATATTTATCTCACTTTACCGATTGCACCATGGGAAGCAGTATTAGGAGCTAAAGTCGCAATCCCAACTTTAGGGGGTGCGGTTGATATGAAAATTGCGCCGAATTCTCAAGCCGGACAAAAGTTACGTTTAAAAGGCAGAGGAATGCCTGGAAAACCAGCAGCAGGTGATCAATATGTTTTATTACAAATTGTAGTGCCCAGTAGTTCTACCCCAGAACAACAAGCACTTTACGAAAAACTAGCAGGAGTTTCGCAGTTTGATCCAAGAAAAGGAATATTCTAATGCCCAAACAGCAAAAACCTATGGTAGTGATTACCATCAGCACAGAAGAAATCCGCGAGTTAACGTTAGATGAACTTTGTTCAGCGTGTGAGGTAACTCCTGATTTTGTAGCTGATGTGATCGAGCAAGGTGTGATTGAGCCGCTTCCTGATCTTCGTTTTAATGAAGAAGCCTTACGTAAAGTGCGTACTGTGTTACGTCTGCAACAAGATCTCGAAGTCAACTTGCCCGGTGCTGCGCTTATTATTGATTTAATGGATGAGCTTGAGCGGTTGCGTAAGCAGTTAGAGATTTTGCAGCGGTAGCCTATTTTTATTGTGAGAGAAAAATATGATCAGAATATTAATTACTTTTACTTTATTTTTTATTAGCTGTTGTAGTTATGCAATTCCAGCGGACTGGAAATATAATCATCTAGGCGTTCCTACAACCGAACACAATTCAAATGAACTTTACGATAAGCAATACAAATACTACACATGGGGATATGATCAAAGCGAATTTAATATTCAAATGCATCGCTTCGATAAAGATGCTCCTTTTCCTGAGATAATAAAAAAATATCCTCACGTTGCTTTTTTAGTACCTAACCTTAAAAAAGCCATCAAAGGTCGTGATGTCATATGGGGCCCTGTAGAGTCTAAACC
This sequence comes from Gammaproteobacteria bacterium, assembly GCA_013287085.1. Lineage (GTDB taxonomy): Bacteria > Pseudomonadota > Gammaproteobacteria > DSM-16500 > DSM-16500 > JABDEM01. Next base: position 7,519 of record JABDEM010000013.1, read on the forward strand.
TGGTATTTATGTTGCCATGATTAAAGATCCAGCCACAGGGATGCCTGTTGAGTTGCTTCAATCAAAATTAACAAAAAAAGGCATGATGGAATTGCATAAGAAACTTATAAAAAAGAGTGACTAAGAAATACCTCCTTCTCTTCCCATATAAACCCCAACTCTGTCTCCCCGCACTTTAATAGGCTCAAAAATCAAATCATTAGCCTAATCGCATTCTGGGTAAATCGCCATCGTTAGCTGGGGGAGCAACAGGGTAAGGAGGTGCGGCAGCGGCAGCAGCAGGAGGTTGTTGAGGTGGCTCTCTCATTAGTTGAGCAGCCCCCGGTGCAGCGGCGCCAAGAGCGCGATGTAGTTTTGCATTAGTGGTTAACTTATCTTCGAAATTTCTTCGTTGGGCGCATTTACCTTCGGCAATTAATCGCTCGATATGTGTATCTCTAGGACCTTTAGCCTTTAAGTATTCTCCATAGGTAGCAGAAAATCTTTGTAACGCAGATTTTTTTTCGGCTGGTTGGGCTTTTTCATATGCCTGCTGTGCAGTATTAAATGCTTCTTTAGAAACCGCGATTTTTTGTTTTTCTGCTTCTGCTTTTATTATTTTAGCTTCTTGGATTCCGTTAAGATTATGGGCTGCTAAGTGTGCTTTCGCTTGATTTTGTTGCCTTATGTTGGCTCTTTCTCTTTCTTGACGTTCGCGTTCTAAGCGCTCAGCTGCTGCTTCCCTACGTTCTTGCTCTAAACGTGCTGCACGCTCACGCTGTACAGCGGCTTCTCTTCTTTGTCGATCTGCTTCGGCTCTTCTTATGTTATCTTCTTGTGCCGCTTGTCTAGCTCTTTCTTCCCTATATTTTGCGCAGCTCAAAACTTCGCATGTTTTAAAAATAATTGCACCGGCTAAACAAATAGAAGTGCCGGCAAAATAAACCACAGCAGAAACTGCATTGATAAGTAGACCGAGTGGAGGGAAAAATACAGCAATAGGCATGCAGCCAGGAGATACGCCAAATTCTTCCTTTGGTTCACTACGCCCAAAGAGCGTGAACCCACTACAACAGGCATTACAGACTCCCGCGCAGGCGCTTGCGAGGAGAAAGAGGGTTTGGAAAACGGCGCTCACTGCTACAACAGCTCCCCCTGCATGAATAAGCAAAAGAAGAAAAAGGGGAGAAAAAAGAAGGAGTGAGGCAAAGGCCCAGAATAAAGTGTAGCCTGCTTTTTCGAACGTTTTTCCACCTAGTTCAAAAGTTAAATTAAATAATTCTTCTGCTGATTTCATATTTAGCCTTTCTCAAAAAAGTGAACATAGGATAGCAAAAAGACCTTAAGGAAAGCTTAAGAGAAAAAATTAAATTAAATCATATTAAAAATCAAAGCCTTGAGATGCTTTAGTTTTAATTTTAAAAAATATGACAGTCTTAATAAAACCTTAAGGTAATTCTAGTATGCTTTTGTGCTAATAAAATTAGTTAATGAGGTTTTGTAATGTACGGACGAGATGAGTTGAGAAAGGTGGATTTGCCCACTCTTGCTGATGCAACCCGCGAAGGTCTGTCCGCCTATTTAGAGGGTATGAAAAGGCGATTAGACGCTATCCGCAAAGAAGTGTGGGATCCCAATAACCCAGGTCATAATCCGTGTAACCTCCCTCGCCGGCAACAAGAGCTTTTCGCCGTTGCGATGAATACTTTTGATTACATCATTAGAGATAAAGAGGACATTATTCGCCGTCTCACTCCACCTTTAGATAATCGATTATTTGATTACGTACCTGCTCGTGGTGAAGAGGAAGATCTCAAATTAAAAAAAGCATTCATCCACTTAGGTCAAGTAGCGTACGCAGTCCAAAAAGGTGCTTCACCTGCTTTGGGATACTTGAATTATGTATTTGCCACCATGGGCTTATTTATCAATAGTTATATCGATATAAAAAATCTCAAAGAAGAGGATATAAAGAACATAACAAAAAGGGAGGGTACTCCCAATGAAATTCTTATTGAGTTTCTCGATAAAATGGTGGGAATCTGTATTGATGCCCGTACCGACGCTGCTTTTAACTATGCAAAGAAATTTGCAAAAGACGCGGCGCCCGAACCCTTCGACGCCATGATCGCAAAATGCGCAGACATAGAAAGAAAAGAAGAAGAAAACAAACCTGTTTATTTCCGAGCATTTAAAAGATTATTAGATCAACACTGGGGTGATCAATTTACCAAAGATGAAAAAGAAGAATACGTTGTTGAAGGTGGCCGATTCTCAGATAAGTATTTGCTAGAGATAAAGCAATATTTAGATAAAATTGGGCTTGAACCACAAGCTGATTTCTTGGAGCTCATTGCCGCTATTCCTGATAAGCATCGAGCAGCTTATTGTAAATTTGTACTATTACATGATGACTTAATTCAAGATATTTCTACACAGGTAGAAGAATCTAGAGACCTGACAAAGATAGAATCGTTTTATCGATTTATGTTTATGGCATTAATCCACCAAGGCAATTTTGACCCTAAACAAGATGGGGAACATAAGCAGGAAGAAGCACCAAAAAGTAATTGGGAAAAGTTAGAAGCTTATATAGATAAGATTCCTCTTGAGAAAATTATTGAGATTTGGTCCGCTTCAAAAATCCGTTTACCCGCTATGCGTGCGTTGAAACCCAGTGAACAGGCGAGATTCGTGATGAAAATTGCAGCAAAGGCTCTTCAGCGCGGAATAATGTTTGCTCAATTTTTTGATCTCACGAGAGAAGAAGGGCTGGAAAATTTAAAACACATGTTGGCGATGGATAATATTGAAGTCATGCAATTTATTTTGAGTAGCGTTCATATTCCAAATGAGCTGAACATTAATCATATCTTATTAGAGCTTAACGCCTATAAAAATTATACCTCACGGGTTATTGGAACTAACCCCGACGAGGTTACTGAGACGCTTCAAAATTATCTTCTGATTAATGACGTTACTAATGCGGTTGCATTGCTTTCAAGTGTACAAGACAAAGATGTGATGATGGATTTATTATATACTGTAGCGTTTGAAGATCGAAACATATGTAATCAATTTATAGCCCGCTTAATTGAAGAATTAATCAGTACTAATGAAAATCCTTTTGTCATCATTCGGTTATTAGATATGTTTGAACAGAATTCTCCGGGTGCACTGCAGAGACTTATCCCAACGGCTGATAACGTTGGTAAGAACAATAACTTCTTGCATTTGGTTGCTCAACATAATAGCCCTTTGCTGGTGGAGTATTTAAGTGAAAAAGGTGTGCCATTAACGGATAAGAATAGTGACGGCCGAACACCCATGATGGAAGCGGTTGTTGCTCAGTCAACAGACTCTATTCATTTATTTCCTGATGAAGAAAAAGTCGATGAAACGGACGGGAATCAATATGGTGCAGCGATGGTCAGAGCTGCTAAGCATAATCAACAAGACGCAGCAAAAGCAATTGTTACGAAAAATCCGTTATTAACAAAAGCATTAGCAGCCCCATGTCGAATTTTAGGTTTGAATTTACCGAATGATCATGTGCAAAGTTTACATTTCGCCATCATGCATAATGATATTCCTCTTGCAGAGCAGATTTATGCGCGTACAAAAGATATTAATGCGCGAGCTAATCACTCTCACGGAAGAACCCCGCTACATGTTATAGCAACAAGCGTAGGCGTTACAAAAGAAACATTGGAATGGGTATTAAAACAAAATGGAATTGATTTGCTTGCTTTATACGATGGAAAAACAGCATTCCAATTGGGAAAAACGAGAGAACCCATTAAATCATTATTAGATAAACCAATACCTATTATAGAGATTATAGAAGATTATTTATCAGAAGAGTATTTATCACGCAATGATGTCAAAACAGCAGCAAAAATCCTGGTCGATATGTTAGGAAATGTCGGCAAGGTTGCAATAGTGTTTAAGGAGTTACAAGTAAAGAAAAATCAAAAAATTGCAGAGTTAGCAAAAGAATTTTTGATAGCAGGGAAAGAAAAAATTGGCCAAAATAAACATATCCCACTTATCGATATCCTACAAAAAACTATCCCTAATATTGCTCAATTTGATGTAGGGAATGGGGAAACCTTGCTGTTTCACGCCCAAGATGAGGAATTTGCTCAAGCATTGCTTGCTAAGGGCGCGAAGGTTACTCAATTAAATAAACAAGGTGAGTCAGCGCTTCTTTCTGCAGTCAAATCTAAAATTTGGGATGTGATAGGGGTTTTAGCAAAACAGATAAAATCGGAAAATGAAAAGAAAGCAGAAGCGAAAGAAACGCTTGAAGAAATGAAAGCGACTGCTGCTATCGAACAAGAAATGAAAACCGCATTCGTTATCGCCGCCAAAGATAAAGCGAGAGAAGAGTTGGCTCTTCAATTATTTAATAAAGAGGTGGCAGCAAAGTATAAAGACCCAGTGACAAGAGAAACATTGTTACAAACGGCTGTTGCCAATGAAAATCTAAAATTGGCTGCTGAAATTTCAACCGCTACAAAAGAAAATAGAAAAATAGTTGCTTCGCCGTTTAAAGATGATCCTAGTCAACAGATCAGTTCGATTGGGGCGCTTATCAATGAAGAAAAATATGAAGCTGCAGCAGAGCTGACTGCTTGTTTTAGTGAAGTAAATAAAGGTATTGTGAGTGCTATCTTACGTATAGATTTAATGGATGAACCCTATAAAACTATTTTTTACAGAAAATTGGTAAGGGAGTTGATTGGAGATAAAGAAAATCAAATTATGATCATTGAAATTATCACGGAATATCCTGCGATTTGTAAGATAGAAATGGATGAGCAGAAGAACACATTACTTCATTTAGCAGCACAGCATGATCTTTCTGATTTGACAGAGGCATTGATTATTAGTGGCAATGTTGAACCTTTAAAACTAAATAAACAAAATGAAACAGCAGATAAAATTGCAAAGGGTCAAACTGTGCAAGTATTTGCAAGCTTCTTTGGGCAGGGTAACAAAGCCCCAGGGGGGAGAATACCTGCGGCTAATCGAATGCAAGCAAAGAGATAAAAAATGAAGGCGTTTCAAGGTCATTCTCTAAAGACAACTTAACCACTAGTCGTCCCAAAAATTTTCCGTCTAAGGAATTTACCGAAGACTGGTTGATGATCGGAAAATTATTTGGGATCTAGGGAGCAAAGCGAAAATTTTAGAATTTTTAGAATATTGCTGAGTAACCCCTACTAAAAAGTGCTCTAATCAACTCAATAAAAAACTCAGATTAAGTATTTTTGTCCCTGGATCCCAAACAAATCTTCATGAATATTATTTTTCCTTGTCATGTTTACAGGATGAAGATTTTTTGGGACGACGGTATAGAGAGAAAACGGTCCATATATGACTCCTTCTTCCTTGAGGGAGGTTCCCGCTTTCGCGGGAATGGTCGTCGTTAGTTGTTTATGATTTGATATGTTCCAGTTGCCCGCACTATCGTCACACCTGACGAGGAGTAATCCTTCAGCTCATCTTTAAAAGTAATAGAGTCATTAGGTTGTAATACGCAAGAAAGCCCCTGATTATCTGCTACTTTACCATTGCAAGGGTTTCCAGTGTTGGATGTTGCTATCTGTATAACCCCGATATCGACTGAAATAACTATGGTTTCTTCTTTGCCTGAGAAGTTATTGAAGGAAAAGTTATTATAGTTGGTAACTTTCCATGGGTTAGCGTAATTAGTCGCTGACGGTTGAGAAGAGCTGCTTGGATCTGCTAATGCAACCGCACTGCTTCCTAATAAGGCAACAGCAGAAAGAATAAGTAATTTTGTTTTCATTAAATACCTCGATTGTGGCTTGAATTTAGAGGCAGTCTACAGGAATATTGATATTTAATAAATAAACCGTACTTCGTCCTGATCCGCTGGATTGTAATATTTTCTTATCCGTTAAATCCGTTAAATCGCGAGTGGCAGTGGCTTTTGAGGTTTTAGTAATGGCTGTGTATTTTTGTGCGCTCATATTGTTATTTAACCCGTTCAGTTCTTCTTTTAGCATGTACGATATGGCTTTTAATTGTCTTTCATTAACCAATCGTTTTGCTCTGGCCCAAAATTTCATAGTGCTAATAATTTTTTCTTGCGCTTCTAGTATGATATTTGAAAAATACTTAATCCAAGCAGAAACTTCATTCGAACATTGTGCTTTTTTTAAAGCTTGGCAATAATTTTCATCATTTTTCTTAGCTTCGATAAGTTGAGATATGCTAAATGGAAAAAATGAGCAATTAAATCCTTGCCATACAGCTTTTTCAGCAATTGCTCGTCCAATCCGACCATTTCCACCTCCAAAAGGATGAATGGATACAAAATATAGATAGGCTATTGATGAACGTACCAGAGGAAAAATAATTGCTTTTTTCTGTCTTGGAGCAGTTTCATTAAACCAATTTATGAATCGTTCTATTTCTATAAGGGTTTGCTTTTGCTCTGCAGGAGGTGCTTGGAAGTGAATGATGTTGTTTTTGTCTTTAACTGTCCTTGGCTTTGTTGCCCATTGGCCAACTCCAGTTTGGTTTTTTAAACCAGAGAAAAGCTGTGTATGCCAGTCTAATAAAAGACGCTCAGACAATGGTTTTTTATAGGATTGTTTTATTTCTGTAATCAGTTTTAAAATATTTTCAGCCCTTAGGTTTTGGGGTGGGGTGGGTTCTTTGGATAATTTTAATTTTTCTTGTATATAGGGCGCTATTTCTTTGTATTCATCTTTCTCTTCGAAAATTTTAATATCTTCCGGCGCGCTTATTAAAAACCCACTTATAAAACCAGTATTCCACGCATATCTAAGCATTAAATATTGTAGATCATTATCTATTTTGTAAGAAAAATGCGGCCAATCTTTTTGTTGCCAGTTATAGGTCATGAGCCGATTATCGCATTTAATCGGCTCAAAAAACAGTGAAATTTGAGCCGATTAAAAGAAGTAATCGGCTCAGCTATTCTAGCCTCTTAATATTTCCTTAAGGTTTTTGTGCTAGCATTATTTTTTTAAAATGTCCCAGAGTTGAATGAGGAAATGTTATGGCAGCTAGTCTAAGGCCCCAAGAGCAAGAACAATCGGCGGAAGAAAAATTTGATTTTTTTCAACAGTATTTTGCAATGCCAGAGGAGGCTAGAAGAAAGTTAGTCCACGACTATAAGCAGAAATTTAAAGCGTTTAATAATGAGATTATTGTTGAAAGTGCTGCACGAATCTTACAGTCCATAGGTCTCAGCGGAGAGGATTTTGTCTCTTTACAAGTAGGCCCTCTTCATCCCAAGGATCGATGGAATTTAAATGATCAATTGAAAGCTAAATTAAGACCAGAGGACTATCAAAAAAAGTATATATTTTTTTCAATCCCGACCAATAATGGAGAACATTCCATAGCGACAGTTATCCATGCAAATGGATCAGCTTCCATTGTTGATTCATTAAACAATCTTATCTATATAGAAGAAGCAAGCAATCAGTTAAGTCGAATCAATATATTTTCTCCCCGGCCTTGGGTTGGTAATGGTGTAAATCCCGCTAATCGTTCCTGGGGCCCTGATGATATACAACAAACTGACAATTGGAGTTGTGGGGTCCATTCTGCTCTAAATATTATTGGTATTATTTTAAACGAGGAATTAAAAAATGAAAAATCTAGCATCGCAAAACTCAGTCACAATAATTCCAAAAATCCCGCTGTCCAAGCGTTATTTAATACGAGAATATTCTTCGGGAAAAGATTACCAAAACGAACCCCACAAGAACTAGACGATTACTTAGGGATTCTTTGTTTAGCTTACGATCAATATAGTCTTGAAAAAGAGGGGAAACTGAATGATCCAAGACTTGCAGTTAGAAAATATAAATGTTTACATTTGTTGGTAAGAGGTCTTACGACGGATACCTTGCCGCAAACTATAAGCAAACAAGAATTAATTACATTTCAGAAGGCAGTAGCTGATGCGAGAGCAGCGGCCGATCAAGCTAAAGAAATTGTGGATAGTGGTGGACAAGCTTCTGTTAAGCCTATTAAAATTTTTATTGAAGAATTCCTTAGTCGAAATCCAAAAAGTCCCTTCAGATCTTTTTTAACGGATGAAAAGTTTTTTACTTCATTACCTCAGGCCTTGGATAATGCTGAATACAATGCAGCAGAAAATCGAATAAGAGAGTTGTTTGAGAGGACTATTTTGATGACTAGTGCGGTTGCTGAAAAGAAGGAGGGACATGACGCTTCACTAGATTTGCCAAGGGAGCAGAATAGTCCAGCAGCTTTACCCGGTGATCTGCAAAGTGCTAAACCAAAACCCACTAACACTAGTTTTACGCCTGTTTCTGAAGAAAGCACACCTTTGTTACGACCCAAAACCGCAAGTGAGTTATTAAATGAATTAGATGCGGCATTATCAGGACTTCATGGTGATGATATTTATACCTCAGGTATGAGTGTTTATGTTGAAGGAAATAATGAATTTAAAGAGTTGATGAAAGATGCAGAAAAAAATTTAATAAAGCTGGAATCACTCAGAATATCGCTACAATACGCAATTAATGTGGTGAATGATCGTCTTAATCCTCAGCATATAATCGATTTAAAATTGAATGCTGAAAAATACGCTATTGGCAGCCCAAATTTAGGAAAGAAATATGTTGGGGCATTGCTAGCGCTGGTAGGGGTTGTCATGCTTTGTCTAAGCGTTGCCGGTATCCCATTTTCGGGCGGTTCGAGTGCGGCCGGGATAGGAATTGGCGGAGGATTGCTCGCCGCGGGTGGTGCTGGTCTTTTTTATAATGGAACGCAAAGAAAGTTAGCTAAAAAGCTTTCAAATTTAGCTGAGACTGCTCGGATAGCTGCATTAAAATAGTTTATATCGTTTGTGGGAATTGACGTATCCGGATTGGTCTAAAATGAAGGCGTTTCAAACTCCCAGTCCTAGTCCTGTCACCCCGCAACAAGTGCGGGATGACAGAGTGAGAAAAGGGGTCAACTTGGTTCTTATCTCAGCGTAGGGCCAGTGAATTCTTTAATAACAGCATCCTCTCCACCGTTTTTATAAGCTGTTTTTAGTGCGGGAGTGAGAGGTCTTTTGTTTTTTGGGTGGATCACGTTATTTCCTTCATCATAGACAGGCGCAGATTCCCAATGGGGTTCGCAGCTTTTAAAGCAGCTGGAAAAAAATGAGAATAAAGGTACCTTAAGTTTTGTTCCGGCTGAGCGTTGTATGGTCATGATTTATTTTCCTTAATTATTCAAAATTCTTCGCAACAAAATCCCAATTGACGAGATCCCAGAATTTTTCGACATAAGTAGGACGTGCATTACGATAATCAATGTAATACGCATGTTCCCACACATCGCAAGTTAATAAAGCTTTTTGGTTTTGTTTCATGGGAGTATTAGCGTTACTGGTGCTTACAATTTCTAAATCGCCATTGCTGTTTTTAACTAACCATCCCCAGCCCGAGCCAAAGGTTTTTACAGAGGCTTCAGAAAATAATTTTTTGAATTCATCGAAAGAACCAAATTTTTTATCGATGGCTTCTGCTAATTTTCCGACAGGTTTTTTAGTGCTTTTGGGTGTCATGCAGTTCCAGTAAAAAGTATGGTTCCAGATTTGGGCTGCGTTGTTAAAAATCCCACCGGTGGATTTCATAATAGTTTCTTCTAAGGACATTTTTTCAAATTCAGTGCCGGGAATTAATTTATTTAAATTGTCCACATAAGCTTTGTGATGTTTGCCGTAGTGATATTCTAAAGTCTCTTTAGAGATAATGGGTTCTAAAGCATCCATCGCATAAGGTAATTTGGGTAATTCGTGGGTCATTGGATTCTCCATAATATTAAAAAATTAAATCGTCTCTTCACTGCGTTTGGTTAAGACTTCGTAACCATCGTCTGTGACTAAAATAGTGTGTTCCCATTGGGCGGAAAGGCTGTGGTCTTTGGTGACTACTGTCCATTTATCGGGGAGTAGTTTTACAAAGCGTTGGCCGGCATTGACCATGGGTTCTACGGTAAAAATCATGCCAGGGAGTATTTTTTCACCGGTTCCGGGTTTGCCATAGTGCAATACATTAGGGGCTTCGTGGAAGATTTTGCCTATACCGTGACCGCAATATTCGCGGACTATGGTAAAACGATTGGCTTCGGCATAAGTTTGGATCGCAGCGCCTATATCGCCTAAATGTCTACCTGGTTTGATTTCTTTGATACCTAAATACATAGCCTCTAAAGTCACGCGGATTAAGCGTTCGGCTAGAATAGAGGGTTTGCCTACGGTGAACATTTTGCTGGTATCGCCGTGGTATTCATCTTTTATAACCGTTACGTCTATATTCACGATATCGCCTTCTTTAAGCTTTTTAGGGCCGGGGATGCCGTGGCAGACTTGGTGGTTAACAGATGTACAAATGGATTTGGGGAAGCCGTTGTAGTTTAAACAGGCGGGAATGGCTTTTTGAACGTTCACAATATAGTCATGGCAGATCTTATCGAGCTCATCGGTTGTGACCCCGGGGACTACGTATTGGCCTATCATTTCTAAGACTTCGGCAGCCAGTTTGCCTGCTACGCGCATCTTCTTGATTTCATCAGGGGTTTTGATCGTAATTTTCATCTTTAAAGAGGCTCTTTTTCGTATTGTTAGCGACAGGCATCTATGGTATAAAGGCGGGCTCAGATTAGCAAATGAATTTTGAACTGATCTGATTTTATCCATTAACTATAAACCACACACGTATCCAAACCCTCTACCGGGTGCCTTAAAAGGGTTGGTAGATGGGGGCACGTGGAGGCTTAACCCAGAGGAAATTTAGAATGACTGCAACATTGTCCATGAAAGATTTATTGAAAGCTGGCGCTCACTTTGGCCATCAAACCTGCCATTGGAACCCTAAAATGGGTCCTTATATTTATGGCTCTCACAATAAGATCCATATTGTGAACTTAGAAAAAACTCTGCCCTTATTAAAAGATGCTATTAACTTTGTCGGTCGCACTGCGTCTTCCAAAGGTAAGATTTTATTTGTTAGCACTAAAAAAGCGGCACAAGAAATTATTAAAGAAGAAGCGATTCGCTGCCACATGCCTTATGTGAGCTATCGCTGGTTAGGTGGCATGCTCACCAATTACAAAACCATTCGCCAATCCATCAAGCGTCTTAAAGAATTAGAATCTTTATTTGAACGCGGTAAGTTTGGTCGTTTAACTAAGAAAGAAATCTTAGGTTTAACGCGTGAAAAAGCCAAATTAGAAAACAATTTAGGCGGTATCAAAAACATGGGTGGCTTGCCCGATGCTATTTTTGTCGTAGACGTAGGTCACGAAAAGATTGCGGTACATGAAGCTAATCGTTTAGGTATCCCAGTCATTGGTATTGTTGATACTAATAACAGCCCTGATGGCATTAGTTATGTTATTCCGGGTAATGATGATTCAACTCGCGCTATCCGTTTATATGCAGAAGCATTTGCGAATACTATTTTAGAAGCACGCGCTGCTGTCGGCGATGTGGCTGAAGAAGTGGATGTTGATGCTATCGAGCAAGAGATAGAAGCGGATAAAGAAACTGGGTCTGAAGATAAAGAATAAGCGAGGAGAGTAATAATGGTGATTACAGCAGCTCAAGTAAGAGAGCTACGGGACCGTACAGGTGCCCCCATGATGGATTGCAAAAAAGCGTTAGAAGCAGCCAATGGAGATATGACCACTGCGATTGATGAGTTACGCAAAAATAGTGGTATCAAAGCCGATAAAAAAGCAGGTCGTATTGCGGCTGAAGGTATCATTGTGGTGTTGAAGTCGACTGACGGCAAACGCGCTATCATGATTGAAATTAACAGTGAAACTGATTTTGTGTCTCGCGATCAAAACTTTGTTAGTTTTGCGAATGCAGTAGCAAAAACAGTACTGGATTCAAATGTGACTGACGTCAATGCTTTATTAACTTTACCTTTAAGTGGTGATACCCACACCGTAGAAGAAGCGCGCAAAGCGTTAATTTCGAAAGTGGGTGAAAATATTAATATCCGTAGAATCGCAGTTGCTAAATCTACCGCAACGATAGGCACTTATGTTCATAGTAATCGCATAGGGGTTTTAGTTGAGATTGATACTGACAATGCAGAATTGGCGCGAGATATTGCTATGCATGTCGCCGCTTCTAAACCGTTAGTTTTATCACCGGATGATGTTTCGCCAGAATTAGTTGAGAAAGAAAAAGAAATTTTCAAAAAACAAGCGGCAGAGAGTGGTAAGCCTGCTGAAATCATCGAAAAAATGATTTCGGGTCGCGTGAAAAAATTCTTAGACGAAGTGAGTTTATTAGGCCAACCTTTCGTGAAAGACCCTAATACCCAAGTCTCCGCATTGCTCGGAAAAAACCGTGCCAAAGTGATTAGCTTTGTTCGGTTTGAAGTGGGTGAGGGTATTGAAAAGATTTCTGAGGATTTTGTAGAAGCAGTGATGTCCCAAGTTCAAGGTGGATAAACCATGGATCATACAAAGGATGGTCAGCCGCTTTATCGGCGGATTTTAGTTAAATTAAGCGGTGAAGCTTTACAAGGCGATCTTGGGTATGGTCTTGATCCTGCTAAGTTGGCGCGTGTTTGTCAGGAAATAAAACAAGTCGTTGATTTGGGGGTGGAAGTTGCCATCGTCATAGGCAGTGGTAATTTGATTCGCGGGGTGGATTTTTATACCGCGGGTATGGATCGTATTACGGCAGATCAAATGGGCATGCTAGCCACGGTTATTAATGGACTCGCCTTACAAGATGCTTTCACGCAACAATCTATTCCCGTTAAAGTCATGTCAGCTTTTCCCGTTCCAGGCTTGGTTGAAGTGAATAATACCCGTGCAGCACGAGAAGCGTTAAAAGACGGCACGGTGGTTATTTTTACCGGTGGAACGGGCAATCCTTTAGTCACTACTGATTCTGCTGCAGCTCTGCGCGGTATTGAAGTGAATGCAGAAGTCGTTTTGAAAGCGACCAAAGTTGACGGTGTATTTGCCGCAGATCCTATTAAAAATCCAAAAGCTGAACGTTATAAATCTTTAACTTATGATGAAGTGATTGAACAGCGCTTAGGGGTCATGGATTTAAACGCCATTTTTTTATGTCGAGATAACTCCCTTCCTTTGCGCGTATTTAATATGAATAAACAAGGTGCCTTGAAACGCATTATGTTAGGTGAAGATATAGGCACATTGATCAAGACAGGAGAGTAGTGTCATGTCCAATACGGTAGTTCCAAATTCTGATGCAAGAATGCGTAAATGCATTGATGTGTTTAAATTAGAAATTTCAAAATTACGTACGGGTCGCGCCCATCCTAGTTTGTTAGATCATATTCGCATTGAATATTACGGTAGTGATGTCCCTTTAAGTCAGGTCGCTAATGTTACCGTCGGAGATGCGAGGACGATTGTGATTACCCCTTGGGAAAAAAAATTAACTCCCGTGATTGAAAAAGCTATTTTAACTTCAGATTTAGGATTAAATCCTTCAAGCGCTGGCGATGTGATACGCGTGCCATTGCCCGCTTTAACAGAAGAACGCCGCAAAGAATTAATTAAAGTCGTGCGTAATGAAGCGGAAAATGCACGCGTTGCGATTCGTAATGTGCGTCGTGATGCGAATACAGAATTAAAAGAGTTTGCTAAGAAAAAAGTCATCGCAGAAGATGAAGCACGTAAACTGGAAGATAATATCCAAAAATTAACTGATAAATTTGTGGCAGAAGTGGAACAACTTTTAGCAACTAAAGAAAAAGAATTGATGTCAATCTAAATGAATACCATGGATTTACCTCGTCATATTGCAGTCATTATGGATGGGAATGGTAGGTGGGCCACTAAGCGCCATTTACCTCGGTTTGCAGGTCATCGCGCCGGCCTTGAAGCTGCCCGAGAATTGGCCACAATATGCGTTAAAAAAGGGATAGAAGTCTTAACACTCTTTGCTTTTAGTAGTGAAAATTGGCTGCGTCCTACGGAAGAGGTAAGTTTTTTAATGGATTTGTTTTTAACTGCATTAGAACGCGAAGCAGATAAATTACATCAACAGAATATCCAATTGCGCATCATCGGCGAGCGAGATCGTTTTGATGTGAAATTGCAGCAACAAATTAAACGCGTAGAAGCCTTAACGGCAAAAAATACAGGTTTAAAATTAAATATAGCTGTTAATTATGGCGGGCGATGGGATATAACAGAAGCTTGTAAAAAGCTAGCGCTAGAAGTAGAAAAAGGATTATTATCCAGCCAAGACATTACGCCTGAATTAGTGAATCAAAAAATGGCGCTTTCGGATTTACCTCCCCCGGATCTTTTTATTCGAACCAGTGGTGAGCAGCGGATTAGTAATTTTATGCTATGGCAGTTTGCTTATACTGAACTTTATTTTTCAGAGGCACTGTGGCCCGATTTTAATGAAACTGAATTGGAAAAAGCCTTAGCGTTTTTTGCAGGCCGTGAACGGCGATTTGGATACACGAGTGAACAAATTAGAGAAAAACAACATGCTTAAACAACGGATTTTAACGGCTTTAATTCTTATCCCCTTATTTGTTTGGTTGGTTTTGAAGTTATCGATTGTCGCTTTTTTTGTTTTAACGACAGTGATAATCATGGCCGGTGCCTTTGAGTGGTCAGGATTTATGGGAATGACTAATCTCAAACTACGTTTTATCTATCCCATTCTTATTCTAGTCCTTGCGATTGGTTCACTTATTTTACCTATACAAACGGTTTTATTTGCTGCCACTTTTTGGTGGCTGATCGCGCTTTTATTAATACTTTTTTATCCCAAAGGCAAAGACCAATGGGGGAAAGGAAAAGTATGGCGTGGTTTAATGGGAGTTTTTGTTTTAGTGCCTTGTTGGCTTGCGATCAATGTTCTTCATTCTGCTGAAGATAATGGACCTTATCTGGTTTTATTTTTATTTGTATTGATTTGGGGCGCAGATATCGCCGCTTTTTTTGTGGGTAAAAAATGGGGTAAGCACAAACTTGCGCCGGTGGTTAGCCCAGGAAAAAGTTGGGAAGGTTGTATGGGAGCTTTATTCATTACTACCTTGATTGCAGTGGGAGCCTTAATGGCATTGCGAGTTCCTATGGGTGATTGGATTAAATTTTTAGTATTAGTTTGGATTACGCTTATTTTCTCAATCATAGGCGATTTATTTGAAAGTATTTTAAAGCGCAATGTGGGCTTAAAAGATTCCGGCCAATTATTGCCGGGACATGGTGGTTTGTTAGATAGAATCGATAGCCTGACTGCTGCGGCACCGATTTTTGCTTTAGGAGCGCTATGGTTAGGGAATGGGTTTTAACAGATTAAGACTGGATTAAATATGAAGAAATACTTTGTTGCATTGGTTTTATTGTTTGGATTAATAATAAGCGCTGTTTGTCAGGCGGATAGTTTTCAAGTTAGAAATATTCGAATTGAAGGTTTGCAGCGTATTTCTCCCGATACGGTTTACACGTATTTGCCGATTAAAAAAGGCGATACCTTACGTTCTGATAATACTGGGTCACTCATCAGAGATCTTTATAAAACAGGATTTTTTGAACATATTAATCTGACTCGTGAAGGCAGTACGTTAGTGATTCATGTCATTGAACGTCCAACCATAGGTCAATTAAAAATAAGCGGTAACAAAGTCGTTCCTCGTGAGAAATTAACCAGCGTTATGAACGGCGTCGATGTTGCGGAAGGAAGAATTTTTAATAAAGTCATGCTAGAGCGAATTCGTCAAAGTTTATTAAATCAATATTATGAACTAGGTCGCTATAACGCACGCGTTGATGTATCGGTTACGCCTATGGAACGTAATCGTGTGATGGTAAAAATTTGTATTTCCGAAGGATTAGTGGCCGTCATTCGCCGCATTAATATTATCGGCAATTGTGCGTTTACGGATCGCCAGTTAAAAAGACAAATGACGATTTCAACGCCTAATTTATTTACCATTGTGACTTCCAATGATAAGTATTCACAAGAAAAATTAGATGCGAGCTTAGAAAGTCTACGTAATTTTTATCTAGATCAAGGTTATTTACGTTTTGCGATCAAATCTTCGCAAGTTGAAATTACACCGGATCGCAAATCTATTTATGTCACGATCGCACTGGATGAAGGGCAGCTTTACACCGTCAAAGGCTTTGATATGCACGGTGATTTCGTGATACCTAAAGAGCAGTTAATGTGTTTAGTCAAAGTAAAACCGGGTTGTCATTTTTCACGTCAAGCGATTGTCGATACTGAAAAAGCGATCAGTGATGCTTTGGGTGATAAAGGCTATGTTTATGCACAAATTGATTTACAGCCCGATATTAATGATAAATGCAGAGAAGTGTTTTTAAACTTCAATATTAAATCAGGTCGCTTGGTGTATGTGCGTCATGTTTATTTTACTAATAATACTAAAACCAATGATGTGACTTTAAGACGTGAAATTACGCAGATGGAAGCAGCACTCATCTCAACGGGTAAACTCGATGCTTCAAAACGTAATTTAAGTATGCAGCCTTATATTAAAGACGTGCAAATGTCTTTAGTGCCGGTTGCTGGCAAGAATGATTTAGTGGATGTTAATTACAAAGTGACAGAAGAAAGTGCAGCGCAAGCAAACTTTAATATTGGGTATTCTCAAGTCAACCATCTCATTTTGGGTCTTGGGTTTAATCAGAAAAACTTTTTAGGAACCGGTGAGACTTTTGGTGTCAACTTAAGTCGTAGTAATTACGAAAAAGATTACTCCATGAGTTTTACGGATCCTTATTATACTTTAGATGGCGTGAGTCGTAGCATTAACTTTTCGCTCACTCAGGTCAATCCAGCTAAAGCACCCAGCTTAAGCCGTAGCTATAATTCAAGCGAGTTTGATGCCTCAGTCGTTTATGGGTTTCCCTTAGGCCAAGAAAAAGATGTAACCAATAGGGCTTTTTTAGGCTATGGCTATCAAAGTACCGTTATTGATCTAACTAATACGGTTCCATCTAATCAAGTCACAGATTTTATCAATGAGCATGGCCGTCATTATCAACAATTGGAATTAATCGCGGGGATTTCGAGAGATAGCCGTGATAAATCTGTTTTCCCAACACGCGGGGCGATACAGTCGCTTGGGTTAAATATTTATGCACCTTTGGGTGGGCGATCATTAAAGTTTTATACCGCGAGTTATAATGCCAGAGGGTATCTCCCCTTAACAGAGCAGTTTATCCTAACGGCAAGAGGCGCGCTGGCCTATGGTAATGCGTTTAATGGCGTGAACAACTATCCGTTCTTCAGGAATTTTTATTGCGGCGGTATAGACACGGTACGGGGTTATTTGCCTTTCTCCTTAGGTCCTAAAGATTCCAATGCTAGGTCTACTGGGGGTAACATGCTGGCAGCGGCTAGTATTGCTCTTATTTTCCCCAACTTCATTTCTGATAGCTTACGTACCAGCTGGTTCGTGGATGCTGGTAACGCTTATAACAGCTTTGATAATAGAAAATACGGCGGCAATGGCTCCGGTCCCCTCCGTTATGCCACAGGTTTAGAAATAGACTGGTTAAGTCCTTTAGGACCGGTTAATGTAAGCTTCGGTAAGGCATTGAATTTAAGAAGAAATCCAACGGATACGCCACAGCTGCATTGGGGCGATACGGAAGATTTCTTCCAATTTTCATTGGGCACGAGTTTTTAAGAAATAAGCGATATTTCTAGTCTTTTTAGTAATGTCGATTTAAACTTGTAAAGTTTTTTAATCTTTATACATGGAGAAGAAGGATATGAAGAAAATTTTAGCAGTCGCTTTATCAGCATTGGTTGTTACTGGCACTACGCAAGTATTTGCCGCAGACACTAATGCTACCGCTGGTCAACAATCAGGGGTTGTTTTTGTCAATGTTCAACAATTATTTCAACAATCACCTAAAATTGCCGAATTGAATAAGTCTTTACAAAACAAATTCAAGCCACGTCAAGATAAGTTAGCAAGCCAACAAAAAGATCTTCAAGACGAAGTTGAAAAATTCAAGAAAGATTCTTCAACGATGAGTCAAAAAGATAAAGATGCTCTGCAAAAGAAAATCATGGCAGATCAATCAGGTCTTGCTAAAGAGTACACAAACTTCCAACAAGATTTGCAAAAAGAACAAAATAAAGTGATGACTACTGTACTAAAAGAATTGAACGATGTTATTGGTTCAGTTGCAAAAAATAGTCACTATAATTTTGTATTAGATTCACAAGCGGTAATTTATGCTGATCAAGGAACAGATATCACTAAGCAAGTTGCCAAAGAATTCGATAAAAAATAACAGTTACTGTCATATTTTAACGAATACCATGGGTGAGGTGGATTGAGCTAAAAGCTTTATCCACCTTTATTCATTGTTAAAGCTAGCATTATGAGTTCTTTATGAAACTATCAGAACTAATCCAAGGATTAGAAGTTACTATTCAAGGGGATGCAAATTGCATCATTAAAGGCGTCAGTACGATTCAAGAGGCAGAGCCTAATCGTATTGCTTTTTTAATGAATCCTGCTTATCGCAAATTTCTTGCAACCACTAAAGCCTCAGCTGTTATTTTGACTGAAGCTGAAGCCAAAAATTGTCCGGTTACTGCAGTAATAACCTCTAATCCTTATTATGTTTATGCCAAAATCGCAGCTTATTTTGATAATCATCCAAAAACACTAGCGGGTATTCATCCAACCGTTGTGATTGGAAAAGATTGTAAAGTTTCACCTACCGCCAGTGTGGGTCCGCATTGTGTGTTGGGTGATGGTGTGACATTAGGTGATCATGTGGTGTTAGGAGCTGGCTGTGTGATTGGTGAATACACAGAGATTGGCGATCAAACTCGTTTAGATGCCAATGTGACGCTTTATCATAGAATTAAAGTCGGCAAGCGCGTATTAATTTTAAGTGGTGCTGTGATTGGTAGTGATGGATTTGGTTTAGCTAAATCCAAAGGATCATGGCACAGAGTGCCGCAATTAGGCACAGTGATTCTGGAAGATGATGTAGAAGTGGGCGCGAATACTACTATAGATCGTGGCGCTATAGATAACACTGTGATTTCTAAAGGCGTTAAGTTAGATAATCAAATTCAAATTGGCCATAATGTTTATATTGGCGAAAATACTGCAATCGCAGGTTGTGTGGGTATTGCAGGGAGTTCAACCATAGGCAAAAATTGCATGATGGGTGGAGGATCCGGCATGGCAGGCCATGTGACTTTAGGAGATAACGTTGTTGTAACTGGCATGACGGGTGTGACTAAATCATTATTAGAACCCGGCGTTTATTCCGGATTTCCACCGGTACCCAATGCCGAATGGCGTAAAACTCAAGCGCGCATTTCGCGTTTAAAACAATTAACGGATCGTATTAAAGCATTAGAAGCTATTTTAGAGGGAGAAAAAAATATATGAAAAAAGTCATGGATATTCATGAAGTATTAAAATATCTCCCGCATCGACAACCTTTTTTACTGATTGATTGCGTACTTCAAATTACCGAAGGCGAATCTATTATTGCTTTAAAAAATGTGACGATTAACGAACCTTTTTTTGAAGGACATTTCCCGGGACGTCCTGTGATGCCCGGCGTATTAATGATAGAAGCCATGGCGCAAGCAGCCGTTGTCTTAGCTAAATATTCTATGAAAGATTTCAAAGAAGGCTCTTTGTTTTATTTTGCAGGTATTGATGAAGCGAGATTTCGTAGAATCGTTGAGCCGGGTGATCAATTACGTTTAGAAGTTAAAAAATTAAAACAAAAACGTGAGTTATGGCAGCTCGAAGGCAATGCTTATGTAGGCGATGAATTGGCTTGTTCATCAAAATTTCTCAGTGTGTTAAAAGGGCCTGAATCATGATTCATCACACAGCGATCATAGATCCATCCGCAAAAATTGCAGAAAATGTTAGCATTGGCCCTTTTACTGTTATTGGGCCTCACGTTGAAATTGAAGCAGGTACTTGGATTGGTCCGCATGTGGTGATCCAGGGCCCCACCAAAATTGGCAAAGATAATAAAATATTTCAATTTGCTTCATTAGGTGAAGCTCCGCAAGATAAAAAATACAGAGAGGAAAAAACTTATCTAGTTATTGGCGATCGCAATGTTATTCGCGAATTTTGTACGTTTAATCGCGGAACAGCCCAAGATAAATCGACCACTAAAATTGGCAATGATAATTTATTCATGGCTTATGTGCATATTGCGCATGATTGTGTGGTCGGCAATAACACGATATTTGCTAACAATGCCTCTTTAGCAGGGCATGTGACCGTAGAAGATCATGCCGTATTAGGCGGATTTTCTGGGGTTTTCCAAAGTTGTCGCGTGGGCGCTTATAGTTTTTCATCCATGGGGTCTATGATTGATAAAGACGTGCCTCCTTATGTAAAAGTTTCTGGTTATTACGCTAAGCCATTTGGATTAAACAGCGTGGGCATGAAACGCCATGGTTTTAGCGATGAAGCGCTTTTAATTTTACGCCGTGCTTATAAAACCATTTATCGTAAAAGTTTAACCGTGAATGAAGCTATTAATGAACTTTGTAAAATGGTAGTCGATTGCGCTGAAGTCCAACCTTTGATTGATTTTATAAAAGCTTCAGAACGCGGCATTGTAAGATAAGAAAATATGAAAATTGGAATCATTGCAGGGGAAGCATCTGGTGATTTATTAGGCGCAGGCTTAATCAATGCGTTGCGTGAATTAGATCCTAATCTCACTGTCGAAGGCATAGGCGGCCCTTTAATGGCAAAAGCCGGCTGCAATAATTTATTTCCTAGTGAATCGCTAGCAGTGATGGGCATTCTGGAGCCTTTATTTCACTTACCTGAATTACTCAGCATCCGTAGTAAAATCGTAAAGCACTTTAAAAAAAATCCGCCAGATATTTTTATCGGCATTGATTCGCCCGATTTTAATTTAGGCGTTGAATTAAAGCTTCACAATGCTGGAATCAAAGTCGTACATTATGTGAGCCCGTCTGTTTGGGCGTGGCGGCCGAATCGTATTCATAAAATTGCCAAAGCCACTGATTTAGTCTTAACACTCTTACCCTTTGAAAAAAAATTTTATGATGATCACAAAGTTCCAGCCACTTTCGTAGGGCATCCTTTAGCGGATCAAATTCCCATTGATATTGATAGATCCGCCGCAAGAGCCAAATTAAATTTGGATGAGACGGCAACTTATATAGGTTTATTGCCTGGTAGTCGTCATACGGAACTTAAACATATGGGAGAATTATTCGCAAAAACCGCTCTTTTATGTTGGCAAAGAAATAAAAATATTCGATTTATTGCCTCAGCTTCCAATGAAGAACGCTCAGCAGAATTTAAAGAGTATATAAAAAAAATTGCACCTGATTTGCCACTACAATTTTTCATCAATCAAACCCAAGATGTCATGGCTGCAGCGAATGTTTTATTAGTTAAATCCGGTACGACCACTTTAGAAGCCATGCTAATGAAACGTCCCATGGTCATTGCACATAAATTAGGATTTATCACTTATCAAATTGCGAGCGCTTTAGTCCATGTCAAATGGATTGGCTTACCCAATTTATTAGCGAATGAAAAAATAGTCCCAGAATATATTCAAAACGATGCCAAGCCTTATGTTTTGTGTGCAGCGTTAATGGATTATTTAGATCATCCCGAAAAAATAAAATCCACCGAAGATAAGTTTACCGAAATACATAAAGCCATCCGTTGTGATGCAAGCCGGGAAGCAGCCAAAGCAGTTAAGGAGTTATACCATGGAGCTAATAGTCGGAATCGATGAAGCAGGCCGCGGCCCCTTAGCCGGCCCCGTATTTGCAGGCGCAGTTATTCTAGATCCAGCAAAACCTATCACGGGTTTAAATGACTCAAAAAAACTCTCATCCAAACAACGCGAAAAATTATTCGAAGAAATTAAAAATAATGCCCTACATTGGGCGTTTGGTGTTTCAGAAGCAGATGAGATCGATAAAGTAAATATCCTACAAGCGACTTTCCTAGCGATGCAGCGTGCTGTTACCAATTTAAAAGTCACTCCAGATTTGGCATTAATCGACGGCAATCAAGCCCCAAAATTACTAAATTGCAAAATCAAAATGATCATCAATGGCGATGCACTAGAGCCTGCAATTAGCGCGGCTTCTATTGTTGCAAAAGTATTACGTGATCAAGAGATGATGCGATTAGATCAGCTTTATCCGCAATATGGTTTTGCAAAACATAAAGGTTATGGCACTGCAGCGCATATTGCAGCAATCAAACAATTTGGTCCTTGTGAAATTCATAGACGATCATTTGCGCCAGTTAGGCCGGATTATGCTTATTAAGTAGAGGCTACGCTAAAGGCAAGAAGTGTAGGGGCAGCCCTCGTGGCTGCCCAGTGCTGGCACAGAAAAGCGGGCAGCCACGAGGGCTGCCCCTACACTCCTTGCCTAAATAGAGTTCATTAACCACACCGTCATCGCGAACGAAGTGAAGCGAACCAGGCTTATTGGCGTCGCTTTCTTAGCAGAAGTTGCTTAAAAGAAAATTGAATATTTAACATTTGTTAAGCTCTCAGCAGCAAGAAGCCTGGATTGCTTCGCTGCGCTCGCAAAGACGGAGGGTTTGATCTGATTAAAAAAATGCCCAAGGTAATAGACTACTCTTGGGCAATTTGAACTTGTAAATCCTTACTTACGTGTCATTCTACTTGCAGCATCACATGCAGAATAACTATCGCACGTTATATATCCTCTCGGACCTGCTGAGAAAATACCCATTCCAATACCACCAACAGCGATTAGACTAGCTGCTACCAAACCCAGTGGAGAAATAGCCAACAGACCAACTATTAAAGGTAGTCCTACCCTGAATGCTATACCTACTTTATGATGCACTTGAAGTGGAAGGTCATTAGGTGTCTGGGTTTTATAAAATCGTTCGAAGTTATTGAGTTCAGTTTTATCAAGGCCTTGTTTTATTCCATCTAAAAGACCGTTCACGCGATCTGTGTATTCGGAATAATAAGCAGCATGATGGGGTAATAATCGTTCCTGTTTTTTCTGACCTTCTCTAATGTGTGTATCAAACTCATTTAATGCATCATGCGTCTTAGCTTGATAGTTAGGAAAATTAAATCTAACGTGCTCATTAGCGTCTTTAAATTCATCAGTTAAAAACTTATTTAATCGATCCATTGTAGTTTTAATTTTAGTCCGTAATTCCTGTTCATTGATTACCGCTAATCCTTTTTCTTCACCAAGGGCATCAAGTTCCACTGCGCTATTAGGACGTTGACTAGTACTCATATTTCACCTCATTTCGTTGATTATCAGTACTCAGTATATTCTTCGAAGCTTAAGGAAATCTTAAGAGCTTTTTTTGGTAGTTATTTTAAGTGCTTGACAAATAGTGGGTTTAGTAAACCATTTCCACATCTTTTTCTGATAACATCTCGCGTAATGTTTTAAGCAGAGCATCACTAGGCCGAACTTTCCACTCATCGCCTAATTTTAATTGTGCTGCAGCATCCGTTCGTTGGTAATCAATAGACACCCGACAATTACCGCCGCAATGCGGTTTTAAAATGACAGACAGCGCTTGTAGAGATTGGGTTTGATCTTGGGCAATGGTGATTTTTAAATATTTTGCATAACGTTCGCGGGCTTCATCAATAGAATAAGCTTCGCGTGTGATTACTCTAAAGCCACCGCTAAATTCATCGTGACTCACTTCACCGCTAAAGATCACTAATTTATCTTTGATTAATAAATCACGATATTTTTGATAAATATCGGCAAAACATAACACATCAATTTGCGCGCTCGCATCATCAATGGTAACTACCGCCATGCGATCACCGCGTTTGGTTTGGATGGAGCGGATTTGAGTGATTAAACCTGCAATGACAGAAGTATCACGGCTGGGACGTAAGTCGCTTATTCTGGATGAAATCATATGTCGTAATTCGGGTAAATATCGTTGAATAGGATGTCCTGATAAATATAAACCTAAGGTTTCTTTTTCACCGGTCAAACGTGCTTGTTCAGTCCAAACCGGGGCTTCGCAATAATTAAATTCGACAGATGCTGTCATGCCACCTAATAAATCTTGTTGCCCTAAAGAATTATCGCGTGAAGTTTGTTCGGCTTGTTGTAAAGCGGCAGGTAAGCTCGCTAAAATACTTGCACGATGAGGGCCTATAGAATCCATCGCTCCGGATTGAATTAAAGCCTCAAATATTCTGCGATTGGCTTTGCGTAAATCAATACGACAACAAAAATCCGCTAAATGTTTAAAAGCACCACCTTGGTTTCTAGCATCCACTATGCTTTCAACAGCGGCTTTACCTGCGCCTTTTAATGCGCCTAAACCATAACGTATTTCAGTTTCGCTGACGACTTTAAACATATATTCGCTTTCGTTTATATCAGGTGAATAAACTTTTAATCCTATGGCTTCGCATTCATCAATAAAGTGCACAACTTTTTCGGTGTGATCCATATCAGAAGATAATACAGCTGCCATATACGCTGCAGGATAATGTGCTTTTAACCAAGCCGTTTGATAGGCAATTAAAGCATACGATGCAGAATGCGATTTATTAAATCCGTAGCCCGCAAATTTATCCATCAAATCGAAAATGTGAGTGGCTGTATCTAAATTAATTCCGCGCTCGACCGCACCTTTGCAAAAAATTTCCCGTTGTTTTGCCATTTCTTCCGGTTTTTTCTTACCCATGGCGCGACGTAATAAATCTGCAGCGCCTAGCGTATAACCTGCTAAAGACTGCGCGATTTGCATTACTTGTTCTTGGTAAACAATAACCCCATAAGTAGGGCTTAAAATAGGTTCTAATTTAGGATGGGGATAATGAACTTTGGCGCGACCATGTTTTCGATTAATAAAATCTTCCACCATCCCAGATTGCAAAGGGCCCGGTCTAAAAAGGGCAACTAAAGCCACAATATCTTCAAAGCAATCCGGTTGTAATCTTTTTACTAAATCTTTCATGCCGCGAGATTCTAATTGGAAAACCGCTGTAGTTTTGCAGGCTTTTAATAACGCAAAAGATTTAACATCGTCCATGGCAATGCGATGAATATCGAGCGGCACTTCGTTTTTTTCTTTGCGAATGCGATTGACGTGTTTTACTGCCCAATCAATAGTCGTTAAAGTTCTTAAACCTAAAAAGTCGAATTTTACTAAGCCTATAGTTTCCACATCATCTTTATCAAATTGCGTGACCACATGTTCGGGAGATTCTGCTTCGCAATAGAGGGGCGTAAAATTCGTTAATTTTCCAGGCGCAATAACCACACCACCGGCATGTTTGCCCACATTACGGGTAGTGCCTTCAAGTTTTAAGGCTAAATCAATTAACGTTTTAATTTCATCTTCTTGATTATATCTATCACGTAATTGGGCTTCTTGCGCTAACGCTTTATCTAAGGTCATGCCAATTTCAAAAGGAATGAGCTTGGCAATTTTATCAATCATTCCATAAGGCATTCCCAATACGCGACCCACGTCACGCACAACTGCGCGCGCTGCCATGGTGCCATAAGTAATAATTTGCGCGACACTTTCATGCCCATGCTTATCCATTACATAATCAATAACGCGATCTCGGCCTTCCATACAAAAGTCTATATCAAAGTCAGGCATAGAAATACGTTCAGGATTTAAAAATCTTTCAAACAATAAATCATGCGCGAGGGGATCAAGATCCGTAATTTTAAGTGCAAAAGCCACTAAAGATCCGGGACCCGAACCACGGCCGGGTCCAACAGGAACACCGTTTTCACGTGCCCAACCGGTAAAGTCTGCAACAATTAAAAAATAACCCGCAAAACCCATTTTAATAATAACATCTAGCTCATGTTGTAAACGCGCGTCATAAGCGTCGCGATTATAAGAAGTGGGATCGTTAAAGAAAATTTTTAAACGCTCATCTAAACCTTTTTTAGCTTGAGCTATTAAATAATTATCGGGAGTAAATTCTTTTGGCACAGAAAAGTGAGGTAAGAAATATTTTCCTAAAGTGAGTGAAACATTACAACGCTTAGCAATTTGAACAGTATTTTCTAAGGCTTCAGGAATATCTGAAAACAGTTTTTCCATTTCCTCAATGCTTCGAAAATACTGCTGTTCACTATAATTTTTAGGGCGTTTAGGATCAGACAATACACGACCTTCATGGATGCAAACTCTGGCTTCGTGTGCTTCGAAATCACTGGCGTGTAAAAAACAAACATCGTTTGTTGCAACGACAGGAATGTTGTATTTAGTCGCAAGTTCTAAAGACGTCTGAATCAGTTCTTCTTCTTTGGGGCGTCCGGTACGTTGTAATTCTAAATAGTACCGATTAGGAAAATTTTCTAACCAAAAGGGTAAATCTTCCTCATTGGCTTTTGAGATCACAATCAAGCCTTCCGCTAATTCTTTTAACCAAGTTCTTTTGATAATAGCTTTGCCCAGAACTTGATTTTGACAATAACTACGCGAGATTAGTTCTAATAAATTTAAGTAACCGGTTTGATTTTGGCAAAGTAAAGTGCAGCGAAGTATATTTTTGTCATCATCCTCATTTTCAAGCCAGATATCTGAGCCTATAATAGGTTTTATGCCAGCTTCAAGCGCGGCTTGATAAAATTTCACCGTGCCAAATAAATTACCTTGATCGGTAATCGCTAAAGCTGGCATTTTAAGCGCAACCGCACGTTCTATCCAGGGAGCAATCTGTAGCAACCCATCGACTAGGGAGTATTCCGTGTGAATACGTAGATGTATAAATCGGGGCTGCATGAGGGGTCCTTATGGTGTTTCTTTAACTTACCAAGTTTACCTAAGTGAACGCGCTAGGCAAAGCCGTAATTAGTGAATATAATTTGCGCAAACAGGAGGGGAAATGGACGCTAGAGTAACGAATATCGAGCAAGATCAAGCTTTAGTTTCTTATAATGCTAATAGACTACTACAATTTAAATTAACGAATGAAGAAAAATGCACTATTCAACTTTCCGTTGATGCTAGTAATCCCATTATTTATACCAGGGTTAAAGTCTTAGAAGCAGACGAAAAACCCAATATTTCTCTGATTCAGGAAAACGATCAACCCAGCTCTTTTGTTTGGCGCACCAGCGCTAAAAATATAACTAAGGCGGTTTCTTTTGGTATTATCAAGCCCGAAGCACTAACCGGAAAAGTACGCCATGCGCTGGGCGCTTATCGTTTAAAAAAATTAGAACGAGCGTATGATGAAGGTATTTGCTCCAATCAAGAAAAAACAAAAAATTGCATTATTAAAATTTACCCAAGAACGAGCAGAGGTTTGGGAAGCGCTAGAATATTTAGTCAATCGTTACGATGATAATTTCGATGATGCTTTCAAACGCGAAAAAATAGAGTCCGCTTTTAAAAATTGTATCGAAAAATTAGAAGCTATTAGTATTTCTCATGAAATATTTGATGCGGCTACATTAGAGAATTTTCGCGAGCAAATTAAAGCAGATATTGCGGTTTGCCAAAATAAATTAGGCATGGATGCAGAATATGTAAAGATATTAAAAGCTACGGGCGTAGATTCTGTCATGACGCTGGTAAAAGATCGTTTGATTCATACAGTGAGATTTTCGCAACGTATTAATCAAGATTTAAGTTTCAGAGCAGGGACTACCCGTGGTTTTTATCATGATGTGTGTGAACAGGCCATTAAAGAAATTAATGAGCATTACGCAGATCCCTACAATCCAATTTTGCCAGAACATCAAGGTTATTATTCTGGAGAAGATTTAAGTTACGAATTTCCGATTAAAGGAAGTAATGATGACACCCTTCGTAAAACCTTAATGGGAATTTGTAATATAGAAAAAGTCGATGTTGAAAAAAATAAATGTTTATTAGAAACCGCCCACGTTCATTGGGTCTCTAATCGTTCTTATTTTGATATACTGCTTCGTGGAATCGCCTGGGTGTTTAATTTGGCTAGTACTTTTATAGGTTTTTTTATCGATATAGGATTAGGATTTTTTTCTGGAATGTTAGGAGAAGATTTTCCTTCTTTGGGCATTCAAATGCGATTCGAAACTGAAAATTCGCTCCATCACAATACTGTATATCATAAATTGCGGCAAAAAATTAATCTCCCAGCATCATCGAGAGGTATGATGATAGGAAAACTAGTTTGGCAGGGGATAAGCAGTTTATCGGAATTGTTGCTTGATAGTGGCAACGGTATTTTAAATTACATAAACGAAAAAACTCATTTTTTCCATCAGATAAATTTAACACCAGCTAAAAATTTTGTCGACTTTGATAGCGGCCTTGATAAGGAATTATTCCAATTAACAAACCAAATGAAAGTACAGAAAGAAAAATTAGAACAGTTAAGGTTTGTTTCTCCTTCGGAACAAAAAGAGGGAGATCAAAGCAAGTTGGCGCTTCCTCCTTATCATTTAAATTCAGGCCAATGGAATGATCCTGCCTCTGTCATTTTTAAAGGAGCTAAATTATTTATCGAATCCGTCATCACCCAACCTTTAATGTTGCAACCAGGGTCAAATTTGGCTTTTTATTTGGTTTTTTCGCTAAATTTATATTTTCTTATGGTGCCTGACTTAGCAAGTGTTTCTCATGCTAATCCTGTTTTGCATACTTATTTAAATTATATTAATTCAAAACTAACGTCGAGTAAGAATGCTGCCGCAGTTATGGGCATTGCGGCAGCGCCAGCTCATGTGGTTTATGAAGGGATTAATTTTGCAGTGGAGGGCCGAGGGTGGATAAAACAATTTTTAGAACAATTTGAAAAGGATCCTTCTTTATTGCTTCCTTGGGTAAAAGAATTTAGTAACCAAGACCCCGCTTTAGTGGAAAAATTCTTTTCGCATGTTTATCAAGACCCTCTGTTGTCTCCTCTGCAGTCTCAAATGTTGACACCCAACCTATCACCCGCGCGCCTTATCTTGAGTGAGGTCGCAAACTCAAGTGCCGAATATGCTAAAAGATACATGTTGGGAAGAATAGGGCGTGAGGATTCTTCAATCGATCTTCCAAAAGAATTAGCCAAAGAGCTAAAGCAATCCGTCGCTTATTTATTTCTTGAAAAAATAGAACGTCATCGTGAATTATTACCCTTTCTTAATCCCAAAACAAAAGAAGAATTAATTCATTATGCGAAAGAAGAGTTCTTTGCAAAACGCCCTGAAATTATTATTGCATTAAAAGCAAAACTTTATCCTGAAGAACCTTATTCCCCTCTAGTCACTTTTTTGCTGACTATTTTTCATTACTTAGTTTCAAGTGTTTGGTGTATCTTCGGACCTTTTTACAATTTATGGCTTAACCGATCTTGTATTGAACCTTGGATGGATTGGGGAAACCAAACTCTAACGATAGCAGCGCATGCGGCTAATCTTGTCGGATGGGTAGTACATAATGTTCTATCATGGGTAGCGATTGTAGGGCGTTTTCTCGGTGATGTATTCGTAAATTGTATTTTAGGTCGTTTAGAGGCAAAACTATCTTCTTTGACCTCTACGCTTGGTATTTCTGAATTTTCTTATAGCGTCTCTGCTGAATCGCATTCTACTTATGAATATTTGCGCCAATATTTCTCTAAACCTATAGATTCCCTACGCAAATCAAATAAGACCTTGATGCCTGCTCTTTCTCAAATAGTCTTACAGGATAAAGTCCTCTCTATCAGTAAGCATCCCTTGTTTTCTCCCGCCAGTGTTATTCCTAAAAGAAGACTTTTCCCGGAAAAAACACTGGGGCAACCTCCAAAATTGGGTTATCATATCCCTCCTTTGGGATCAACTAGAGGTCAGTAATGAACCTAAATTTTCTTGATTTTGAGCAGCCTATTGCGGAGCTTGAGGCTAAAATCCAAGAATTGCGCATGGTGGGTAGCGATAACGCTAATTTGAATATTAGCGATGAAATTGCGCGGTTAGAAATCAAAAGTAAGCAGTTGACTAAAGAAGTATTTTCGCGGTTAACCCCTTGGCAAATGACTCAATTAGCGCGGCATCCGCAGCGTCCACATGCCTCGGATTTTATTGCGGCGCTTATTACGGATTTTGATGAATTGCATGGGGATAGATCTACTTCCAGCGGGCCATCTATTATTGCGGGAGTTGGACGCTTTGATGGGCAGCCTGTTATGGTTATGGGGCATGAAAAAGGGCGTAAAACCCAAGAGAAAATTGAACGTAATTTTGCCATGCCAAATCCTGAAGATTATCGTAAAGCCATGCGTTTAATGAAAATGGCAGAAAAATTTAAGCTACCCATTTTGACTTTTATTGAT
>JABDEM010000014.1:0-34844 GCA_013287085.1 Gammaproteobacteria bacterium
CCGCAGGATTAAGAGAAAGTGACGATGTCGTTGAACAAGAAGGCATACGCCGAGCGCGTCAGGAAATTAAACAAGCCGATTTAGTATTGCATATGGTAGATGCAAAAAACCAAGAAAATAATCCATCACCTCTTATCATCCGCAATAAAATAGATTTAACCCATGAACAACCTTCTATAAAAACCGAAGATGGCATAACGACGATTTCAATTTCTGCAAAAAATAATTTAGGTATCGATTTATTAAAAAACCATATTAAATCAATTGCGGGCTATCAAAGCACCAATGAAGGAATTTTTTCTGCACGCCGCAGACATTTGGATGCCTTATCAAGAGCCCAGCAATTTTTAGAGACAGCATTAAACCAATTACAAAACCGTGCAGAAGGTGAATTAGTAGCCGAAGACTTAAAACTCGCTCAACAAGCCTTAAGTGAAATTACGGGTGAATTTACCTCAGATGATTTATTAGGCCGTATTTTCTCGAGTTTTTGCATAGGAAAATAAATTTATCCTTACTAATCAAAAAACTATAAAATACAGCAAAAAAACGAGGGTTTTATGTCCGGTTCCAATCTTGAAATGAAAGGATCACACTTTGATACTTTGCCCACGGCTTTAGTGTCTCAATGTATTTTTTCTTTTCTTACGATTAACGACTCCTCTCAACTGGGTTCAACCAACCAACTTTATCGAACGCTTGCGAATGAAAATAATCGTTGGAAAAAAAGAATCGAAAAACATTTTCCAATACAGTATGAAAATTTATCCGTTCAGGAAAATTGCGATTACCGTGCAAAGTTTTTTGAAATATATTACCGGGAATATCGAAGTTTGACTTATCGCGAGCGCGAGTTATTAACCTTAGCCAAAGATGAAGATTTTGAAACCTTAAAAACCAAAATAAAAAGCTTAGGTGATTTGGCAGATTGTTTTGATCATCATATGGTTTTACGTTATATACAAAGAGCCCAAGGAGAAAAAGGGCAAGCCATGCTGGATTATATTTATCAACATTGGGTTATCCCTCTTTATACTCAAGGTAATCGCATAAGTACCACGAAGGTTGATACGGGGAGGACAATTCTCTATTGGGCAATGATGTGTCGTCAAAGTGTCGAAGTATTCAATTCATTGCTAGAACAAGGAAGTAGGATAGATGAAAGATATCCTGGTATTGATGGAAAATTTCCTGTGCATGTTGCAGCTCAAAATGGTGCTTTAGGGATACTTCGAGTTTTACTCGAAATAAATCCCGCATTACTCAATCAAGAAGATGATAATGGCGAAACGCCTCTCCTTTGGGCAGCCTTTGCTGGGCATTTACCGGTTGTTAATTATCTCTGTGCAGAGCCAAATATTGATTTAAAAGCTGTTACGAAACGTGGATCACATGTAGGCGCGACGGCTCTGATATGGGCAGCCAATGGTGGGAGTTTGCCGGTTGTTCAAGCATTAATTAAAATAAATCCCGATTTTCTAAATCAAACGGACGCTAATGATGAAACGCCTCTCATATGGGCAGCGTATAAAGGGCATCTATCAGTGGTTAATTTTCTTTGCGCGCAGCCCAATATTAATCTTAATGCTGTTGCGAAAAATCATGGCTATTCAGCTCTAATGTGGGCAATCGAACTGGGCTACGATGCAGTTGCCTTAGCGCTCATCGCAAAAGGGGTTGATTTACAAATTCGTACTACTAACGGTAACCAAGCCATTCATTTGGCAGCCCACTACGGACGGTTAGCTGTGGTTCAAGCGTTAATTGAAAAAGACAGAAGTTTACTTAATTCAAGAAGCGCCAGGCTCGGCACGCCACTTATAGCGGCTAGTACAAAGGGGAGTTCTTCTGTTGTCGCTTATCTTTGCAAGCAACCCCATATAGAGTTAGATGTTCTTGGCAACGATGGAAGACCCGCTCTGATTTGTGCATTAGAACATAGTCATGTAGAAAGAGCTCAGGTTCTAGTAGATGCAGGCGCTGACTTAAGAGTGGTGGGTTATAAATCAATGGGACCTCTGCACCTTACAGCTCTAACGGGAAATTTAGCTCTTTTTCAAACATTAGTTCAAAAAGATCCTACCTTACTGGATCAAAAAGACGATGAGGGATGCACGGCGCTACATTTAGCAGCATCTCATGAGCGTATCTGCATCATCGATGAGATTGTAAAACAAAGACCCGAGTTACTCGGAGAATTAAACAGATTTGGCAAATCTCCCTTTGAAAAAGTTCATTCTTTAGTAGTTAGACGAGCTTTATTAAAAAAAATAGAGGTTATTAAAAAAATAGAGACATTGGCTAATTTCTTAGGAAGCAACATCCATTCCATCAGTGAATGCGGAAAGCTTGAAGAAGTCCGTTTTTATGCACGATATCTTTTATTAGATCAAGCCCGTGAAGTAGCACAAAAAGAAGGTTCAGATAAGGCGGTTAAGTTTTTAAAAGAATGGAACCAGCACCCCTTATTTTCCCAACATAGAAATGCGTGGTGGGAAGGCGGCATTGGAAGAACGCATGCTCAATTAGTGATTGATGAAGAGATTGAGTTTTTTTCTAATCATCGGCCTAGGTAAGTCTTCCATCTGCTAATCCCCCTCATCAACCATTATTATTTTTGTCATTGCTATAGATGAAGAAAGTTTAATGCGGCCTCATTTCTTTCGTTGATATCAAATTTTAATTTACTTGGTAAGTTATCTAAGATCAGCGCCAGCTTTTTTCGCTAAATAATCTGTATAAAATTGATCTTGTAGTTTTGTTAAATTAGCCTCGATGAATTGATACAGATTTTTTGCGGTAGGGGTTATTTTCATTTTAAAAAAGCAGAAAGAAGAGGTTTGCGCATCATCTAAATCAAATCCTAGAGCTTGCAAGGCGCCTATAATAGCATGTGAATTATTATTATTTTTATTATTAAACCTATTGCCATTGTTAAAAGAAGAATTTTTTAACCAAGTTAGAAAAAATTCGAAAGGTTGATTGGAATAGAGCTCACAACTTTTTTGTTCCCCGAAAAAACTTTCATAGGGGAATAAAACTTTTGCTTGCGCGGGCGAAAAGGAAAAATGATTAAAATATTCCACGTCTATATCTTCACGAAAAGAAAGAGTAATATGGCCAACAGAATTTATATTATGTAAACGTATTTGGATGTACATGTTTGCCCTCCTCAAGGCTGAAAAATATTTTTTGTATGCTACAAGGTTTTTAAATACGCCTCCCACCCCGCTTCCCGATATTTTTTTGCGGCTGAGACGGGATCACTGGCTTTTAAAATACCACGCCCCACAATAATGACATCACTGCCATTTTGAATAGCTTTTTCCGGCGTCACATATTGCTGGCCTAAATTATCACCTTTGTCTTCTATTTGCACACCCGGTGTTAAATAAATCCAAGCGGGGTTATCAGACAATTTATGCTGCGCAATAAAACCAAAAACAAAGTCAGGATATTGCTCAGCTAAGGCTAAAGTTTGATTAGCATAATTTTTATCAAGTAAATTTCCCTTAGAGCTCATCTCAGCCAAGAGCAACAGGCCGCGTTCTTTAGCTAACCCTGCCTCGCGTAGTCCTTCCACGATCCCAGGCCCTGGCAGGCTATGGGCGTTCGTCATATGGGCCCAATCGGCAATATGATAGATCCCTTTTTGATATTGCAGCTGAACGGTATGGCCAATATCGGCAAATTTTCGGTCTTCGAATATTAGAAATTGATGTTTTTGGGCGAGCTCTTCTAATTCATGAATAAAACTTAGGGAAAAATCTTCTAAGATATCCACATGGGTTTTTAAAATACAAATCTCTGGGCCTATTTTATCAGCAAGCAGAAGTAAGTCTTTGGTTTGGGTCACATCCACAGAAAAAGCTAAGTTCGTTTCTTTTTCCGTCATAAGAGCTAACAATTTTTTCCCAACGGGGTTTTTACAAAATTGAATTCTATCTTTATAAGAAGGCACAGTTTACTCCAATAATGAGCTGACAATTTCGCGTTCGGTTTTGGGTAATATATTTGAATTTAATAATTCTGTCATGAGTGTCTTAAGTGTTAAAACAGAATGTAATTTAATATTTTTTTTATTTAAATTATCTTCGCCACCTTGTTCGCGATTGATTAATACCACAGCATCAGTAATTTTTAATCCTGCGGTTTCTAAATCCTGACTAGTCTCAAGCACGCTTGCGCCGCTCGTAATTGTATCTTCAACAATAAGACAAGATTGGCCGGGTTTAAAAGCGCCTTCAATTTGTTGTTTAGTCCCATATTCTTTTTTTTCTTTGCGACGCATGACCATGGGAATTTTATGATCTAACGAAAGACAAGTGGCAATAGGAAGTGCGGTATAGGGGACGCCGCAAATTAATTCAAAGTGAGTATTAGCCAAAGTTTCCCACATGGCATCAGCCACGGTTTGTAAAACTTCGGGGTGAGACACAATTTGTCTTAGATCAATATAAATTTTTGAAGATTGACCGCTTTTTAAAGTAAATTCACCAAATTTTACGGCTTGGATTTTATAAAGCGCTTGCATTAAAGATTGAAGACTCATGGGCTTTTTCCGTTATTTAAGATGAGCTATTCTAATATGACTTCGCAGAGTATACTAGTTCGAAGGATGAACATTGGAAAAGGAGACTCCATGTTAAAAAGTTTTCAAAAAACCCCCTTATTTTTCATTGTATTAAGTCTTTTTTGTGCTAATGCGAATGCCGCGCCAGATGCCATAGGCCAGGTGGTCTGGGTCAAAGGCGTTGCGCATGCTATTTCATCTCCTGACAATAAAGATCGCACCTTACAAAGACGTGATGCTATTTTTGTGCATGATTCTATTACGACTGATAGTACCTCTAGTAGTGAAATTGTATTTACCGATGGGGGCCGTATTACGGTTGCACCTGGCAGCAAAATGAAAGTGGATGATTATAAATTTAATAAAACCTCAGCTGCTGATAATAAAAGCGTGATGAGCGTTGCTGAAGGTGGGTTTCGTGCTGTAACGGGCGCTATTTCTAAGACTAATCCGCAAGGCTATCAAGTAAATACCCCTGTCGCTACCATTGGGGTGCGTGGAACCGATTATTTTGCTTATTATAAAGGGGCTTGTATTACGACTACGGGCGATAGAAAACGAGTCACCGGTGCTTCTTGCGGTATGTTTATGAAGATTATGAAAGGGGCGATCACTGCCAAAAATAAAGCGGGTAAAATTGATTTAAGCGCAGGCGGTAAAGAATTTGCGCGTATTCAAACGAGTGATTATGCCCCCCAATATATTTCAAGAGCGGATTGGCCAGCGGGTCTTAATTCCGACATTCCTATGAGCGCCGCTAAATTTGGAGTAATGCCTGTTCGTTATCCCACAGCCACTCCCGCTGCTATAGGACAACGATCCAGACTAGCTCCTGCTAAAGCAACAGGCGTTGTGAATGGATTCTGTATTCAGTAATTATTTAGCATGATGCGTAAAAACCCCATCCCAATCTTTAGGCGGTGGGGTTTGTTCAAACTCCGCAATTCTTTGTTGATATAATTGATAGAGATGAACATGAGGATAACTTTTGTTTAATTCATCTAAAACCGCGCGTGCTTTTTCCCAATCTTGATTAAAATAATAATTGAGTGCTTGATCCCATTTTTCTAATTCAGCTTTTAGTTCAGGAGTTAATTGAGCTTTTCTGCAGATCGCTTCATAAATTTTTATACCGTTTTCTTTACCTTTGACTCTCACTTTATCGAGAAGTTTAAAGACATAATGTTTTTGATCTTTTTGCGTGTTTTCAGTCACGATCGTATGCACACCGTAATGTTTCGTTAAGCTTTCAACCCGTGATCCTAAGTTTACGGCATCGCCTAAGACGGTATAATTACGTCTAAATTCAGATCCCATATCGCCAACACTCATTGTGCCCGAATTTAATCCCACGCCAATATTGATTTCAGGCCAACCCTTTTCTTTTAATAGGGGTTGTAATTCTTTGACTTTGTTTTGCATCTCAAGCGCTGCACCTATAGCATTTTTAGCGTGTTTTTTATCTTTTAATGGCGCGCCCCAAAAAGCCATGATCATATCACCTACATATTTATCAATAGTCCCTTTATGTTTAAAAATAATTTTTGTCATCGGCGTAAAAAAGTCATTTAATAATTCTTTTAATTGGCTCGCGGTTAATTTTTCAGAAATCGTCGTAAAGTTTCTAATATCTGCAAATAAGACCGTCATTTCTCTATCTTCACCTAAAAGACCATAATCCCCTTGAGATTGCAGCATTTCATCAATATGTTCTTCGGGAACATATTGACCAAACATTTCTTTTAATTGCTCGCGCTTTCGTGTTTCAAAGAAATAACCATAAACCATGTTGGTCATGGCAATTAAAATCGTCAGCAACATAGGAACCAGATCCGAGAGAATAATATGCAGCTTTTCCCATAATAAACCATTAGAAATAATGAACCCAGTGGGTAGTAAAATAATTAATAACGTTAAAATACGCGGGCCAAGATAGGGAAAAATAGCAGCGATTAAAATACCAAAGCAGATTGTTAATAAAAGCTCAGCTCCTAACGCCCATCCCGGAATATAAGAAAAATTATTTTTTAAAAGCCCATCCGCAATCGTTGCTTGAATTTCAATCCCCGGAAAAAGATTTTGTACAGAGGTAGGCTTTAAATCCGAAAGTCCTGTTGCTGAAGTACCTACAAAGACTATTTTTCCGGTGAAAGCATCGGCTGCCACTTTATTATTTAAAACATCTACGGCTGGAATATAGGGAAAAGTATAGCTTTTTCCTTGGTAAGGAATGATCACTTCGCCCCGCGCATCGGTTGGAATGATTTCACTACCCATTTTGATGCCTTCTAGGCGTATTTCATTTCCGTAAGAGGCAGACATAAGTTGAATATTGGCAAATAAGAAAAGTCTCACTGCTTCTAAAGCCAATGAAGGATAAAGCCCATCTCCATAACGAATTAAAAGAGCTTGTCTGCGCAGAACACCGTCTTCATCGGCAAAAGCATTAATAAATCCCATGCTTTTAGTGCCTTGTTGTAAGGTGGGAATGGTTCCAATGTATCCACGAAAGAGAATAAAGCCTAATTGTTTTTCGGCAGGAGAGGTCAGTGTTAATACGGGCGCCGTAATAGCCCCTTGTTGATAAGTTTCTGGAATAAAACTCATGGCTAAAACCGTATCAATTTTTTTTAGGCTTTCGGCAAATTTTTGATCATTATCAAAAAAAGGCGCTATTTTTAATAAAATAGGATCAATGACATCGGGTGGGATAAGATTATTTTTTTTAGATTCTGCTAGAACCTGTTCAGCAATATTATTTTCTTTTTCTGTAAAAAGTATATCGAAGGCAACAACAGCTGCCCCGCCTGCCTGAATACGATTTAATAGTTCAGATAATTTTGATCGAGACCAAGGCCAGCGCTCTACTTCTCTTAGGCTTCTATCATCAATATCGACAATGACAATAGAGCTTGTGAATGATTTCTTGTGCTTGGTTAATAAAGTTGCGCGTAACTGTAAGTCATAAGCGTGATTTTCTAAGATATTGAACCAATGGCGAACCAATGGATATGACGTAATTTGTGTCCATACCGCAAACATGACCAGCAATAAACCTAAAATGATAGGTATCCGTTTGCTCATTATTGATCCTAGGAACTAAATTTCTTTTTATTATACCTTATATTCAAAATGAGGATGTCAATTTTAACATGTAAAGGTATAATTCTTGGTTAATGGCCAAGGATAGGATTAATCTCCAATGATGGGAACGGTTAAAAATAAGTTTTTAGGAATACTGGTGGTTTGTTCCTTAAGCACTTCTGTTTTTGCAATTACCCCCACGGAAATTCCTGGAACTGTGAATCCCGGCGTTATTAGTAAAACTCTCCAAGAACAAGGCCCTACCCAATCTTTACCTACGGGTAGCTTAGTCCAGGCGCCTAGAGGCGCCGGCCCGACTACGTTAAGTCCAGAAGCTGCGAAGATTAAATTTAAATTAGTTAAGATTGTTTTAGAAGGCAACCACGTTTACAGCGAGAATTGTTTATTGCCTCTTTATCAAGACAAGCTTAACCAGGTCATCAGCATTGCCGATTTGATGAAAATTGTACAATCCATTACGAATTACTACCGTAATCAAGGCTATATCTTATCTAGAGCGATTTTACCTCCGCAACATGTACAAAATGGGATAGTTCGCGTGCGGGTCTTAGAAGGCTATATTGATAAGGTTATTGTAGATGGCCAGCCAGATGGGGCAAGAGCGCTTATTCAATGCTATACCAATCATATTGCGCGTTGCCGTCCTTTGCGTATAGGAGTGCTTGAGCATTATATGCGTTTGGCTAACTTAATTCCCGATGTGCGCGCCAAAGCCGTTTTAGAACCTTCTAAAAATGCCCAAGGTGCTGCAACTCTACATATTGTTTCAGATGCTAAAAAAGTGTCGGGTTATGTGGCTTATGATAACTACGGGTCAAGATATATAGGCCCCAATGAAATTACTTTTAGCGGCGCTATTAATTCGATTTTCCGATCAGGCGATGCTACGCGATTAACTTATGTCACGAGTTCTCGCTTACGTGAATTAAGATATTGGGATTTATACTATGATGCTCCGCTTAATTCTGAAGGCTTGCGCTTAACATTTGATGCGACAGAATCACAAACCCATCCTGTGTTTGTGCTTCAACCGCTAAACGTTGAGGGTAAAAGTAATATTTATTCATTGGGTCTTACTTTCCCCTATATTCTTAGTCGTTGCACCGATTTAATTTTAAATGCTTCATTTAATTATATCGATGACGGTAGTAAAACTTTTGGTAATACTATTTATAATGATCATATACGTACACTGAGAGCTGGCGGAGTTTTAAATCACACTGATGGTATGCTTGGTTTGAATAGTTTTAGCGCGGAAGTCGAGCAAGGACTTTTAATTTTAGGCGCTTCAAACGATCCTAATTCTCCAACGAGTTCCCGTCCCGGAGCAACGGGTGATTTTACCAAGTTTGATTTACAAGCCAGTCGGTTACAACCTTTAGGTAATTCTATATTTTCTACTTTTGTCGTAGCCAAAGGCCAATATTCTTTTAATCCATTACTGGCTTATGAACAATTTACTTTTGGTGGTAGTGTGATGGGACGCGGTTATGATTCAGCTGATCTTATCGGTGATGAAGGATTAGGCGGATCGGTAGAGCTTCGTGCCGCACTGCCTTTGTTTTGCTGGATGCAGTCTTTTGAGCCCTATATATTTTATGATATTGGCGCTATTTGGAATAAAGAAAATGTTCTAGGCACTCCATCAAAACAAAGTGAAAGTTCAGCGGGTGTGGGAGTAAGATTTTTTCTCGCACAACATGTCTCGGGCAATTTATTATTAGCACAACCGTTATCTAAACAAGATACGGCTGAGCAATTAGCAGGAAATGGGCGAAGCGTGCGGGGTCTCTTTAGTCTTACCGTAGAGGCTTAGAATTTATACGGTAGTTTTAGGGATGACTTTCCGGGTCTTTGCATTAATTAAATCTAAGAATATCAATAAAGCGAGTTGTTCGTTTTCACGTAGTTTTTCAAAGTAATCATCTTCAAATATAGCGACCGCATGAGTGGCGATGGATTCATGCGGAATAAAGCTATCAATATTAACTAAAAAGTTTTTCCATTCAGTATTGGTGTGTTGTTTATGCATAGCTTGAGTAATAGGTTCTTTTAATGCTGCTGTGAGAAATAACACTAACCCTTTGTCAGTGCTGCAAAGCTCTTTAACATATCGAACACATTCTTCTGTATAACCCCATTTTTTCCAAGCAAATAAAATAGCTATAAGTTTTGGATGTTCACCTAATCTTTGTGTTTTAATCCATTCATGAATTCTTCCCACGGTCAGTTCTTTTAATTTATTTAACTGGCTAGGCGTAAAATCTCTGTGTTCCAAAGGAATAAAAGTATCCGTATTCTCTTCATGTTCATGACTTTGTTCGTTTAATTCATGAGTCAAAATAAATAAACTTTTTAGCGTTTTATTAATCGCCTCACTAAAAATTTCAAATCGTTTTTCGGCTGTATCAAAACGTCTTAATAATTGGTGAAGTATTCTGTGTATGCGCTGAGGTGTATTAAAACTCAAGCGGGATATTTTTCCTTCTGGAAAAAGATCAGCATTATCTAATAAAGCCAGAATAATATTAGGAATATTTTTAGTATGTATTCTTTCAGGATCAATCCCATCTAGTAGATCTAAAAACTTAAGAATACGATCATCTTGATTTAAGCGCGTGAGCATAAGATCAAAGCTTTCAGAATTGTTTTCTAGCGCTAAAATAGCATCAAATTCAGTTTCGTGAATAGTTCCTGAACTTAAAGAAAGACGAAAATAAACATCAAATAAATCCCACGAGCAAATACGTTTATATTTTCTGGCTAGCGTTTCAGAATGATAAAAATGCATATTCGATTGATAAATGCTATGTAATCTAGGAAAAAGATGAATCAGTAGTTTTTTTATAAGAGCATGCGGGATATTTTTTCCGCGATTAATAATTTCTTCTACGCGAACTTTATCTTTAGCTATTTGTTTGGGGTCTGTGACGAT
Source organism: Gammaproteobacteria bacterium (assembly GCA_013287085.1). Lineage (GTDB taxonomy): Bacteria > Pseudomonadota > Gammaproteobacteria > DSM-16500 > DSM-16500 > JABDEM01. The sequence goes on from JABDEM010000014.1 coordinate 10,614, forward strand.
TTGATAAACCAAATCCGTAAATAAGTCTTTATTATCACGAACACCTTCATATACCAAGGGTTCGAATACTTCAAGAGCTGTGATTGAAAACAAATCGACTGGATTAGTGACTTCTTTAATGTGATTAAATTCAAAACTTAAAGTATTGACATAACGGGTAATATCACGACAGCTTTGAAAGAAATATTTCAAAGTAGAATAATAAATATCTGCCCAATATTTTCCATTCCAGCTATCTAAAGGCGCTTCTAAAATAACTTTATTTAATTTGTCTAATAATATAACTTCTAAATCTTGTTTTGAAATGGGCGGAACATCAAAAGGCAATTGAATAACCTTGTCTAATAATTCTTTACCGCCAGATCCATAGACTCTGTCTATAGCACTAATCGCCAATGGCTTATCCATGGAAAGTAGATAAACTGTATTTGAAAAATCACCAATGGATTTTACAATTTGAAAAACTTCTTTAACTTCACGGTCATCCACCCGAGCAATATTATCAATAATAATAATTAACTTATGACGTTGTTTGCGTAATAATTCATTCAGCTCAGCTTTAACTTGAGTTAAATCACGACCCGATTCCCACCCATAAGCATCTTCTTCCGCTTTCTTTTTAAAAAATCGTTTTCTTAAAGCGAGCTTAAGTCTTAAGGATCGAGGGACAGGTTTATGGGTAAAAAAAGAAATGTATAATTCTAAAAGATAAATAATATTCGCAGAATTTTCAAAATAATCAGCTTGATTCATTTCCGAGGAAAGTCTTCTAAAGAAACTATAAATTAATTGTTTTTGTCCTGAGTAACTCCAAGCACTAAAATTTAATATAATAGGTTTTTCATAATCAAACATATTATTAGAAGCATATTTTAATTCTTCTAAAGTGAGATTGATCAGAGAGGTTTTACCGGTACCCCAAGCGCCATTTAATCCTATGACTAAGCTTTCTTGGCTTTTATGTTCTAACATACATCGCGCTAAATATTTCGCAAAGGTTGTTCGACCGAGTCGGTCTTGATCGCTTTTCAAAATGGGGCGGTCAGCTTCAAACATGAATGCGCGCTCCTTTAAGAATCGAGGGGCTATACACACTATTATATACCGTTTAGCCTAGAAATGTGGGCTAAAACGCTAAGCTAACTTATTGATTTTATTTGCAGGGTTTAAAGTCTTTTTTAAAGCCCATTGAATAATAAACAAAATTATTGCTATGGCAAACGCTAATACTGCTTGGTCAGTAAATCCATGTCTATAAATGGTTAATTGTTTTAAAGGTTGATTCAGTGCATAAGCTGGAATGCTGGTAACTTTTGCGATAAGTCCTGCAAATTCTCCGCCAAACCCCATGCCCGCAAACCAAATGCCCATCATCATGCCAGTTAAATGAGGTGGAGAAAGTTCAGTAATAGCCGCAAGTCCAATCGGTATCATGCATAATTCACCAATGGTCACGAGCAAATAAGATAAAACAACCCATAATGGATTTATTAAGTTGTGGGCATTAGGAAATAAAGTGGCAGCAGCAAGTGATAAAGGTGCTAATCCAACAATAAAAATTCCCAACACAAATTTACTTAAGGGCGAAGGGTTGCACTTATGTTTATAAAGCGTATGCCAAAGCCAGGCAAATAATGGCCCTAGCGTAATAATAAAAATACTTCCTAAGGTATAAAAAAGCGGAGTAGGAATTTGAAATCCACCCATTTGTCGCTGAACTAAACGTTCAACAAAGAGATTTACCGAAAATAACATTTGTAATTGTATCATCCAAAAAATAACGACGGATAATATTAAAATATTGACCACGATAAGATTATTACGCGCCATTTTATCTTGGCGAAATGCTATGAAGAACATAAAAAATAATAAGAATATTCCGACTGCACTAAATATCCATTTTGATAAAGTGGCAGATTGTAATAAATAACTTAATAAGATAACTGCAATAGCGCAACCGGTAAGAATATAAATTTTAGTGATTAATAATTTTTTAAGCTTAAGAAAGGGACCTCTATAATCCATATCGCCCCATCTGACAGCTGCAAAAAAAGTAATAAGCCCTATGATTAAACCAATGCTAGCAAAAAGAAAATTAGCCTGCCAATTAAGATAAGTTCTAATCAAGCTTGAACCTACACCTGCAATAATAACGCCTAGATTAATGCCGATATAAAAAATAGTAAAACCCGCATCGCGATCGGAGTTTCCATGTTTGTAAAGCGCGCCTAACAAACTTGAAATATTCGGTTTAAAAAAACCATTGCCTATGATGATGATTCCTAACCCTATATAAAAACTTTTTCCCCAGGGAGCTGCAAGTAATGCATAACCCGAACTTAATAAAATGCCGCCTAATACAATCGCTTTTTTAAATCCTATAACACGATCAGCGAGTAGCCCACCAACGACAGGTGAAATATAAGCCAGCGCACTAAAAGCTCCCAAAATAGAATAACTTAGTTCATCGGAGTAACCCAATTGTTGAGTCATATAAAGTACGAGCATGCCTTGTACCACATAAAATCCTACGCGTTCCCACATTTCTGTAAAAAATAAAAACGGTAATGCTTTGGGATGTCCTTGTGGATTATGCATTTAGTTTTCCTCTATAAATCCATTATGTTTTAACAGAGCATCAACGCTGGGTTTTCGCCCGCGAAAGGCAACAAATAAATCCATCGGATGTTTTGAGCCGCCTTGCTCTAAAATTGTTTTTAAAAATTCTTGTCCTGTCGCAGCATTAAATATTCCAGTTTCTTCAAATTTTGAAAACGCATCACTGGACAGAACTTCAGCCCAAAGATAACTGTAATAACCCGCTGCATAACCTCCGCCAAAAATATGTGAAAACGTATTTTGGAACCGATTAAAGGCAGGAGGTTTTACCACTGAAATTTGTTTTCTAATAATATCTAAGAGTTGTTGAATTCTATGAGTATCAGGCGGTGTTTTTTCTAAGTGTAGATTAAAATCAAATAAAGCAAATTCGCATTGACGCAAAACATGCATTCCTGCTTGGAAATTTTTTGAGGCAGTTAATTTATGAAACACTAAATCAGGCAGTGGCTCATTCGTATCAATATGTTGAGAAATCAAAGTGAGCGCTTCTTTTTCATAACACCAACGTTCTAAAAATTGACTGGGGACCTCAACCGCATCCCACGGCACGCCATTAATCCCTGATACGGCAGCATAATCAATTTGTGTTAAAAGATGATGTAGGCAATGACCGAATTCATGAAAAAGTGTTACCACATCATCATGCGTTAACAAAGCAGGTCTATTTCCAATCGGACGGGTAAAATTGCACGTTAAAAAAGCAACTGGCTGTTGAATACTGCCATCAGCTAAACGTCTGCGTACCCGCGCATCATCCATCCAAGCTCCTTCACGTTTATGCGGACGCGCATAAAGATCCGTATAAAAAGAACCGCGGTAATTTTTATCTTTATCTAAAATATCAAATAACTGCACAGAAGGATGCCAAGTATCTGCACTAAAATGCTCAGTAATCGTGAGGCCAAAAATTTTGTTTATAATAGTAAACATCCCTGCTAGCACTTTATTAATCGGGAAATAAGGTCGCAAATCTTCTTGCTGAAAGGCAAATTTTGATTTGAGTAATTTTTCTGAATAATAAGCCATATCCCAGGCTTCTAGAGGTTCAATACCATCCATTTGTTTAGCAAATTCTTGCAACTCTTTCATATCTTGTTCGCCAAATTTTTTGGCTTTGTGAGACATATCTTCTAAGAAAGTTAAAACTTCCTCAGGCGATTTTGCCATTTTAGTTGCAAGAGATAAGTCGGCAAAATGGTTAAAACCTAACAAAGCTGTTTTTTCCTGGCGCAATTTTAAAATTTCTTCCATGACAGGACCATTATCAAATCGTCCCGCATGCGGGCCTTGATCTGAGGCACGGGTGCAATTCGCTTCATATAAGAGCCAGCGAATTTCTCGATTGTCCAAATATTTCATCACCGTAGAATAACAAGGACTATCTAAAGTAATCACCCAACCTGTTTTATCCAGATGCGCCGCATTTTCAGCCAGTAATTGAACAGATTGCTCGGGTAAGCCTTTGAGTGTTTGCAGATCGGTAACATGAAAAGTCCAAGCATGTGTTGCATCTAATACATTTTCACTAAATTTGGTCGTAATTAAACTTAATTGTTTTTGAATTTCTGCAAAACGAATTTTCTCAGAGGGCGGAAGCGCAACGCCAGCTAATTTAAAATCCCTTAATTCATCTTCAATGACTTTGCGTTGTGCTGTATCTAAATTTTTATAATCAAGACTATCCGCTATAGATTTAACTGCATGATATAATTTTTCATTTTGCATTATTTCAGTTGTATAGTCGCTTAACAAAGGCAAACAAGCATTATAAGCATTTCTAAGCGCCTCACTTTCTGCTACGCCATGTAAATGCGCCACAGGGGACCAGAGTTTGTTTAGCTTATCATTCATTTCTTCCAAGGGAGCCATTAGGTTATCCCAAGTAAAAGGCGGCCCCTTGGCTAGCAATTCATTGAGTAAAATAAGATTTTGGCTAATCACCTGTTTTAAAGCAGGCTCAATATGCTCCGGCAAGATTCTAGAAAAATGAGGAAGCGGGTCTTTAGCCAGTAAAGGGTTATCCATGCTTTAACCTTTGAATTATGTGAGGTTGGCAATTATAAGCTCAAATGGTGCAGGCATCAATTGCTTATAGGCAATTCAATCGTAAACGTAGTGCCCTGGTCGACTTTGCTGGTAACAGTGATGGTTCCTTTAAGAGATTGAATGATTTCATAAGCGCGTGACAGGCTCAATCCTTGTCCATACCCCACTCCTTTGGTGGTAAAAAACGGGTTGAATATTTTTTTTAAATTTTCCGGTTCAATGCCACATCCCGTGTCAGTAATTATGATTATAATAGAGGCGTCTTTGCGAATGGTTACAAAATTAATTTCCCCTTTTTCTTTTATAGCAGTTACTGCATTTAAAATTAAACTCATGAATACTTGTGTAATCTGATTAGGATACCCCATTATTTTAGGTAAAGAAGGATCCAGCTTTTTTTGTAATACACACTTATCTTTTATTTTGTTCCAAGCTAGTTCAACGGCTGATTCTATACAAGTATTAATATCGACTGGTTGTAATTCTTCTTTTTTTTCTGATGAAACACCTCTTACATCAGAAATAATTTTTTTAATCCGTAGCAAGCCTTCTTCTGTTTCTGTAATTAAATCATGCGTATCCTGGTTTCTTTCGTTTGGGGGCAAATGCTTTTCTAGAGCGACTAGTCGTTCATCTAAGACAGTCATATTGCTTAACGCATAGCTCAGAGGATTATTAATTTCATGGGCGAGCCCTGCTGTGAGTTGTCCAACCGTAGCCATTTTTTCGACTTGAATAAGGTGGTCTTGCATCAATTTATTTTTTTCTAAGGCATCAGAGAGCTCAGCAGTGCGTTCTTTAACACGGATTTCTAGTAGGTTTTGTTGCTCTTCTGCTTGTGCCATTTGTCTATAAGTAGAAACAATTAAGGCAATGATGATGATCAATCCGGTGATCCAGTAAATGTATAGGGCTAGTGACGCGATAGAAAGATTGGGGCTAGCGTGTAATATTTTTATCATTTCAGAGTTTGTTTTAACCGGTAACATTACAGCAGCGGCCATGCCGATATAATGCATACCACAAATGGCAGCTCCCATTACTAAGGCGCTTGCAATTTTTAAACGAAGTTGATGTATCAGAGATCCTTGATTGCTTATTACCGCTAACCAAAGAGCAGCTTGCGAGGCAATAATAGCAACAAAGATAGATAAGAAAAATAATCCAGGTAAATAGTCAATCTTCATGTAAATGGGGTTACTAAAGGGACCTTCCATTGCTTCCATTCCCATATAATGCATAGCAGCAATGCCACACCCCATTACAACCCCTCCTAAGAGGATGTTTTTAAAAGGCAGGTCTTTTTTTCTTAAAATAAAAAGAGCAATGAATGAGGCGATGATAGCGATTAGTAAAGATCCGCTGGTCCATAGAATATCGTAGGTAGGCGGCATAGGCATAATATAAGCGAGCATTCCTATAAAATGCATGGACCAAATGCCTGATCCCATGATAAAAGCACCACCTACTATCCAGTATTTTTTTAATGAAGCGTTGATCTCTGAACGTAAACGCCCCGCTAAATCTAACGTTACGTAAGAGGCAATCACAGCAATGAAATAAGACAAGGCAACTAAGGGATAGTTATAAAACCCAACCATAGCATTAGCGGGAATAGGTCCTTGATAAAACCATGATGAATCGAAAACCATCTTAGCTCCCTTGAGCTCCTATCTTTTTATTCTACTCTACCTTTCCGTAATAAAAGAAGAGTACAATGAAATAACGGACAGAAAGGGATTATGGGGAAGCTTTTTACACAATTTTACAGAGATTGATGAAAAGGAATTCTAACCATGAAAGGACCCATAATACTGGTTATTGAAGATAATCCTATTACTAGCAAAGTGCTAAGACTCGCCAGTCAAAGTGAAAATTACCAAATATTAGAAGCGCAAAGTGGCAAAAAAGGTTTAGAGCTTTTAAAACAGCATAAACCCCAAGTCGTTTTACAAGATTTAATTTTATCCGATGTGGATGGATATGAGCTCATTCGCCAACTACGCGCGCTCCCCGAAGGAAAAGAAATTCCCATTTTAGGATTGTCAGGTTTTTTTTCTGATACAGATACCACTAAGATTAAAGAAATAGGTTTTAATGAATTTTTAATCAAACCTCTAGAGATGAGTAGTTTAATCAATCTAATAAAATCCTATGTCTCACCTTCTAAAGATGCTCCCATAATGGATGGGAAGATAGGATTGGCGCAACGTTGTGGTTTACAAGCTGCGCAATTAAATTTATTGGGCGGGATAGCAGATGCCCTCACTGATAATACAATGAGCATTGAAGAAACATTACAAAATGTCCTTTTAAATTGTTTGGATTCTGCAGGTATATCAAAAGGGGCTCTCTATCTTCTAGATACAAATGCAAAGCTAAGATTAAAACATTTTATTGGTTATAAACAGGAAGATAAGACCTTATTAGAAAGTTTTTTTGGGCAATCAGAATTATTTAATAAAGCTTTTCGTGATCAAACTCCGATTCAGTTTCCCTCTAAAGAGGGAGCAAAAGAAATCGAAAATAAATTTCTAAAACAAGCAGGTTTGCGCACCGCCTTAATCATTCCGCTTATTTCTCAAAAGAACTGCTTGGGTATTATGGTGTTAGGTTCTCTGGTCGATAATATCAGCGGAACTGAACCGCTTGTTTTTGGACGTGCTTTAGGAAGTCAAATTGGACAAGCCATTGGTTTATCAGACTCTTTTGAACAGCTTCACAATTCAGAAAAACACTACAAAACTATCATGCAACAGGCGAGTTGTGGGATTTTAATTTTAGACTTGGAAGGAAATATTTTAGAAATTAATACGGTAGGCGCAGCTATATTCGGTCGCAACAATGATCAATTGATTGGAAAAAATCTTAAAGAATTCGTGGTTTCTGAAGAGCACGATAAACTTTATCAAGAGTTTAAACATGTCAAAGAAAATAAAATTCTTACCGAAGGCCATATTCAAAGATTAGATGGATCAAGACGAGAGCTTGATGTATCAGCCACATTTATGGATGTAGGAGGAAAGAAATTAGTCGTCTCAATTATCAATGATATTACTGAAAAAAATAAATTAAAAATCCAATCCCTTCTGAATGACAAATTAACGACAGTGGGTACCCTTGCTGCTGGAGTAGTCCATGAAATAAATAATCCCATTGCCTGGATTATGGCAAATATTTCTTCCCTAACCTCAACAATGAAAACAATAAAATTAAGCGCAAAAGATGCGAGCCAACAAGAAGCAATCGATAAATTTAATGAAATTTTAGAAGAAACAGCACAAGGCGCCGAACGGATTCGCGACATTGTGAGTAATTTAAAATCGTTTGCTCGTGAGGGAGATAAAAAAGATAGCGAAATCCATTTGAACGATATTCTGAACGCAGCGATTAACATGTCTTTCCCTCAATATAAATATAAAGCTACTCTTGAAAAAAACTTTTCACCAGACATCCCTGTTTTTTTGGCTAATAGTGGAAAATTACATCAAGTATTTTTAAATTTAATTGTAAATGCAGGTCAGGCTATTCCAGAAGGGAAAATTGCTAAAAATAAGATTTCAATACGAACTATACTAGAAGGTCAATTTGTTAAAGTTGACATTACAGATACTGGCGCAGGTATCCCATCCGATATTTTACCCCAAATATTTAATCCTTTTTTTACGACTAAATCTGCGGGAGGTGGGACGGGTTTGGGTCTCTATATTTGCCAAGATATTATACAAAATTTGGGTGGGAAAATAACCGTAAAGAGTGTCCCTGGCAAAGGAACTACTTTTTCAGTTTATCTCCCTATTTCAAAGAATGTCTCACAGGAGAAACAACCCATGAAAGCGGATAGCATGGTTTATACAAAAAATAAAAAAATATTAATCATAGATGATGAGCCGTCATTATTAAAAAGTATGGCAAGATTGCTTGAAGACTATCATCAAATCACAACCGCGAATGGTGGCCAAGCAGCGCTTGATTTGATAGTTAAAGACAACGGCAAATTTGATGTTATTATCAGCGATCTTAGTATGCCTGATGTGGCAGGTCCTGATATTTATAAATATATTTCTGAAAAATATCCTGAGCTTAAAGAAAAAATAATATTTATTACGGGCGGCGCATTTACTCCTAAATTACAAGAATTTCTTGATAGTATCCCTAACCTTTGTTTGGAAAAGCCATTTATGCGAGATGATCTTTTAAAAGCCATTGATAAATGCACAAAGTAAAAGGAGATTGGTATGATTGATGCTAAAAATGCAGATTTGTTGGCAAAGCTCATTGAAATTCGCAAACAAATTATTGACCAAATTGATCCTCTGAAAAATTATATAGATCAATTTTTAAAAAAAGATAAAGAAAATTTATCTGCAAGAAGTATAGAAGATATTAATACTATTAGCGAAGGATGCTCAGAGCTTCTTAATCAGTTATCCACTCAGCTATCAGAAGAAAATATCACTGCGCAAATAAATCAGGGGGTTAATTTAGATCAATACCTGTCTAAAATTCGACATGATTTGCATAATTCCATTAATATTATTCAAGGATATGGAGAGTTAGTATTAATTGAATTTCAGAAAGAACAAGCCACTACGCTGGTTATTAAATTTTCAGAAATAATTTCTTTTATAAAACAAATTATAAGATTGGCTGATGAAATCAAACTACCGCAATCCGCTAAGATTACTCTAGATAAATATGAAAATATTATAGTTAAGCAACCGATTGAAGTGAAAGAGTATCAAGATTTTAAAGAAAAAATATCCATTCTGATTGTTGATGATCAGACACAAAACTGCCAACTTTTGGAACGCTATTTGCAGGAAATGGGGTATGAAAATATTTCTATTGCGCATGATGGAGCTCAAGCTTTAAATCAATTAACAAAGAAAAGCTTTAATTTAGTTTTGCTTGATTTGAGTATGCCAGGCATGTCCGGCAAAGAAGTGTTGGTAAAATTAAAAAAAGATATAGACATGCAACGCTTGATGGTCTTAATTATCACAGGTTTTGATGAAGTAGAACAAACGGTAGCTTGTCTCAAATTAGGAGCGGAAGATTTAATTTTAAAACCCTTTAACCAAGATTTGTTGCGTATTCGCATTAACGCATGCGTAGAAAAAAAATGGTATAAATATAAAGAAAACCTGTTTCGCTATCAGTTAGAGTTTGCAAGGCGACAGTTTGAGCGTTTGCTACAGTCTATATTTCCACCTTTTGTGGTAGACGAACTTATTAAAACGGGCGGAATTCAAACCAGAGAATATAAAAATGTAGCCATCTTGGTTGTTAATTTAGTTCATGCCCCCCACGAAGATGAAACACATGAACCTAAGGAAATAATTGAATATTTACAAAAACTAGCGGATATGGGCGATGCCGTTGCTATTAAATATAATGTACAAAAAATAAAAGCCATCGGAGGCGGCTTTTTGGGAGCCGCAGGTATGCTTTTGAAAAGTGATAGCTCTGTCTTAGATTGCATTAAATGTGCTCATGAAATGTTTGAGCAAAGTGAGAAAAAAGGCTTGCAATGGAAACTAAACGCGGGGATTCATTATGGAAGCGTTGTCGGTGGAATGGTGGGGCATAGGCAGTATTCATTTGATATTTGGGGTGAGGCAGTGAATGTCTGTACGCGTATTCAGGCACTAGCTAAATCTAATACGATTTATCTTTCTAATTCAGCCTGGGAACAAGTCAAAGGAGTATGCGAAGGCGTATCTTTGGGCCAACATGAGGTAAAAGAAAAAACACCAATAGAGATTTTTGAATACCGAAATTTTAGGAAATGAGCTATAATTTTGCCTTTCTGAAGATCGCTGATCATTGAGATACCATGAAACAATCATACGACGTTAAAACCTTACAAGGCATGATCGCAGCTCTGCAAGCTTATTGGGCAGAACAAGGTTGCGTCATTGTCCAACCACTAGATATGGAAGTAGGAGCCGGCACTTTTCATCCGGCGAGTTTCCTACGCGCAGTAGGCCCCGAACCTTGGCGAGCAGCTTATGTGCAGCCGTGCCGCCGTCCCACCGATGGACGTTATGGCGAAAATCCAAACCGGGTTCAGCATTATTATCAATTCCAAGTAGTGTTAAAACCCTCCCCTGATAATATCCAAGATCTTTATTTAGATTCATTACGTGTATTAGGCATAGACCCAGAAGTCGATGATATTCGTTTTGTGGAAGACAATTGGGAAGCTCCAACTTTAGGCGCTTGGGGTTTGGGTTGGGAAGTTTGGTTAAACGGCATGGAAATTACCCAGTTTACTTATTTTCAACAAGTGGGTGGCTTAGAATGTAAACCCGTGACCGGGGAAATTACTTATGGCTTAGAACGTCTAGCGATGCCATTACAAGGCGTGAATAATTTATTTGATTTAGTCTGGGCTAAAACTCCCGCTGGTATTGTCACTTACGGTGATGTGTTTCATCAAAATGAAGTCGAGATGTCAAAATATAATTTTGAATTATCAGAGATTCCTATTTTATTTGAATTATTTTCTAAATACGAACAAGAAAGCATGAGATTAATTGAAGCAAATCTACCTCTACCCGCTTATGAAATGGCTTTAAAAGCTTCTCACACATTTAATTTATTGGATGCGCGTCGCGCGATCTCGGTTACTGAACGTCAACAACATCTTTTAAAAATTCGTCGCATGTCCAAAGCCGTTGCCGAAAGTTATTATAAAATGCGTGAAGCTTTAGGTTTTCCTTTATTAAAAGTAAAGGAAAAAGCAAATGACTAATTTTTTGGTAGAAATCCACACGGAAGAATTGCCTCCTAAAGCACTCTTGAAATTAGCCGAAAGTTTTAGGGAAGGTATAAAAAAAGGTTTAGCGGATGCAGAGCTTACTTTTTCTGACGCTGAATTTTTTGCAACCCCACGCCGTTTGGCTGTGAAAGTAAATCAACTCATGGAAAAACAAGCGGACAACATCGTTGAACGACGTGGACCTGCATGGGTTGCTGCTTTTGATGATAAAGGCAAGCCTACACAAGCCTGTCTGGGTTTTGCAAAATCGTGCGGTGTTTCAGTAGAAGAGTTAATGACGCTCGAAAATCCCCAAGGAAAATGGGTTGGCTTCAAACAAAAAGTCGCGGGGAAAACAGTACAAGAATTATTACCTAACATTGTACAAAATGCTTTAAATGCTTTGCCAATCCCAAAGCGCATGCGCTGGGGAAATAACAGCGTTGAATTTGTGCGGCCGGTTCACTCGGTTATTTTATTATATGGATCTAAAGTAATAGACGCTGAAATTTTAGGTTGCCGCTCCGGAAATATAACCGCCGGCCATCGTTTTCTCTGTAAAAAACCTTTAAAAATTTCTAACGCTGATGATTACGCAGATATTTTAGAAAAAAAAGGATTTGTGATTGCTGATTTTGAAAAGAGAAAAAATAAAATCATTGAACAAGTAAATTCATTGATAGAAAAAGATGAACGGGTGGATATAAATGATGATTTGGATTTACTAGAAGAAGTGACGAGTTTAGTTGAATGGCCTGTTGCGCTTTTGGGTAAATTTGATTCTGACTTTCTTAAAGTGCCACAAGAAATATTAATTTCAGCTATGAAAAGCCACCAACGATATTTTCCTTTAACAAACATTCGTCGAGAGTTAGTAGCAAAATTTATTGTGATTTGTAATATTGAAAGCAATAATACACAACAAGTTATTGATGGTAATGAACGAGTATTGAGAGCCCGTTTATCTGATGCCGCATTCTTTTATCAAATGGATAACAAAATTAAATTAATTGATCGTGTCGATAAACTATCTACGGTAGTTTACCAAGAAAAACTAGGCACGTTGTTAAATAAAGTTAACCGGTTGGCACATCTCTCGGGGTATATTGCGAGAAAGTTAGGGTTTTCTTCTAAAGAAATTACCTTTGCAGAAGAAGCAGGCAAGTTATCCAAAGCTGATTTAACCACAGAACTGGTAGGCGAATTTCCTGAATTACAAGGGGTGGTTGGATATTATTATGCGCAAAATAATGTAGACGAAGTTGTAGCGAGAGCCATTAGAGATCAATATTTGACTAAGGTGGCAGAAGAACCAAGTGAGCCCGTTACGCGAGCTTTAGCATTAGCAGATCGTTTGGACCATCTTGTTGGTTTTTTTGGTATGGGTCTTATTCCTACCGGAGAAAAAGATCCGTTTGCTTTGCGGCGTGCAGCGATAATGCTTATTAATTTTCTTAAATTTGGACCCAATCTAGATTTATATGATTCCTTGCAGAGGGCAGTTGAGCTTTACGATGATCAGAAATTAGTATTAACCAATAAAAATGTAGTGCCTGAAATATGGAACTTTATATTGGATCGTATCCGTTCATTATATCGGTCACAAGGAATAAGTGCTGGCGTTGTTTCGTCAGTATTGGTTCTTGATCGTAGAAGTATTTTTGATATTGATAGCCGTATTAAGGCAGTAAATAAATTTAAAGAATTGCCGCAAGCCGAAGCGCTTAGTATTGCAAACAAACGAGTTAGCAATATTTTAAGTAAATATGAAAAGCCCATTGAATTAAAGAGTGTAGACTCAAATTTATTTGAACATGAATCAGAAAGAGTTCTAGCAAATGAATTAAGCAAGCAAGCGGATGCTATAGCTGCTTTAGCTCAAAAAAGTGAATACGAAAAAATATTAACTCATTTGGCTGAACTCCGTGATCCCGTTGATCAATTCTTCGATCATGTATTAGTCATGGCTGAAGATCAGAAACTACGCGAGAATCGTCTACTTTTGTTAAAAAAACTGCGAGAGTTGTTTTTACAAGTAGCGGATATCGCTTTATTACAGCAGTAAGGATCTATGAAATTTATATTATTAGACCGAGATGGTGTTATTAATTTTGATTCTAAAGATTATATAAAATCAGCAGCTGAATGGCAGGCAATTCCTGGAAGTTTAGAGGCGATTGTTGAATTAAATCGCGTGGGCTATCGTGTAATAGTAGTGACCAATCAGTCGGGTTTGGCCAGAGGGTTATTTGAACGATATGCTCTGGATGAGATGCATGAAAAATTTACTAGTCAATTAGCAAAATTGGGTGGGCATATAGAAGAAATATTTATTTGTCCTCATCATCCGGATGATAACTGTGAATGTCGCAAACCAAAACCGGGTTTATTTGATCAAGCCAAAGAAAAATATCAAATTCATATGACTGAAACTTATTACATAGGCGATACTTTTTCTGATATGCAAGCAGCGGGTGCTGCCGGGTGTTTGCCCATTTTAGTTTTAACGGGTAAAGGCCAAGAGACACTAGAAAAAAATCCTGAGTTAGATTCTATTTTACATTTTGAAAATTTAGCTGCTGCGGTTAAATTTATTTTAAAAAGTGAACCGCATGAATAAAATTATTTTATTTTTTCGTTCATTAATATTTTCTATTTATATGATTTTGGCAGCGACCATTTATAGTTTCTTTTGTATCTTAGCTTTTCCCCTCCCTTTTCGTTTTCGTTACAAAATGATAGTGGCTTGGACTGGCTCCGTTTTGTGGGTATTAAAAAAAGTCTGTCGTATCGATTATCAAATAGAAGGTTTAGAGAATATTCCTAAAGATAGAAACGGAATAGTATTGAGCAAACATCAATCGACATGGGAAACTTTTTTTCTCCAAGGCCTTTTTCCAGAAGCGGCCATTATATTAAAGAGGGAGTTATTATGGATTCCTTTTTTTGGATGGGGTTTAGCCATCATAGAGCCCATTTCCATTAATCGCAGCAGTATCACCGCTATTAAACAAATAATACAAAAAGGCAGAAAATGTTTAGAAAGCGGTCGCTGGATATTGGTTTACCCAGAAGGAACGCGGATACCGCCAGGACAAACAGGTATATATAGAATGGGTGGGGCAAAGTTAGCTGAACAAACCGGCTATCCTGTGATTCCTGTCGCTCACAATGCGGGGCGCTTTTGGCCACGCCGTAGTTTTATAAAATACCCGGGCACTATTAAGGTCGTCATTGGTCCCTTAATAGAAACCAAAGGCTTGTCGGCTGATCAAATATTGAACCAAGCAAAAAACTGGATTGAAACCACTATGTTACGGTTAGATAAATCTTCTTTTAATTAAAATAGTTAATAAAATCATCTTCTTGTCAAAATTTGCATAATCTCAAATCAGGACTATACTGGTTGTATAACGTTCTTTGCAACCGAGTTTGGGAGAACTAAAATGACAGACGATAAATTATTAGCATGTTTAGTAAACCTAACAGACATCCTGGGGCAACCCGTCTCTGAAGGGACATTGTTAGCAGGATTGCCTCTAGATGAAAAACGTTTGACCCTAGAGTTATTTCCACGCGCGGCAGCTCATATCAATCTACAAGCTAAACTAAAGAAAATTAAACTAGAAAAACGGCCCATTCATTTCGCAGTTCCTTTAGTTCTTATCTTAAAAAATAATGATGCCTGTTTGTTAACGGATATTACTGCGCGCGGCACGGTTAAAATTATTAACCCATTAAAAAGTACTGCTCCAGAAGAAATTGATTATGAAGATTTAATGAGTCGTTATACAGGTCAAGCTTTTGAAGTTGAACCTAATTTACGTTTTGTGGCACATGGTGAACATGTGGCAGTTGAGGATGTTAGCAAAGGCTGGTTTTGGGATGCGGTACAAATGTTATGGTCCTCTTATGGCGAAGTCTTAGTCGCTTCATTCTTAATTAATATTTTTGCATTGGCAGTACCGCTTTTTACCATGAATGTGTATGACAGAATTATTCCTAACAGAATATTTGATAGTTTATGGGTATTAGCTAGCGGTATCTTTATCATCTTTGCATTTGATGTGTTAATGCGAACCTTACGTAGTTATTTCATTGATCAATCAGGCAAATTAGTGGATCAACAAGTTTCAGCATCGATTCTTGAAAAAATAATGGGAATCAGAATGATTGATAGACCAAAATCTGTGGGCGCATTTGCTAACACGATTCAGTCTTTTGATTCAGTAAGAGAATTTATTACTTCATCAACAGTGACTATATTAGTGGATTTACCGTTCTCACTGTTATTTATCTTTATCATAGGGTTGATTGGTGGGTCTATCGTATTTGTTCCATTAATTTTATTACCAATGACTATTATATTTGGCTATCTATTACAAAAACCATTAGATATGTATACCAAGGTTTCTAATCGCTATTCCGCTGAAAAACAAGCAGTTTTATTAGAAATTTTAAATGGTATTGAAACGGTTAAAGCGACCGGTGCAGAACCCGTGATGCAAAAACGCTGGGAACATTTAGTGCATACAGCTTCTCATGTAGGCATTAAATTAAGATTCTTGGTTAACATGGGCGTATTCTTTTCGATCTTTATTCAACAGCTTGCCATTGTGCTGGTTATTATTGTGGGTGTTTATAAAATCACGGCCAATGAATTAACGCTCGGTGCTCTGATTGCTTGCAGTATCTTATCTTCCAGAGCATTAGCCCCTATGGCACAAATCGCAGCATTACTCACAAGATATCATCAAACTAAAAGTTCTATTAATAATTTAAATAAAATTATGCACTTGCCGATTGAAAATCCAACCACTCAATCTGTATTAGATGTTCCTAACTTACAAGGTGCTATTGAGTTTAGAGACGTCAGTTTTCATTTTCCAGGCCATGCAGAACCCATCTTAAATAAAATTTCCTTTAAAATTAATGCAGGCGAACATGTGGGTATTATTGGTCGCGTAGGTTCAGGAAAAACAACCGTCGCTAAACTTATCATGGGGTTATTGCAACCAACTGATGGTTCGCTGTTTTTCGATGGCGTTGATCAAAGCCATTTTAATATCACCGAATTAAGAAAAAATATGGGGTATGTTCCTCAAGATATTATGCTTTTCAATGGAACTCTGCGCGACAACATTACTTTAGGTGTTCCTCATGCAGAAGACAGCAAGATTGTTAAAGCCATCGAAATTTCAGGTGTGGATGATTTTGTTAAACCTAAATTAGGAAGTTATGAAGCGCTCATTAACGAAGGCGGAAAAAATCTATCCGGCGGACAACGACAAATTATTGCGATTGCTCGCGCTTTATTACTAAATCCTCCTATTATTCTTTTTGATGAACCCAGCAACTCTATGGACAATCAAACTGAAAATGCAATTAAAGCTAAATTAGAAGGCTTTTTGAAAGATAAAACATTTGTTCTAATGACTCACCATCCAGCATTACTGTCCTTAGTCACACGGGTCATCATTCTAGATGGGGGTAAAGTGGTTATAGATGGACCTAAAGATACAGTTCTGGCGGCCCTCGCTGAAGGCAAAGTCAAAATACAGAAGGTGTAACCATGAAAGACATTAAACAAAAAATGCAAAAAGCGGTAGATAAGGGGAAGGAAATTTTCTCTAAGGCTTTAATTAGAGAAAAAGAAATGACTTCAAAATTATCCGATCGCTACAAAGATGCAAAAGCAGGCTCTACTTCACCGATGATGGCATCTCCTAATCGAGCTGCGCATTGGATATTATGGTGTACTTTAGGTTTTATATTGATTTTCTTGCTTTGGGCGAAATTTGCAGTATTAGAAGAAGTGACTGTTGCGAATGCAACTGTTATTCCTTTAACGCATGTGCAAAGCATACAAAATATGGAAGGCGGTATTGTAAAAGACATTTTAGTCCATGAAAGTGATATTGTGCAAAAAGGCCAAGTCTTAGTAAAATTAGATCCTACTCGATTTGTGTCAGCATTGGATGAAGCAAAAGCACGTGCTGCAGCCTTAGAAATTAAAATTGGACGCTTAACAGCAGAAGTTGAAAAACAACCTTTCAATGTTGACCCAACCTTGGCAAAAAATTTCCCTAACTTAGTAAGAGGCGAACAACAACTTTATCAATCTCACATGAGCGAACTGAATGAAATGCAAAGTAATCTTGATTTGGCTAATAAAGAATTAGGATTAACCCAACCTTTAGTTAAAGAATCCGCTGCATCCGAAGTGGATGTGATTCATTTACAACGTCAAGTGATTGGTCTTAAAAGTCAGATCGAGGATTTTTATTCTAAAGCGCTAAATGATTTAGAAACGGCACGTGGTGATTATGGAACCTTAAAAGCATCCATGGTTGCTTTACAAGATCGCTTGGATAGAACCATTATTACCTCTCCCGTGCATGGTATTGTTAAACAAATTCGTATTTCAACCGAAGGCGGTGTGGTATTACCTGGTACTGAAATTATGAGTATCGTTCCTTTGGAAGATACTTTATTAATAGAAGCGCAAGTCACTCCTTCTAAGATTGGTTTTATCTATCTAGGAGCGCCCACTTTAGTCAAAATAACTGCTTATGATTATTCGACTTATGGCGGGTTAACCGGCAAAGTAGAGAAAATCAGTGCCGATACTATCACGGATCCAAAGGGTAGAAGCTACTACCAAGTACGTATTAAAACCGATAAAAACTACGTCCGTGGCCCTACTGACCCTCTCTATATCATCCCTGGTATGACGGCCAGTGTTAACATCCTAACAGGCAAGAAGACGGTATTAGACTACCTCTTAACCCCTCTCATCCGAGCTAAAGATAACGCCTTGAGAGAGCGCTAAACCCCCCCTTAAAAGCACCAATTTCACCCAAAAACGACCTTAAATGGTCGTTTTTTTTGCTGTTTTAACCCCTTGATTGATAAATAATTATACAAATAATGGTCAATAAATAGTAAAAAAGTGGCTTTTAGTACAGATATTTCTCAAATACCGCCTATACTAAATATGTAAGAAGTGTAAATAAGAAAACAAAGAATACACAACGAGGAGTGGAACAGCAAATGGCAACGACCGGCAATGGCAAAACGGCTGGTGTTCAGCATACTAGTAAATCGAGTACGTCGAACACGACCGATCATACAAGCTCTAATGTGGCACCTACCAAGGTAGTCTCATCTAATGGTCATCAACCCCATGAAGCCCAACCTATTACTAATGGCCATGCCAATGGTCATGTTGTTGCTGATTCTAATTCTAATTTAATAAACGCTGCATTTTCAATCTTTGGTACTGAAGCTCATGCAGCGGAAGCCGATGCTCTTGCTCAACCTGTAAAACCTCTTTCACCAGAAACCTTAGGAACTTTCTTTAATACGGTTGGATGGGATGGCACGGGTGGTAAATTTCAAGATACCTCGCATACTGTTTCTATTCATGATACCGGTTACTCAGATACGATCAATTATGCAGCTCCTGGCATATCAGATAGTTTATTAAAAGCGTATGTTCCTATTTCGATTAATCCTTTCATTGATTTTGGTATACCGACTAATTATATCCCTTACAATTTTGGTGAATACCAACTACCCGGTGGTATTCTAACTCCTCAGCTTAATATTTTTACTTTTCCACATACAACACAAGTTATCACTCCCGTTACAGATTTAGGTGTGACGATTTCGCCACATAGTGGAACCGTAGTACCCGGCACAGTAGAAGATTATACAATTACAATTACCAATCATGGTCCAACCACAGTCACGAGTTTTACATTAGGGGATATTTTACCTAGCTTTCTTGATAATCCAGTCTTAGGGACATCGAGCAGTGGAAATTTTGTTTTAACCGACAATCACGATGGTAGTTGGACAGGAGTACTTCCTGTTGGCGCTAGTATTACTATTCCTTTAACAGGAACGATTAATCCTGCTGCAACGGGCAATATTGTTGATACGGTTAATATTGTTGATACGACCTCAGGTGTTGTTGATTCAGATACTGCAGATAAACAGGATACGAGTGTATTAACTTTAACGCCTGAATCAAATTTATCAGTAGTTAAAGCAGATAGCGCTGGTGGTGATAGTTCGACACAAACTCACGGTACACCTATTCCGGGTGATCCTGCTGGATTTACTTATCATATTACAGTAACTAATAATGGCCCTAGCACAGTGACGAGTTTTACTTTTGCTGATGCATTACCCAGCACGCAATTTTTTATTCCAGGTGCAAATACCTATATTGTTACTTCGGGTACTTACTCAGGAACTGATACTTCTGGTACATGGACTGGCATTTTAAATCCAGGTCAAAGTGTTGAATTTAGTTTAGCAGGCACTATACCTGCTGATGCAGAAACGCATGGTACAACGATGCAAAATACTGTTACCGTAACACCTCCTTCAGGTACTGGCGGCACGGCAACAGATATTGATAATTTAACACCTGAAGCCAATGTAACTATATTAAAACTAGTTGATGGCCAACATTCAGAAGCAGTGTATCCCGGTGAAAATGTAACCTTCACCGTACAAGTTACTAATTCAGGTCCAAGTTATGCAACGAATGTGAGTGTAGCAGATATTTTTCCAACAACAGGCATAAGCTTTCTTACCCCTACTGAAACTCAAGGTACTTTTTCGGGAAATACTTGGAACATTGGTAACTTAGCCCCTGGTACGCAAACATTAACCGTGCATGCTATCATTGCAGGAATTGATGCACCTAATTCGGCAACTTATAATTTTTCTAATAATCCTAGTACCTCTTTTTCTAATAATGGCTTTACGGTTACTTTACATGGTTACGATGCAACTTACTCAACGGCTAATACCCCTAATTTTGAAAGCGCACCTGGCATATTGAATTTAACTGGAAATGCTTTGATAACAACATCAGGAACGGGTACCGATGGTCCTAACAATCCTTCTAACTTAAATGGTTCGAGCGGCGATGGTATTTTTACAGCACAAGGCAATTCACATTATTCTGTTGATGCATTAAATCAAATTAACCATAACACTTTTACAGGTAATACTGAGGCGATAGTCGCAGATTTAGGTGCAACCAATGTGGTTCAAGCGACGGTGACTGTTGCGCATTTAATTTTAGGTGAAAACGGCGGTGATGGTGAATATGGTGCAATTACTGCGTTTGATTCCACAGGTCATGCATTAGGCACAGTATTTTTTGGTCAAAATCAAAATGGTGTACCTGCTTCAATCAACACGATTCCCTATGCATTAGGCGGCGTTGCAAAATTTGTTCCTGCAGATTATACGATTGCCAATGATGGTGGTACGGCAACAATTAATTTAAGCGACTCTATGTTTGGCGGTACTCCATTCGAATATCTTGCTTTCACATCAATTCCTTATGGTGCAGGTTCTGTATTAACCTCGCCTCTTGTTACTAACGATAGTAGCGATTACTTTTTAAAACAAATTACTATTTCTACTGAAGGAACGGTTAGTACAATTACAAATACGGCAACAGTTTCTTCCGATCAATCACAAAGCAGCAGTTCTAGCGCAACGGTTACGCCTGAATCAGCAGATTTAGCAGTGGCTATCAATGACGGCACAAGTCATGTTCCTGGTACGAATGATAGTTATACTATTACCGTTACGAATAATGGTCCAACGACAGTAAGCAGTTTTAATTTATCGAATTTCTTACCCGCAGGTTTTGATGGTACTGCAACGTATAGTGCTTCAACGGGTACTTTTAGTGGAAACACTTGGAGCGGTCTTACTCTTGCCAATGGACAATCGATTACTTTAACGGTCTCGGGACACATTGATCCTGCAGCTGTTGGTGGTTTAACTGATCAAGTTATCATTTCAAATCCATTAGATACCAGTAGCCATTCTATTGTGGATCCTAATCTTGCCAATAATGAGGCTATTAGTAATGTTCCGTTAACTCCAGAAGTCAGTTTGTCAGTGGTTAAATCAGACTCTGCTGGTGGTACTTCTGCAGGTGCAGGTACGCCAGGAACTGTTATCCCAGGTGATACTGCTGGATTAACTTATTCAATAACGATTACGAACAATGGCCCAAGTACTTTAACTAGTTTTACATTAGCAGATACTTTACCAGGCGCAAATTTCTTTACGACTAATGCAACGACTTATACGGTTGTATCAGGCGGTGGCACTTACACAGGTTCCGATACCTCAGGTACATGGACGGGTAGTTTAGCTTCCGGTAGTCATGTTGTATTACAGCTCATAGGCGCAGTTCCAGCTGGCGCTGATACGCATGGTACAGATACCATGCAAAACGTAGTAACCATTACTCCACCAACTGGCGAAGGCACACCAGTTACTGCAACCGATGTCGATAATTTACATCCGCAAGCAGATGTTTCTTTAACTAAATTAGTGGATGGTGTACATACAGAGTCAGTCAATGTAGGAACGACGGTTCACTTTGTCGTAACAGTAGATAATGCAGGCCCTAGTACTGCAGCTTCAGTTAATGTTGCAGATTTATTTCCGAATAGTGGTAATTTAAGCTTTGGTGCCGCAACTGTTTCAACCGGTACTTATGATGCTGGCACAGGCACTTGGACGATTGGAAATTTAGCACCAAACACTCCAGTAACTTTATCAGTCAATGCAAC
This sequence comes from Gammaproteobacteria bacterium, assembly GCA_013287085.1. Taxonomy (GTDB): domain Bacteria; phylum Pseudomonadota; class Gammaproteobacteria; order DSM-16500; family DSM-16500; genus JABDEM01. The sequence goes on from JABDEM010000014.1 coordinate 32,670, forward strand.
GGTTAATGCTCCTAGTAATGAAACTACTACTTTTAATTTTGATAATGTTACTCAATCAGGCTTAAGTGCTTATACTTTATATGCTTATAACGCAGGCACTGCATTTGTAACAGGAACATCCTTAAATACAGCAGGTGCTGATGGTACAGTTTCAATTGCAACATTCCATGATGGTATTGGTGTAGTAACAAGTACCAATACTTCACATTATGCATCACCTGCATTACCAGAAATTAATTATGATCCCGTTTCCAATCACACAGAAGCACTTGCTGTACAATTAAATTATGCTGCAGTTGAAGCTAATATTACTCTCACAAAATTCTTCCCAGCAGAAAACGGTGGTGATGGTGAATATGGTGTGGTCACCGCATTTGATGCGAATCAACATGTTATTGGTAGCGTATTCTTTGGACCTGCACAAAACGGCATTCCAGCTTCGTTAAGTGGCGCACCCTTTGTTCCAGTAGTTTATAGTGATGCTCCTAATGGAATTGGCTCAATTACGATTAGCGATAATATGTTTGGCGGAACGGCTTTCCAATATTTAGCTTTTAGCGCCTTACCTTATGGTGCAGGTGTCGTTAACAACACAGCAAACCCAACAGGCGGGTCAGTTGATAGTAGCGATTACTATTTAGAAAAAATTACTTATTCCCAAGCAGTGACTATCAACGGAACCACTAATACTGCAACAGTATCTTCGCCATCCGATACTACTCCAAATAATAATACCGACAGCGCAACCGTTACTCCTAACTCAGCGGATTTAGCAGTTCATATTAATAATGGCACTAGCGCAACTCCAGGAACGAATGATACTTACACCATAACAGTTACTAATAATGGCCCAACTGCATTAACCAGTTTCAACTTAGCTAATATCATCCCAAGTGGTTTTGATGGCGTTGCAACTTATTCAGTTGCAGCAGGTGATGGCACATACGTTAGCTCAACCGGTGTTTGGACACTTCCAGGCGGAAATCCATTATCTCAAGGCGATACGGTTACATTAAGTGTGACTGGACATATTGATCCAGCAGCTATTGGTGGTTTAACCGATGAAGTTGTTGTAGCAAATCCTACAGGAATTGTTGATCCTAATCTTGCGAATAATGTTTCGATTAGTAATGTGCCCTTAGTTCCAGAAGCTACTTTAACCTTAACGAAAGACGATGGTAAAACTTCTGTTACTGCAGGTGCTAGCGATACTTACACCATAACAGTTACCAATAGCGGTTCAAGCGATGCTTATAATGTTGTAGTTTCAGATCCTAGACCTAACAATTTCTCAGTAACCAATTCAGGTGGAGCAACCTTAGTTGGCAGTACTTATGAATGGACCATTTCCGATTTAGCTGCTGGTGGATCCAGTGTCTTCTCAATTACAGGTACCATTGCAGCAAGCGATGCAGCATCAAACTTCACTAACGTTGTCAGTGCACAAGGTACCGATACCAATCTTTCAGTTGCATCAGATATCGATACTTTAGTTCAAAGCGCTCATTTAAATATTACTAAAGATGATGGTAAAACTTCTGTTACCGCAGGTGCTAGCGATGTTTACACAATTACAGTTTCAAACACTGGAACAAGCGATGCACACAATGTCGTAGTATCAGATCCTATACCTAACAATTTCTCAGTCACCAATCCAGGTGGAGCAACCTTAGTTGGCAGTACTTATGAATGGACCATTTCCGATTTAGCTGCTGGTGGATCCAGTGTCTTCTCAATTACAGGCACTATTGCAGCAAGCGACAATGCACCAAACTTCACTAATGCTGTTACTGCCCAAGGTACAGGTACTAATGTTGCTAGCGGATTAGATACCGATACTTTAGTTCAAAGCGCTCATTTAAATATTACTAAAGATGATGGTAAAACTTCTGTTACCGCAGGTGCTAGCGATGTTTACACAATTACAGTTTCAAACACTGGAACAAGCGATGCACACAATGTCGTAGTATCAGATCCTATACCTAACAATTTCTCAGTCACCAATCCAGGTGGAGCAACCTTAGTTGGCAGTACTTATGAATGGACCATTTCCGATTTAGCTGCTGGTGGATCCAGTGTCTTCTCAATTACAGGCACTATTGCAGCAAGCGACAATGCACCAAACTTCACTAATGCTGTTACTGCCCAAGGTACAGGTACTAATGTTGCTAGCGG
>JABDEM010000014.1:34944-37640 GCA_013287085.1 Gammaproteobacteria bacterium
TTCTCAATTACAGGCACTATTGCAGCAAGCGACAATGCACCAAACTTCACTAATGCTGTTACTGCCCAAGGTACAGGTACTAATGTTGCTAGCGGTTCAGATACCGATACTTTAACTAAAGCTTGTAACTTAACAATTACTAAAATCGCTAATACTCCTCCTCAATTACCTGCAGGCGAAGTCAATGTTGGTATCGATTATACTTATACCATTTTGGTAGCTAATGCAGCTGGATTTAGCAATGCACAAAACGTTGTAGTAACCGATGCATTACCTGCTGGTTTAACTTATGTCTCCGCAACACCAGCGGCAGGTGATGGTTCAGCAAGTTTCAGTGGTGGCGTGGTTACTTGGGATCTTTCTACTGTAGCACCAGGAACTTCAGAAAGTTTGACTGTTACAGCGCATGTTACTGCTCCTAATAATACTGTTTCTACTGCGGCTTATAACTATTCTAATAATGCAAGCTTAGCTAATTTAACTGGCTATGATGCAAGTTATACTACACACACACCTTCTTTTGAAAATAGTAGCGGCCAATTAGTCTTAACTTCTACTGGTACTATCTCAACTGTAAATAGCCCTCAAGATGGAACTACTACTAATGGCGCAAATGGTGATGGTATTTTAACTACTGCACAAAATTACGCGAATATTGCAGATCTTTCAGCTTCTGCTTATAACCAAATTAATTATGATCCAGTCACTTATACTACTGAAGCCATTGCAGTTAATTTAAATGCTAACGCAGTTACTGCAACTATTACTGTCGCTCACTTGATCTTAGGTGAAAACGGTGGTGATGGTGAATATGGTGCAGTGACCGCTTTTGATGCTAATCATAATGCTTTGGGTACTATATTCTTTGGTCAAAGCCAATCTAATATCCCTGCGGTTATTACTACTATTCCTTATGCTTTAGGTAACTCTGCAGTATTTGTTCCAGTAACTTATGCAGGCAATGGTGATGCAACATTCACTATTAACTCTAGTATGTTTGGTAACCATCCGTTTGAATATCTTGCTTTCACTGCAATACCTTATGGTGCAGGATATCAATTAACTACTCCATTAATTCAAACTGATAGTAGTGATTACTTCTTAAAACAAATCGTATTTACTACTGAAGATGGTGCATTTAACGCTATTAATAATACTGCCAATATTGCTAGTACTTCTACTACTAATATTAATAATGTAACCAGCGCATCCGTTATTGTAACTCCAGTAGTAGCTGATTTAGCAGTCAATGCAACTACTGCTAATGCTTATGTAGAACCCGGTAGTAATAACACATTTACCGTTACTTTATTTAACAATGGGCCTTCTACCGCCACTAATATTGATGTTCATGATGCTTTCCCAGCAGGTATTTCCTTGGTATCAAGCAGTGCAACCCTAGGCAGCTATGCGTCAGGTGATTGGACTATTGCTTCTTTAGCGAGCGGTCAAACTGCAACTTTAACTTTAGTAGGCGATGTCACCGCTACTGCAACTGTAACTAATACTGCAACTATTCAAAGTGTCGATCAAGTAGATCCAATTAGTGCGAATAACTCATCTTCTACTTATGTCATTCCAGCATTAGAACATTTAGATGCAACTATTCACTATAATAATAACTCAAGCTCTCATATTGTTATTGGTGAAATTTCTATGATTAATGAAGCTAGACCTTGGGACTCTGTATTTACTCCAGTAGTATTTGCTAACGGAAATAATACTGTGAATGTGTCTGTTCCTACTACTTTCCAAGTATTACCGAGTGATACTTATGCGGTTGGTCTTGAATATAATCAAACTGTTGGTGGTACTACAGCCAATGTTGCGATTTCTCAATTTAATGCAGAATTTACAAATGTTACCAACAGCGCTTCAATAATTCATCCTAGCAGCGGCGGTACTGGATTTGCGGTTACAGGCGAGATTAACCCTGGTTTAGCTGCAAGCTCTACTGGTACTTTGGTTGCAGGTAGTTATCAAACTTCAATCGATGGTAGTAACCCAAGTGATAATTCTGGTAACAATGTTTATCTCTATGGTAATGCAACCAGTGGTAGCAGCCATACTGTTACTGACACAGGCAATGGCAATGACATTCTAAATGGCGCTTCTACTAGCACTATTCATTACACTCTAAACGGCGGCACAGGAAATAATGTATTGGTTTACAATTCTCAAGATACTGCTATTAATGGAGGCGAACCTTCAAGTGGTAATCCTGCATGGGATTTATTAAGAGTTGATGATCCAGCTGATCAATTGCTCTTTAATACAGTAGGCACTACCACAAAATTAACTAATACTGGTACTGGTGGTAGCATCGCAGGCGGTACTACTATTAGCGGCTGAATATCAGTTGTTACATACCACGGGAAGATTAGTACAGTCCTTAGGCGTGCCTTTACCTTGTGAAATTAACATTTATAAACTTTGTTAATGTCCGGTATGGCTGACAACATGGGTGATATCCAAGTTAACTAATACTAGAGCATGACTGCTAGCGGCGACTGGTGTGAAGGCTTCGAAAGCATTGCCATTTGCTTCATGAACAGTACCTGCATCATTCCAATTACCACCGCCTAAAGTAACTTGGGTATTAGAGTTACCATTTAAGATCATTACCTTGTCATCATTATGAACACCTGGTTGATTAGCTAATTGTTGGAAGGAAGGATCATTATTAGCTAATTGGC
>JABDEM010000015.1:62-37525 GCA_013287085.1 Gammaproteobacteria bacterium
TGACCATAGCGCGCTAATGTCGCGAGTTCGTTTAAAAGCAAAATGATAGGAAAAGCTATAGGAGCAAGGGCTGCAATTTTTAAACAGATAAATAAGCAAAAAATATTTGAGAATAATAAAGTGGCGTGCGTAAGATAACTGATGGTATGCGTTTTTTTGTGCTCTTTAATGATTCCTCTGCTATCACCAAGGACAGCAGCCCCTCGAGAGGCTATTCTGAAATAAGGCTTGGCCACAGGGAGCAATTCTAATAATTGAAATCCATGTTGAATAAAAGCAAAAATTGCAAATGGGGCGCCAAACAGAATTTTTTTAAATAAAGAAATTTTCCTCTCGCTTGCATCAGCAGTATCAGATACAAACATATCGTATACAGTAATGTGTATGGTATGTGCGATTCGGCTTTTGATGGTATCAAGAAAAGATTGTCGCCGCGTTTTAAATTCTTTAACGATTTTTAATCGATCTATGTTTGCTTCTAAATAGTGTGAAGTTCGTTCTGCATCGATGCGTGTTAATTTATTGTAAATTTTTTCTCGTTCTTCATAAGTAGTGGCGTGCAAAAGATCAATCCATAAAACGTCGAACTTTTCGGATTTCTCTTTTTCTGCTAATAAAGTTAAAATTCTTTTTTTATCTATGGATTTTAATTCAGCTAATAAAGTTTTGGACGCGAAATAGAGATTGAAAAATCGGGTGATTCGTTTCCAAAAACTAATTTCTGGTCTTTCAAGTTGACTCTGCAGTTTAAGATATTCTTTCCATAAAAAATCAAACCGATCTTCTTTTCTTTTCTGAGGCTCAGCCTCATAAGGCGTGAATAAAGGATAGTATTTTGCGGGTTTTTTGAGACCCGCTTTATGGTAGTTTTTCCATGCTGAAAAGAATTCAGGGCTACTAGAGTCTCCTCCTAAATAAGCAATAGTGCGCGCTGTATCTATCTTGCGTAGTTCTCTTAGAATGTTTTGACAGATCTCATCTTTTGCTAAAGAAGTTAAAAACTTTTTGTGTTTTTCTTCTTCGTTCTCTTCTTTCTGTTCCCCCTTCTCTTCTTCTTGTTCTGCTTTAATTTCGAGAGCGTAAATGGCTTTAAGAAGTTGTATCCAGAGCAAATTAAATTGCTTGTCCTGATTATCTTGTGGAGGACCTTTTTTTTCCATGTTGGGTGCTACTGGCGCTGCCGCGCCTCCACTCATGCTCATTAGTTTAATCTCGCGTTTTGAGGTAAGTGTAATGTTAACAGGCGAAGCTTAAGGAAATCTTAAAAGAGGAAAATAAAAAATAGGGTGGTTAAATCAATGATAAGAAAATTGCGTTGAGTCTCCTTGTCTCCCAAGGATCAAATCCGTTACAATCACGCCTCTTACACAAAAGTGAAATTTACTATGCGAAAGCCCTTAGTTGCCGGCAATTGGAAAATGAATGGGTCCCTGAAAGATGTGGGGGCTTTGGCTGAATCGCTTAAAAAAGGTCTAGCACATCAATCGCAAGTCGAAGTCGCCGTATTCCCTAGTTTTATCCATATCCCTCAAGTTGAACAAATATTAACCGGATCTCCTATCGTGTGGGGCGCTCAAGATTTATATATAGGTCAGTCGGGGGCTTTTACCGGGGAAGTTTCGGGATCTATGCTTGCGGATTTGGGTTGTACTTATGTTTTAGTCGGGCATTCTGAGCGTAGACAAGTTTTTCATGAAGATTTAGGGTTGATTTCTGCTAAATTTAAAGCGGCGCAAAATGCGAATATTCGGCCTATTTTATGTGTGGGCGAGACTTTAGAAGAGCGGGAAAATGGGAAAACGGAAGAGATTATTAAAGAGCAATTGAATTCGGTGATTGAAGCTTCTGGAATTGAGGCTTTTAAGAGCGCGGTGGTCGCTTATGAACCAGTTTGGGCGATTGGGACGGGGAAAACGGCGTCTCCTGAGCAGGCGCAAGAGGTTCATGCCTTCATTCGTTGGCTTTTTGCAAAACAAAGTGTTGATGTTGGGAATTCTCTGCGTATACTTTACGGCGGCAGTGTTAAAGCGGATAATGCTCAGGGTTTATTTGCTAAACCTGATATTGATGGCGGGTTGGTCGGTGGAGCATCCTTGGATGCAGCCGGGTTTTTGGCTATAGTTAAGGCCGCATTACAAAAAACAGAGTGAGGGTTACATGTATCAATTAGTGCTCATTATTCATATTCTTGTTGCTGTGTGTTTGATTGCATTAGTCATTGTGCAACAAGGGCGCGGGGCTAGCGCTGGGGCTGCTTTCGGTTCTGGGGCATCCCAAACGGTGTTTGGTAGCCGTGGGTCGGGTTCATTTTTATTAAAGGTCACCATTGGGTTTGTCGCTTTATTTTTTGCGACTAGTCTTTTCTTGAACCATTTGGTGGTATCAAGTTCAGTTTCAGCAGCTAAAGTAACGGATCAGGAATTGCCTATTCCCATCCAAAATAGTATCCCTTCAGAAAAGAAGTAAAGAAGTAAAAAGGTGCCGCCGGAGTGGTGGAATTGGTAGACACGCTGCTTTGAGGGGGCAGTGACGAAAGTCGTATCGGTTCGAGTCCGATCTTCGGCACCAGTTTTAAGGGGATCCTAAAAGATGTAAGGAATAAGGCCCATGTTAGATAATTATTTACCTATTCTGATTTTTTTAATCATAGGCGGCGCGCTCGGTGTCGCCGTACCTGTCATTGGTTATCTCTTAAGTCCTAAACGTCCCGATCCTGAAAAACTTTCTACTTATGAATGTGGTTTTAATCCTTTTGGTGATGCTCGCATTCCTTTTGATGTGCGTTATTATTTAGTCGCCATTCTTTTTATTATCTTTGATTTAGAAACGGCTTTTTTAGTGCCGTGGGCCATTGTCTTTCGTAAACTCGGTTGGTTTGGAATTATTGCGATGGCCATTTTTCTCGGGCTTTTAATCGTCGGGTTTATTTACGAGTGGAAGAAAGGAGCACTCGAATGGGAGTAATGGGTTTAGGTAATCAAGGTTTTATTGTCACTACCGTTGATAAATTAGTTGGGTGGGCACGTGGTGGTTCACTTTGGCCTATGAGCTTTGGTTTGGCTTGTTGCGCAGTTGAAATGATGCATGCAGCTGCTTCTCGTTATGATATGGATCGATTAGGCGCGGGTTTATTTCGTCCAAGTCCAAGACAATCGGATTTAATGATAGTCGCTGGCACACTTTGTAATAAAATGGCGCCTGCTTTGCGTAAAGTTTACGATCAAATGGCTGAACCCAGATATGTAATTTCGATGGGGTCTTGTGCGAATGGGGGTGGTTATTACCATTATGCTTATTCTGTAGTACGCGGTTGTGATCGCATTGTGCCCGTTGATATTTATGTCCCAGGCTGTCCGCCTACTGCTGAAGCCTTAGTGTATGGGGTGATTCAATTGCAAAATAAAATTCGTAACCGAACGATTGAGCGCGAATAATGGAAATCTTACACACTAAAATTCAAGAAAAATTAAATCACCTGATTCAAAACAGTAAACTTGCTTTAGGTGAATTAACATTAGAAGTTGCGCCCGAGCATTTAAAAGAAGTGTGTTTAATTTTGCGTGATGATCCAGAATTTGATTTTAAATTATTAGTGGATGTTTGTGGTGTCGATTATTTGCATTATGGAATCGCTGAGTGGGAAACAGAAACGGCGACTACATCAGGATTTGAACGCGGTGTTGAACCTTATGGAATGAAAAATTTTAATCCTAAAGAACCTCGTTTTGCAACCGTTTACCATTTGCTTTCTTTAGATAAAAATCAGCGTATTCGTTTACGAGTTTTTCTCTCAGAACATGAACTTAAAGTCGATTCAGTCGAAAGCATATGGCCTTCTGCGAATTGGTTTGAACGCGAAGCGTTCGATTTATTTGGCATTAGTTTTGATGGGCATCCGGATTTACGTCGCATCTTAACCGATTATGGATTTGTGGGGCATCCTTTCCGTAAAGATTTTCCGCTGATTGGTCGCGTCGAAGCGCGTTATGATGCGAAACAACATCGTGTGATTTATGAGCCGGTCAGCATTGAACCCCGCATATTAGAACCCAAAGTGATTCGCGACGATACGCGATATGAGAGTGACAATGGATAAGATGCCAGAAATTCGTAATTATACTTTTAATTTTGGTCCTCAACATCCAGCGGCTCACGGTGTGTTGCGTTTAATTTTAGAAGTGGATGGTGAAACGATTGTGCGTGCGGATCCTCATATTGGATTATTACATCGCGCGACAGAAAAATTAGCAGAGAGCAAACCTTATAATCATACGATTGGTTATATGGATCGATTAGATTATGTTTCCATGATGTGTAACGAACATGGCTATGTATTAGCCATAGAAAAATTATTAGGCGTGCAACCGCCGATTCGTGCGCAATATATTCGTGTGATGTTTGATGAAATGACACGCGCATTAAATCATTTACTATGGCTTGCAGCGCACGCTTTAGATATAGGCGCTATGACCGTATTTTTATATTGTTTCAGAGAGCGAGAAGAATTATTAGATTGTTACGAAGCCGTATCGGGTTCTCGTATGCACGCAACTTATTATAGACCCGGTGGTGTTTATAGAGATTTGCCGGATAAAATGCCTAAATATAGAGCTTCTAAATGGCATAACGAAAAAGATGTTGCGGAAATGAATGCGAACCGCGATGGGTCTTTATTAGATTTTATTTGGGATTTCACCGAACGGTTTCCTAAACGCATTGATGAATATGAAACACTGCTTACTGATAATAGAATTTGGAAACAAAGAACGGTTGATATTGGAGTTATTTCTCCAGATCGCGCTATTGCCATGGGGTTAACCGGCCCTATGTTGCGAGGTTCTGGTGTTGCTTGGGATTTACGTAGAAAACAACCTTATGAAGTTTATGACAAATTAGATTTTGATATTCCTGTAGGGGTCAACGGCGATTGTTATGATCGATATTTAGTGCGAGTCGCAGAATTACGTCAGTCTAATCACATTATTCGTCAATGCGTAGAATGGCTGCGTAAAAATCCAGGGCCTGTGATGATCGATAATCACAAAATTGCGCCACCTACTCGCGTTGATATGAAAGAGAGTATGGAAGCTTTAATTCATCATTTTAAATTAATGACCGAAGGTTATTGTTTGCCAGAAGGGGAGGCTTATGCTGCGATTGAGCATCCTAAAGGTGAATTTGGTGTGTATCTAGTTTCAGATGGCGCGAACAAACCGTATCGTTTAAAAATTCGGGCGGCAGGTTTCCCACATTTAGCAGCACTCGATGAATTAATTCGTGGGCATATGATCGCCGATGTGGTCGCTATACTTTCTAGTTTAGATATTGTATTTGGGGAGGTTGATCGCTAATGACTGAATTATCAACTGCACTCAAAGCTAAAATTGATCAATGGTTGTTGCGTTATCCACCCGATCAAAAACGTTCGGGAATTTTTGCAATCCTTAATGTTTGCGCAAGAAGAAAATGGCGGCTGGCTAACCGATGATTTAATGACGGGTGTAGCAGAATATTTAGGCTTACCTAAAATCGCAGCCTATGAAGTCGCGACTTTTTACAGCATGTTTAATTTAAATCCGGTAGGGCGTTATATTATTAATGTCTGCACGAATATTTCTTGTATGTTGAGTGGTTCTGAAAAAGTAGTTGAGCATTTAAAAAAGCGTTTAGGTGTTGAATTAGGTGAAACCACTCAAGATGGAAAATTTACATTGCGCGAAGTGGAATGTTTGGCAGCTTGTGCTGCAGCGCCCATGTTTCAGATTGGTAAAAAATATTATGAAACCTTAACCCCAGAAAAAATTGATGCCATTTTGGCTGAATTGGAGTAGCAACAGTGGCGAATGAAATTTGTTTTCGCACTTTACATTTAGATAAACCTTGGACGCTTGAAACTTATCAAAGTGCAGGCGGCTATGCGCAATGGAAAAAAATTCTGGCAGAAAAAATTCCACCCGAAAAAATTGTAGAAGCCTTAAAACTTTCTGCATTGCGAGGCCGTGGGGGTGCTGGATTTCCAACAGGTTTAAAATGGAGTTTTATTCGTCCAGGATCACCCGGTCAAAAATATGTATTGTGTAATGCGGACGAAGGCGAACCTGGTACTTGTAAAGACAGAGATTTATTAAGATTAAATCCGCATCAAATTATTGAAGGCATGGCGATAGGTGGTTATGCCATGGGTGCAACCGTTGGTTATAATTATATACGCGGTGAATTTTGGGAGCCGTATGAGCGTTTTGAAGCGGCATTACAAGAAGCGAGCGCAGCGGGACTTTTAGGAAAAAATATTTTAGGTTCAGGGGTAGATTTTGAGTTGTATCCAACGCTAGGCGCTGGTGCTTATATTTGTGGTGAAGAAACGGCTCTGATGGAATCTCTAGAAGGTAAAAGAGGTTATCCGCGTTTTAAACCGCCATTTCCAGCCGCACGCGGAATTTATGGTAAACCCACCACTATTAATAATGTCGAAACTTTTGCATCGGTTCCGGTGATTTTAGAAAAAGGGGCTGAGTGGTTTTTAGGTTTAGGAAAACCCAATAATGGTGGCTGCAAAATTTTTAGTGTGACGGGTCATGTGAATAAACCCGGGAATTATGAAATTCCTTTAGGTACGCCATTTAAAGATTTATTAGCGATGGCTGGCGGCATGCGTGATGGTAAGCGTTTAAAAGCAGTGATTCCGGGCGGATCTTCTATGCCTATTTTACCAGCGGATGTCATGATGAATTTAGATATGGATTTTGATTCTATTCAAAAAGCAGGCTCTGGTTTAGGATCAGGTGCTGTGATTGTGATGGATGAAACGGTTTGTATGGTGGGGATGCTTGCGCGAATTTCTAAATTTTATATGGAAGAATCTTGCGGACAATGTACGCCTTGTCGTGAAGGCACGGGTTGGTTATTTAGAATGGTTGAACGCATTGAGAAGGGTCAAGGAACTTTAGCCGATATTGAAAATTTACGTCGCGCGGCAAAAAATATTGAAGGCCGAACGATTTGTGCGTTTGGTGAAGCGGCTGCTTGGCCGGTGGGCGGCATGTTAAAACACTTTTTTGATGAGTTTGTGTATCATGTGGAGCATGGTAAATGTCCGACATAGAAATAGAAATTGATGGTAAAAAATTATTAACGCAACCCGATAAAATGGTAATCCAAGTTGCGGATGAGGCGGGAATTTATATTCCGCGTTTTTGCTATCATAAACATTTATCGATCGCAGCCAACTGCCGCATGTGTTTAGTCGAAGTTGAAAAATCGCCTAAAACATTACCTGCATGTGCAACCCCTGTGATGGCTGGCATGAAAGTTTTTACGCGTTCACCTAAAGCACTCGCTGCACAGCGTGCAGTCATGGAATTTTTATTAATTAATCATCCCTTAGATTGCCCGATCTGCGATCAAGGTGGCGAGTGTGAATTACAAGATTTAAGTTTAGGTTATGGTAGAGCTGATTCTTATTATGTAGAAGGCAAACGCTCTGTAAAAGATGAAAACTTAGGGCCATTAGTTGCAACTGAAATGACGCGTTGTATTCAATGTTCGCGTTGCATACGTTTCGGTCAAGAAATTGCCGGCAGACCTGAATTAGGATTTGCTGGGCGTGGCGAACATTCAGAAGTCAGATCTTATCTTGAAAAATCCATGCTGCATTCAGAAGTATCAGGCAATATTATTGATCTTTGTCCGGTGGGCGCTTTAACTTCTAAACCTTTTCGGTTTACGGCTCGCGCATGGGAATTACAGCAATATCCTAGTATCGCACCCCATGATTGTTTAGGTTCACATTTAAATATTCATACCCGCGAAGGCAGAGTCATGCGTGTCGTTCCGCGCGAAAATAATAATATTAATCAAGTTTGGTTGTCTGATCGTGATCGTTTTGCTTATGAAGGTTTATATCACTCCGATCGTTTAACAAAACCCCTAGTTAAAAAACAAGGCCGTTGGCAGGAAACCGACTGGCAAACGGCATTAAATGCAGCGGCTGTCGGACTCAAAAAAGCCGGCGAGGGTTTGGCTGCACTCTCGCATCCAAGCGCTACCTTAGAAGAATTTTATTTATTACAAAAATTAACTCGTGCCCTGGGCGCAAGTTTTGTGGATCACCGCTTACGCCAAAGCGATTTTACTTTTGTGGTTCCAGCTTCTAGTTTAACTTTAGATGAGCTTGAAAAAAGCGATGTGATTGTTTTGATAGGCTCAAACATTCAAAAAGAACAACCGCTTGCTGCTTTAAGAGTACGAAAAGCAGCATTAAAAGGTGCGCAAGTTATTTCTATTAATATGCAAGATTATGATTTTAATTTTAAAGTCACCAGCAAAATCATTGCCGCTCCCCATCGTTTTGTAAGCGAATTAGAAAAATTTAATGTAAATGAACCCGGCAAAAAAGTAGCTGTGGTGCTCGGCGCTCTTTCAATTAATCATCCTGAAGCGAGAAATATTTTTAAATTGGCAGAAAAAATTTCAGATTCATTATTGGTATTAACAGAGGGTGCGAATGCAAGAGGGGCACATTTAGCTGGAATGCTCCCCAGCGCCATTGATGAGAGAGAACGTACAGCGTATGTATTATTAAATGTAGAGCCCGATTTAGATTGTGGTAATCCACAAGGATTAATTCAGCGTTTAGAAAAAGCCGATTGTGTGATTGCTTTATCGATTTTTAAAAATGATATAGTAAGTGAACATGCCGATGTAATTTTTCCCATTGCGCCTTTCACTGAAACCTCAGGAACGTTTGTAAATACACAAAATGAATGGCAGACATTTAAGGGTGCCGCAAGTCCTTATGGTGAATCTAGACCGGCTTGGAAAGTGTTGCGCGTCTTGGGTAATTTGTTGCATTTGGAAGGTTTTGATTATACAACCTCCGAAGAAGTGCGTGATGAAGTAAAATCAAAAAAGACTGAAATAACATTAGCTTCGAATGGCGCCTCTTTTACTTATCCAAAAACTAATTTTAGCAGAATCGGTGAGTTACCCATTTATGCAACTGATAGTATAACAAGACGCGCTAAAGCTTTAACGGATACACAAACGTTAATTGAAGGTGAATTACCTGTGATTCGTATGCATCCAAAAGCGGCGAGCGCTTTGGGTATTAAAGAAAATAATGAAGCTTATGCAAAACAAGACCAGGCAAAAGTGCGTTTGCCGGTAAGATTTGATGAAAGCTTACCTTTAGATGCGGTTTGGATTCCGGCTGCGATGAGAGGCACCAGTGGATTACCTAACCTTTTTGGACCTATTGAAATAGAGAAAGCATGATGGAAGGATTAATTCTTATAGGCACGATTGTTGCAAAAATAGTGGTGATTATTGTCGCCTTATTATTGTCCGTTGCTTATTTAACGTTTTTAGAACGCAAAGTGATTGGGTATATGCAATCACGCATTGGACCCAATCGCGTAGGTCCACGTGGTTTGTTGCAGCCTATTGCGGATATTTTAAAATTATTAATGAAAGAAATTATTGTGCCAACTGCTTCCAATCGATTTTTATTTATTATTGCACCTATTATTAGTATGACCACAGCTATTGCTGCATGGGCCGTGATCCCTTTTGATAAAACCTTTGTGTTAGCCAATATTAACGCCGGAGTTTTATATATTTTTGCACTTTCATCTTTAGGCGTTTATGGAATGTTAATTGCAGGGTGGGCCTCTAATAATAAATATGCGATGTTTGGTGCTATGCGTGCTGCAGCACAATCTATTTCCTATGAAATCGCAATGGGTTTTGCGTTAATTGGCGTCATGATGGCGGCTGGATCTTTAAATTTTCAAACGATTATTCAAGCGCAATCTGGCGGTTTTTGGCATTGGTATTGGTTGCCATTATTTCCTTTATTTATTGTCTATTGGATTTCAGGGGTTGCGGAAACTAATCGTGCGCCCTTTGATGTTGCGGAAGGGGAGTCAGAACTCGTTGCAGGATTCCATGTGGAATATTCAGGCACGGCGTTTGCTTTATTTTTCTTAGCTGAATACATGAATATGATTTTGATTTCAGCATTGGGTGCATCCATGTTTATGGGCGGTTGGTTATCGCCTTTTGAAGGAATCCCCTACCTAGAATCCGCCTTTGCCTGGGTTCCTGGCATAGGTTGGTTTTTAATTAAATTAGGTTTCTTTGTCTTTTGTTATTTATGGTTTAGAGCGACGTTCCCACGTTTTCGTTATGATCAAATCATGCGATTAGGGTGGAAAATATTAATTCCAGTGACCATTGTTTGGATTGCTGTGGTGACATTAGCTGTGCAATTTCATATTGGGCCGTGGTTTAAGGAAATATTATGAAGAAGCGTTTATTACAATATATAAAAAGTTTTACGTTATGGGAATTACTCGGTGGCTTAATGGTCACAGGGAAATATTTTTTCAAACGTAAAGTCACTCTACAATACCCGGATGAAAAAACGCCCAACTCTCCGCGTAACAGAGGCATCCATGCGCTACGTCGTTATCCTAATGGCGAAGAGCGTTGTATAGCTTGTAAATTATGCGAAGCGGTTTGCCCAGCGCTTGCTATTAAGATTGATGCTGAACCTAGATTAGATGGTTCACGCCGCACGACTTTATATGATATTGATCTTTTCAAATGCGTTTATTGCGGTTTTTGTGAGGAAGCTTGTCCTGTCGATGCTATTGTATTAACTCGATTTCAAGATTACCACGTAGAAAATCGTGGGGAAAATATTTTAACCAAAGACAAATTATTAGCGATTGGCGATCGATATGAAAAAGATATTGCATCGGATCGCGCTGAAGATGCGAAGTATAGGTAATTTATGACATTGATACATATTATTTTTTATGTGTTTTCGGCGGTCGCCATTGGCGCAGGTCTTATGGTAGTGAGTTCTAGAAATGCAGTGCATTCGGCTTTATTTTTAGTACTAGCATTTGTCGCAAGCTCAGGCTTGTGGATTTTATTACACGCTGAATTTTTAGCGCTGATTTTAGTCTTAGTCTATGTAGGCGCAGTCATGACTTTATTTTTATTCGTGGTTATGATGTTAAGTGTCAATAAAGTCATGACGCGTGAATCGTTCGTGCGTTATTTACCTATAGGTGCTTTAGTCGTAGTACTCATGGTCGGAATTACTTTTTTAGCGGTAGGTCCAGCTCACATGGGATTAGCAATAATGCCAACACCTCCAATGAAGCCCGCAGACTTTAGTGATACGGCCCAGTTAGGCAGTGTTTTATATACAGACTATGTATTCCCATTTGAGGTCGCCGGTGCTTTATTATTAACCGCGATTATTGCATCAATTAGCTTAGCTCATCGTATTCCCAAAGAACGTAAAGTCCAAAATATCAGCAAACAAATCGCGGCGAATCCAAAAGATCGCGTGCGTTTAATTAAAATGCCATCCAGCAAGAGGAGTCAATAACATGGTTTCTCTTTCTGAGTTTTTGATGGTGGCGGCTGTATTATTTGGTCTTGGGATCGCGGGTATTATTTTAAATCGCAAGAATGTCATTATTTTATTAATGTCGATTGAGTTAATGCTCCTCGCAGTTAACACTAATTTTATTGCATTTTCTTATTTCCAAGGCAATACCATCGGCGAAGTGTTTGTATTTTTTATATTAACCGTAGCTGCTGCTGAAGCGGCTATTGGTTTGGCTATCCTTGTCGTATTATTCCGTCGTTTGGGTAGTATCGAAGTTGAAAAGCTTGATAAATTAAAAGGATAAAAAGTGGAAAATCATTTTGTCTTACTAGCGGTTTTGATTGTAGTACTGCCTTTGCTGGGATCTTTAGTTGCAGGATTTTTGGGTAAAGTGATTGGCCGTAGTGCGACTCATTGCGTGACTATTTCTCTCGTTGGACTTTCATTTTTATTATCTTGTTATTTATTTAATGCTTTTGTATTAAATGCAACACCATTGATTGATACAGATCTTTATACTTGGGCGATCTCAGGCGATTTTCATTTTAATGTGGCTTTCTTAATCGATCGATTAAGCGTCACTATGGCAACCATTGTGAGTTTTGTTTCTTTAATGGTTCATATCTATACGATCGGTTATATGGCCGAAGATCCTGGCTATCAGCGCTTTTTTAGTTATGTGTCTTTGTTTACCTTCGCGATGCTTACCTTAGTCTTTGCAGATAATTTCTTATTATTATTTTTTGGTTGGGAAGGGGTTGGTTTAGTTTCTTATTTGTTAATCGGCTTTTGGTTTAATCGCGAGAGCGCAGTATTTGGTAGCTTAAAAGCCTTTTTAGTTAATCGCATTGGTGATATTGGTTTTATGCTTGCGATGGCGGCTATTTTTACTTATTCCCATGATTTAAATTATAAGTTTGTATTTGCTCATGTAGATTTATTGCTTAATAAGTCTATTATTTTATTCCCCGGATTAAGTGTTTCTGTGATTACTTTAACCTGCGTGCTCTTATTTATAGGCGCTATGGGAAAATCTGCTCAAGTGCCGTTACATGTGTGGTTACCGGAATCGATGGAAGGTCCAACGCCTATTTCTGCCTTAATCCACGCAGCAACCATGGTGACCGCAGGTATTTATTTAGTGGCGCGCATGTCGCCTTTATTTGAATATTCACAACCCGCTTTGTCTTTAGTATTAGTCATAGGCGCCACCACTTGTTTATTTATGGGTCTTTTAGCCGTATTTCATTTTGATATCAAACGCGTGATTGCTTATTCGACTTTGTCGCAATTAGGTTATATGGTCGTAGCTCTTGGTGTTTCTGCTTATGATGCGGCGATTTTTCATTTGATCACACACGCTTTCTTTAAAGCGTTATTATTCTTAGCAGCAGGTTCTGTGATTATTGCCTTACATCACGAACAAGACATGCGAAAAATGGGCGGGCTTGCGCCTTTCATGCCTATTACATACGGAACTTTTTTAATAGGTGCGTTGGCATTATCTGCTATTCCACCGTTTGCTGGATTTTATTCTAAAGATATTATTATTGAAGCCGTCAAAGCAGCACACTTACCGGGTGCAAGTTATGCTTATTTCTGTGTGATGGCGGGGGCTTTTATTACGCCGCTTTATATATTCCGTGCGTTGTTTATGACCTTTCATGGGCCAAAAAATACAGAAAGCAGCGTCTCCGAATCGCCTTGGGTGGTTTTAATTCCGCTAATTGGCTTAGCGATTCCAAGCATAGTTGCAGGCGGTATGCTAATAGGGCCTATGCTATTTGCGCCTCATACTTTATTGGGAAATAGTATTTTTGTTTTACCCGAACACAATATGTTATTTAATTTAGGGCAACATTTCGAAGGCGCCAAAATCATGGCGCTGGAAGCGGGTCGTACTTTAACATTTTGGTTAGCGATGGCAGGTATCGTTGCCGCTTGGTTCTTTAATATGGAATACCCGCAATTCGCAGAATCGTTAAAGCAACGTTTCAGTTGGCTTTATAATCTCATGGTTAAAAAATACGGGTTTGATGATTTTAATCAATTAGTCATTGTGCATGGCACTCGCAGAATCGGTGAATTTTTATATTCTATTAGTGATTTGAAAATCATTGATGGTATTTTTGTGAATGGTTCAGGACGATTTATTCAATGGTTTGCGAATGTCTCAAGACGCATGCAAACCGGATATGTGTATCATTATGCGTTTGCTATGATTGGCGGCGTGGTGGTTCTTTTAGTGTGGATTTATTTAGGACTTTAGATTTATGTGGCTGACGCATTCTTTGCTTACAATTTTAATTTGGTTGCCTGTGTTGGGAGCCGTTGCTGTTTTAATGACAGGGGGCGATACCAACGCAAAATATGCACGCTGGATTGCAGGCGGCGTCGCTTTTGTTAATTTAGCTTTGTGTATTCCGCTTTATTTAGGTTTTGATGTGCACACTACCGCTATGCAATTTCCTGAAAAGAAATTATGGATCACAGCGTATCAAATTTATTATTCTTTGGGTGTGGATGGTATATCGCTCGCGATGATTATTTTAACTAATTTTACCGGGTTTTTAGTTATTTTAGCAGCATGTGAAGCCATCAAAGTTCGAATCGCGCAATACATGGCAGCTTTTTTAGTCATGCAAGGCATGATGATCGGGGTTTTTGCTGCAACCGATGCGATTTTATTTTATGTATTTTGGGAAGGTATGTTAATTCCTATGTATCTAAGTATAGGTATGTGGGGAAGTGTGAATCGATCGTATGCTTCGATAAAGTTTTTCTTGTATACGTTTTTAGGCTCGATCTTAATGTTAGTCGCCTTGTTATATCTTTATGTGCAAACCGGCGCTTTTAGTATAGAAGGTTATTATGGTTTGCATCTTTCAAGACACATTCAAGAATTGCTCTTTTGGGCATTCTTTATGGCCTTTGCGGTAAAAGTTCCGATGTGGCCTGTGCATACTTGGTTGCCTGATGCGCATACTGAGGCGCCATCCGGTGGTTCAGTAGTCTTAGCTGCATTAATGTTAAAATTAGGCATTTACGGTTTCTTAAGATTTAGTATGCCGATAGCACCACTGGCTTGTCAGCATTTAGATTGGATCATGATTATATTATCTTTAATTGCCATTGTTTATATTGGTTTAGTTGCTATTGTGCAAACCGATATGAAAAAATTAATTGCTTATTCTTCTATTGCTCACATGGGTTTTGCGACTTTGGGCTGTTTTATGGTGTATGACATTGTAAAAGACACCGGCAATGTGCATGCGGCTTATTTAAGTTTAGAAGGTGCTGTGATTCAAATGATTTCACACGCGTTTGGATCAGGCGCAATGTTCCTTGGCATAGGCATGATGGCGGATCGTTATTTTAATCACAGCAGATTAATTAAAGATTACGGCGGGCTTGCGATTCGCATGCCTATTTTTGCGGCTTTCTTTATGTTGTTTGCCATGTCTAATGTTGGGTTACCCGGCACTGCAGGTTTTGTAGGTGAATTCATGGTCATTATGGCCGCCTTCCAAGCGCATTTTGGTGTGGCTTTAATTGCATCCCTCACTTTAATTTTAGCGGCTTCTTATAGTTTATGGATGTACAAGCGCGTCTTTTTTGGACCGGTTGTTAGTGATCACGTAGCTGTGATGAAAGATTTAACTTGGCTTGAAATTACCAATTATACGTTACTTGCGATAGGTGTGATGTGGTTAGGTCTTTATCCTAAACCAGTGCTCAATTTATTACAGCCTACCGTGAGTCATATTTTAAATGTCAGTTTAGCAGGACTAGGTTCATGATGATGACGATGCCATTTTTTTCAGCCGCGTTGCCAGAGTTTGTTATTCTGGGCATGGCGTGTATTATTTTAGTATTTGATGTCAGTGTCAGAACGGGTTATCGCGGATTTACTTATGCTTTAGTGCAGCTGACTTTATTAGCTGCGTTTTGTTTTGTGGCTATGCAGTATAGAGTTTTTTCACACGCTATTTTGACGTTTAATAATAATTATATGTTAGACAAACTAGCGCTGCTGACTAAATTATTTGTATTAGCCGTCAGTATGTTTGCATTTATGTACGCGCGTGACTATCTAAAAGAGCGCGATATTTCTCGCGGTGATTATTATATTTTAGGATTATTCTCAGTCTTAGGCATGATGGTGATGTCATCAGGCTATACTTTGTTAACCATTTATTTAGGCTTAGAATTATTAACTATGCCGCTTTATGCCATGGTTGCCATGGAAAAAGATTCTCGTTTAGCGACAGAAGCCGCGATGAAATATTTTGTGATGGGTGCAATGGCATCGGGCTTATTACTCTATGGTATTTCTCTAGTCTATGGCGCCAGTGGATCTATTGAGTTACATGGCATACAACAATTATTAGCAACCGGCGCCCCAAACAAAGTGGCTCTATTAGGTTTGATTTTTATTTTAGCCGGATTATTATTTAAACTAGGCGCCGTGCCATTTCATATGTGGGTACCGGATGTGTATGATGGCGCACCAACTTGCACCACTTTATTTATCGCAAGCGCTCCAAAAATTGCAGCGATCACCATTACTTTTAGAATTTTAGTGGAAGCTTTGCCAAGCTTACCATTTCCTGGGATCATGTCTTAGTAGCAGTTGCACTCTTATCTATGTTCACAGGTAACGTCCTTGCGATCGCACAAACTAACATCAAACGTATGTTAGCTTATTCATCGATTGCCCATATGGGTTACGCCTTATTGGGTTTAATCGCAGGCCCTTATGATGCCCAAGGTTACTCTGCGGCAATGTTTTATATTTCAACCTACGTATTAGTCGCAGCCGGTGCATTCGCCATTATTGCCATCTTAAGCAAACACGGCACAGAATTTGAAAAACTAGAAGATTACCAAGGCTTAAATGCCAGAAATCCCTGGCTTGCTTTTATGATGTTGTTATTAATGTTCTCCATGGCAGGTGTTCCACCCACGGTCGGATTCTTTGCAAAACTAGGCTTATTAGAAGCCTTAGTCAGAGCCCATTACGTTTGGCTTGCTGCATTAGCGTTATTATTTGCAATCATAGGCGCTTACTATTATTTACGTATAGTAAAACTCATGTATTTCGAAGAACCTAAAAATGAATTTATTGGCACGCGTATTAAAATTCGAATGGGGTTAATGACGGCAGTCAGTGTGAATAGTGCTGCGGCATTGTTTTTAGGGATGTTTCCTAGTGGGTTGATAGATATGTGTCGAATTTCGTTGGTGTAAACAAATTTCCTCTCTTCCCGCATAAACCCCAACGCTGTCACCCCGCAACAAGTGCGGGGTGACAGGTGAGAGAATAAGTGCGGGGAGACAGAGTTGGGGTTTTACAAATAAATCTTATTACAAACCGCATACGCTTCTGCGTTAATAGCATCTCCCTCCGGATGAACATGGAATGAATGAATCTTAATAAACCCATCTTCATTAAAAGTAAATTGCGGAGAGACGCGTTGTCCGGATTGTAAATGAGTATGCATTACATCCGCCGAAGTTCCATAAAAATCTATATCTAAACTTTCATTGTTTTCGCGCGCTTCACATTGATAAACTTCACCCGTTAGACCATGAATTTCTGTATCAGTATCTGCTGACAGCAGACATTTGGTATCAGCGGGACATTCTGTAATGTAAGATTTCGCATACGATAAAGGGGTTAGTATCATGAATAGAAAAATACAGCTTAGGGTGCGGATTAGGGTCATTTTATTTGCTCTTAAATAAATTAAGTTTCTTAAACCGGATTTTCCATGTTTTTTCGGTCCAAGCAACGAAAAAACAAGGTTTTTCCGGTTTAGAGGTTATTTTTAGAACTTTATGGTATTATTTGCGCCCTATGAAACTAACTGATTTTCATTATGATTTACCCGAAGAACTCATTGCGAGCTACCCCTTAAAAGAGCGCAGTGCCAGCCGCCTTATGCAAGTTACCGGCGATAAACTAACGCATGGTTTATTTACTGATTTACCAACTCTAATTAACGAAAATGATTTACTCATTTTCAATAACACCAAAGTAATCCCCGCGCGTTTAAGAGGCGAAAAAGATACCGGTGGCAAAATTGAAATGTTAGTTGAGCGCATCTTAGATGATCATAGGGTTTTATCTCATGTGCGTGCCAGCAAAAGCCCTAAGCCCGGCAGTCAAATAATTTTTAATAAAAATATTCATTTTGAAATGCTTGCACGAGTCAATGATCTGTTTGAATTACGTTGCCTTGATCCTCGTCCTGTTTTAGAAATTATCGAAGAATTAGGCGAAATTCCACTACCGCCTTATATGAATCGAAATCCTGAAGAGTCAGATATTGAACGCTATCAAACGATTTATGCAGATCCTAAAGGTTCCGTTGCAGCACCAACTGCGGGATTACATTTTGATAATAAAATTATGCAGCAAATAAAAGCACAAACGGCTTATTTAACTCTGCATGTAGGATCAGGAACGTTTCTTCCTGTGCGCACCGAAAATATTTTAGAGCATCATATGCATGCTGAATATTTAGAAGTGAGTGAAGATTTGTGCGAAAAAATTAAAACCACAAAATCACGCGGCGGGCGAGTGATAGCGGTTGGGACAACGTCAGCACGCGCACTTGAAACCGCTTCAGAAAGTGGTGAAATTAAACCTTTTAAAGGCGATACCCAAATATTTATTTATCCCGGCTTTAAATTTAATTGTGTAGATGCGTTAATTACCAATTTTCATTTACCTGAATCCACATTATTAATGCTAGTGTGCGCTTTTGGCGGCTATGAAAATTTAATGCGGGCTTATCATGAAGCAGTAAGAGAAAAATATCGCTTTTTTAGCTATGGCGATGCCATGTTTATCTTAAGCGCTTGATTATTCAACCACTTTAAACTGTATAAAATAGTGCCAATCCGGCTATTTTTATAGTAAAATACCCACCACTAAAATACGAAAACGAGGCAGGTCCTATGGCAGCAAGTAACAGAAAACTCAAAACCTTTGATTGGGAAGAAATCTGTGTTGGTGATATACGAACATTGATACTGCAATATTCAGACCCTGCAACTCGAAAAATGATGGCGCGTGATCCTTCAATGGCGGCCGGAATTAAAGAATTAGAGGACTTAATCGCTTTACAACTTCAAAGACGCATCCAACTTGATAAAGATAAACAAAAGCAGAAGGAGGAAGCTAAACAGGATACTGATGAGACTCTATCATTACTTGAAAAAGAGCAGCAAAAGGAACTTAGAGAACTTATAGAAAGACAACAAAAAGAATATGCTACAAGAGCACAAGGGCTTCAGCAACAATTGAATCAGCGATCAGCGGAGCTGGATAGCAAACATACATTGGGGGAACAAAAATTAGATCACTCTCTCTTAGTAATTGCATGTCGTGACAGACTCCATCACTTAGCTGAATTTAATAAAAAATTACTTGCATCAAAAAAGTTTTATAGGGGTCGTATTAAAGGTCCCGTATTAGATTCTGATAACCTTTTTATATTAGCCCTGGCGTTCTTCCCTTTGGCTATTACAGTAGGTTATTCTGTAGATTGGAGTGTTGATGACGATCATCTAAAGAGGAATATCCGTTTCATTATGTTTATAGTTTTTGCAATGCTTTCCGTAGCTTCCTGTGAGTTGGGTTGTCTTCAAAGATGTTGCAAAAAGGACAATGCCCCCTGGGACGGGCTTTATTTTGCTTTTGGTGGGCTAGAGAGATTTGGTGATTGTTTGCTTAATGCAGAACTTCAAGAAGAGTTAACAGCGCTAATTGCCAAATTTGCATCTACAGAAGAAGCCTCTCCTTTTGATGACATTCAACCAGAAACAATCACCTACAGTGAAATTGAAGCGCTTATAAGCCCCTTGATAGTTCAATTGAATGCAGACTTAGATAAAATAAAACTGATGAATAGCGCTCATACGCTTCGAGCAGTTGGTATGAGTTCAAGTTCAGCAGCAACTTCCTCTTCGAGTGCAACTGAAAGCACAAGTTTACGAAGTGCCGCTGCGTCTAGAAGTTATGGCGCTGCAACCCCATAAAATACACGCAACTAAAAAACACCAAAACGAGGCATAGTTATATGGCAGCAACCAGAGATATATGGGCACTCATAACCAAGGCGGATACCCGTACGATTATTTTGGAGTATTTACAGCCCAACGAACGAGCCTTATGCGCGAAAATAGATGAGGAAAGCAAAAAAGAAGTTGCGGCACTTGAAGCTCGATTAGCAAGTGTAGGGGAACACGCGGTTGCTATTTCCCGACAAAAGGCAGGTGAACAACAAGCAGCGGAAGTAGAAAAGCGAAGAAGACTTGCAGCAGTTGAAGCAGAAAAACAGCGACGATTGGAAGCAGCAAGAGCAAGGCTTGCGCAAGAGGAAGCAGAAATACAAGAGGAATTTAAAGGAACCCAACAAACTACGCAACAAGAGGCTGAGCAAGAATATAAAACCACACTGGCAACAATTTCTGCAAGGGCAGCGGAAGAAGAGTCCAAGGTAAACATACCGGCTTTAATAACGTTAAGAAGCCAAGAAATGTTGAGGTTAAAACAATTTCAAGACTTACTTAAAGAGTCTAAAAAATGGTATCGAGAGCGCATAACAGGAGTACTTTCTCCGTCTAATGGTGTGATTGTAGCTTTACTAGATTTCATAGGAACTGGAATCGGTGAAAACATTTTTACCGAACAAAGACAAGGTATTAATGTGGGCACCCTATATAATCCTCTCACAAATTCCTATGACTATATTGAAAAACCCTATTCTTATTCGCATGTTGCAGATTGGTTTCAGGATATTGAAAGCTGGTTAATCCTTATCCTTCTTGCATTTCTTATGGTCGGTTTAGCACATTGGATTGTAAAACACGAAGGGGTATGGACGGGGATATGGTTCCATGCGGATGAAGAAAGTCGATTTGACGATAAAATTATCCCTGCCTCTCTTCAGCAAAAGTTACAAGAATTAAAAGATGAATTTAGCTATCAACAGGATGCTTCTCTTTTTCGAAATATTGTACCTAATGAAACAACCTACAAAGAAGTTGAGGACCTTCTCAATCCTTTGTTAACTCAACTGCAAGCAGATTTGAAAAATTTAAGAACAAAAAACAGTGCCGCTGCTCTTCCCGCGCTAAATATGAGCGTAACAAGATCAACGGAAAGAACGGGCTTACTAAAATCTAGTGACGCTGCGTCTAGAAGTTATGGCGCCGCAGCCCCATGAAATCCGCTCATACGCTAGTACAAAAAAATCATCTGTTACCGATTAAAGAAGAAAAAAAAGATGATTTTGAACTGCCTTTATCCCGAAATTTCGAAGAACAAATAGCCGCACTTTTTCATGCCGTCAATTTTAAAGAAACCCCGGTTTTATTTTATGAAAGCGGCTGGGAAAAATTATTTCCAGAAAAAGATACTGTCCATCAGGGTTTATATATAAATTATTTAGCCCAAGGCATAGATGTAAGACCTTGGGCGCTGGAAGCATTTTTAAATCAGCGCATTAGCGCTAATAAAATGATCTCAATCTTTTTTGAGGCAGCGACTTTTGTAGAGTTTCCCTATAACCCAAAACAATTCGATGCTATTCATAAGAAAGGAAAACTTACCAAAACGGGAAATATGTTTTATGAGTATTTAACGAATACTTTGCCGCATCCCCTGTGGTCTATCTATGGACCAGAACGCGTTGAAATAGAAAGTAGAATTAAAAAATTTTTAGAAACACTGCCTGAAAAAGAAAATTATTTATTACATGGCAGTTACGATGTTAATCAAGCTATTCACATGGCTGCGCAAATTGTTAATAGAATTATAGACAGAGGCCTTAAGTCTTATATAACGAGAGGTTATTTAATCAATTATTTAAGTGCCATCGCAGATGAATTGGAATTTCATGGAGAGTTTCGTGAAAACTTAGCGGTATTTTTGTCTGATATGACAAAGTATGTAAAAGACCATCCTTTAGAAGGGACCCGTTTATTCGTAGCCTCTGTTATTTCTGTGTTAGGTTCGCAGACTTTAACGCCATTTTATATTAACGGTGAGTATAAATTTTTTATTGTGCGCTGTGAGCTTAATGATCTTTGGCTAACAGCGATAACGGGACAAAATCCTAATCGCCTCGTGCAGAGAGTTCCTATGTTTGGCGATATTTCAGCGTGGATTAGCAGTATGTCTGAAATTGGCAAACGACCTATGGGTTTAGTTTATCCTGGAATTCCCGTTAAACAACAGATTCATCATTTTGATATTAATGCCTATCCCTTAAGTTATAGTTATGCACATGATGAGAGAGTTCATAAAGATAGTATCTTTTTTTATCGATTTTATGCGCTAGAGCTTTTTAAAATGCATCATTTTTTTGCTGAGAAGATTCGAGAAGTTACCGGCCGTAAAGTAACCCATGTAAGCACAAGATTAAGTGATATGGCCAATAATTTTTTTCTAGCTGTTTATAAGAAAGACAATGATACTCTTTCAACTTTAGTAGGCGCTTTTTATTATATCACTTATGAGTTTTCCCTTAGAGAAACAAGATCCATCCCAGCCAATAGAGAATATGCTTTAATTGGTGTAATCGATTTATTTAAAAACTTAGAAGAATATTTAAAATTATTACGTTCATTTGCAAAAAGACATACCCCTGCAAGTGATGAAGATATGATTAAGGCTGTCATTAAATCAGCGCTTTATCTAGAAGCAGATTCTTTATTGCCGGAATTGTTGTGGCAACAACAAGAATATCTTAAAAAATATTCTTATTCTTTAGGAGTTTTTGGCTCTCTCTTATTATTAAATGCCATCGAGCCCGAAAAAGTTTTAGAACTGTGTGAAAAACTGCATGAATTAGAATTAAAAAAAGAATGTAAATTTATTTGGAATCCAAAAGGCGGCATTATATTAAAAATTGATGATCATTATTTTCAATTTCATGGTAAAGATCCTTTTAATGATTTTCGCTTTCGACGTGTTTATCCTGAAGGAATAATTCGCCATTATTCATCGGATAGAGCTTTTGTCAGAGATTTGGACGGGATGATTGAATTAAAGCAACAGCCACCGTACAATGCTAACCTGAATTTTAACTAAGATGGAATAAGACCATGGCAATAATTGATTCATTATTGAACGCTGTTATCACTCCCGCTTATGCCGATGCTGCAGCAGCGCCACAACAAGGCGGCGGTATGTCACTGATGTTAATGTTTGCCGTATTTGTACTCTTTATGTATTTCATGATTTGGCGCCCACAAAGCAAGCGCGCTAAAGAACAACGCAATTTGTTAAATTCTTTGACTAAAGGCGATGAAGTAATCACAGCTGGTGGAATTTTAGGCAAAATCACTAAAGTGACTGACCAATATGTAGTGATTGCTTTGAATGATACGGTTGAAATTACGATGCAAAAAGGTTCAATAGTCGGTGCATTACCTAAAGGCACTCTTAAATCAGCTACATAAGAACATGGAAGATAATACGTTATGGTGTTGAATCGTTTCCCTTGGTGGAAAAATCTATTAGTAGTTTTGGTCATGGTGTTGGGTTTTATTTATGCCGCGCCTAATTTATTTCCCGAAGATCCCGCGGTACAGATTTCAGGAACCAGTGCTGCTATTTCTTTAAATCAAGATACTATGAATGTGATTGATAAAGCCTTACAAGGGGCACAAATTGATCATAAACCCATAGAAAAACAAAACCAGCATCTATTAGTTCGATTTTCTTCCAATGATGTGCAATTAAAAGCGCGTGAAGCCATCCAGCAAGCTTTAGGTAATGATTATTTAGTAGCCTTAAATCTTGCGCCTTCTACGCCAAACTGGTTGAAATCCATTAATGCCGCTCCCATGAAATTAGGTTTAGATTTGCGCGGTGGGGTGCATTTCTTAATGCAAGTCGATGTCGATACGGTATTAAAACAAAGAATTGAAGGCGATATTAGTAATATAGGCCAAGTGTTACGTACGGAGCGCATTCGTTATTCTGAAATTATTCGTCAAGGAACCGATAGTTTAGTTTTAAAATTTAGAGACGAAGAGACTTTAAATAATGCTTATAGTGTATTAAGCCAAAAAGTTTCTGAATTTGCCTGGACCAAAAATGCAAAGCAATTAAGCTTGCAAGGTATTTTATCCCCGCAATCTTTGTATCAAGCCCGTGAAGATATTTTAGATCAAACCATGAATACTTTACGTAATCGCGTGAATGAATTAGGGGTATCTGAAGCCGTTGTGCAAAAACAAGGAACGACCCGTGTTGCCATTGATTTACCGGGTATTCAAGATACGACACAAGCGAAAAATATTTTAGGTAAAACAGCGACTTTAGAATATCACATCGTCGATACCGATCATGATCCCCGTATGGCGATGGGCGGTATTGTTCCACCGGATACTAAGTTATATATGTATCATGACCAACCTGTTTTATTAAAAAATCAAATTATTTTACGTGGTTCATCTATTACTAATGCAACATCAGGTTACGATGAAAACGGTCGACCCGAAGTGAGTGTGCGTTTAGGTGGCGGAGGGGAGGCTTTATTTACTAAGACTACGGCTGAAAATGTAGGTAAACCGATGGCGGTTTTATTTGTTGAAGTTAAATCAACAATTAAAGAGGTAAACGGACAAAAAGTTATTAGTTATGAAACTGAAAGACATGTGATTAGTGTGGCAACAATTCAATCTGCATTGCCCAACACTTTTCAAACTACAGGATTAGCTAGCCCTGAAGAAGCGAGAACTCTAGCATTATTACTACGTGCGGGTGCGCTTCCTGCGACAGTGACTTATTTAGAAGAACGAACCGTGGGTCCAAGCTTAGGTAAGCAAAATATTCACATGGGCGTCATGTCCGTTGAAGTGGGTGCTGCATTAGTGGTTATCTTCATGGCGCTTTATTATAGCTTGATGGGGTTAATCGCAGATATTGCACTCATTATGAATTTAGTTTTAATTGTGGCTATTTTATCTTTATTAGGCGCAACTATTACTTTGCCTGGTATCGCAGGTATCGTATTAACCGTAGGTATGGCGGTTGATGCCAACGTATTAATTTTTGAGCGTATTCGTGAAGAATTGCGTTTAGGCCAAGGTGTGCAATCAGCTATTCATGTAGGATATCAACGCGCGTTTACAACTATTGTCGATGCGAATATGACGACTTTAATTGTGGCGGTGATTTTATTTGGTTTAGGCTCAGGTACAGTGAAAAACTTTGCTGTCACATTAACGGTGGGTTTAGTCACTTCAATGTTTACTGCAATCACAGGCACACGTGCTTTGGTAAATTGGATTTACGGTGCTCGTCCAGTAAAAACTATTTCGATTGGTTTGTAGAGGAAGCTTAGATGGAATTTTTCAAACAAAATACCAATATTGATTTTATGTCTAAGCGTAAAGCGGCGGCAGTGCTCTCTACGATATTGTTTTTATTATCCATTGCGTCATTAATTTATAATGGCTTAAATTGGGGATTGGATTTTACCGGCGGAACGCAAATTCAATTAAATTTCCCACAAGAGGCGAATTTAAATCAAATTCGAGAAAATTTAGCTAAGAACGGTTTTCCTGAAGCAGTAGTACAAAATTACGGAACTTCTAAAGATGTATTAGTGACTTTAGCGCCTAAAGATAAGAAAAACCCAACCACGATCAGCAAAGAAGAAATTGAAAAAATTGTACCGGATGCAAAAGTCCAACAAGTAGATTATATAGGCCCGCAAGTAGGACAAGAACTCGCCACCAAAGGCGCGCTTGCTATCGTGATTGCTTTATTAGGCACCATGATTTATATCGCTTTTCGTTTTGATTTTAGATTTTCCGTGGGATCTACGGTTGCATTGATTCATGATCCTATTATGATCTTGGGAATTTTTTCATTTTTTCATATTGAATTTAATTTGATTGCACTAGCTGCTGTGTTAACTGTTATAGGTTATTCTTTAAATGATACGATCGTCATTTTTGATAGAGTGCGTGAAAACTTTCGTAAGTTGCGCAAATCAACGCCTATCGAGGTAGTCAATCAAGCAACCAACCAAACTTTATCAAGAACGATTATTACTTCTATGGTGACTTTGGTTGTAGTGTTAGCTTTATTTTTCTTAGGCGGAAGTATGTTACACGGATTTGCACTTGCCTTAATTATTGGTATCGTTGTTGGAACTTATTCATCGATTTATGTCGCAGGCTCTTTAGCATTAGCCTTAGGCCTTAATCGCCAGAACTTATTACCCCCCACCAAAGAAGTCTTAGACGATAGACCTTAATCCCTCCTAACTTATTGTTTTTAAAAATTATTTAAATTTTTCTGCGCGCCCCAAAAACCTAGATTCACGCCTATACTTTTAATATATGCAAAATTAGGGGGAGCTATGCCTGTAGGTGATCAATTAGCAGAATTGACTGATTTACTCAACCAAAAGCGCATACCCGCTGGCGATCAATTATGGGATGCGGTTGATGCAATTAGGGATGCAGAATTCGATCTTATAATTAAGGCCGTGGATGGTCGCAAAGATAAAAAGCTCGAAGATAATTTAGAAAAAGCAGCCGCGTATGCTAGACAAATCGTCAGTGGAGATACCAGGAAAATAGAAGAATTTGAAAAGTTTATTAAAGCTCGCTTTAAGAATGAAACCCGGAAAGACTTATTAGCCTTTTGCCTAGCAGCAAAAAATCACTTCGATAATCATATAGATCTAGAGGTGAAAGGCAATCAATATGTAAAATTGGTAGAACGAAATTTCGGTCACCCTTCAGATCGTATAGAAACCGTATCGGGAGTGGGTGTGGTTGAGGTGCGAGGTCAAAGACCTTATCAAGAAGATGCTGTTTTAGTCGATCGATCCAAC
The DNA here is from genome assembly GCA_013287085.1 of Gammaproteobacteria bacterium. GTDB lineage: Bacteria > Pseudomonadota > Gammaproteobacteria > DSM-16500 > DSM-16500 > JABDEM01. Next base: position 26,346 of record JABDEM010000015.1, read on the forward strand.
GCTGAATTGCTAGCAAAACTTCATCCGGAAGAAAGAAAAAAAGTACAGATGGAGGCTATAGCGAGCCTGCAAGAAACCGTAAAAGATTCAGGATTTGTAGGGTCAACTGTCAATCTAACAACAGCGTGGACTGAAGAACAAAAAGATGGAAGTAAAAATTTAAGAATATCCAATGGTAATATTGGCGACAGTACAGCTTTTGTAATTATTTTAGATAAAGACGGGAATGTCACTCAGGCAACATTAGTTAATAAGCTACATAATAGCGATAACCCTGAAGAAAAAGAAAGAGTAGAAAATGAAAAAGGGTTTTTTATGCACGGCCGGGTAATAGCCCAAGGTGGTGGTGGGGTTGCTGTTACCAGAGATATAGGCGGAATTGAAGCAAAAGGTTTATCACGTGATCCAGAAATTACTGAAGAGACTATACTTATTCCGCCGGGCGGCAGAGCTTTTGTGGTTGCAGCTTGTGATGGTTTAACAGAAAGAAATTTAGATGAAGCAAAAATTGGTGCATTAGTCGCAGCTAAAGCCAATGCCGGCGCCTCTCCTAGTGCGATTGCACAAGATTTAATGAATGAGGCTTATCAACAGGGATCAGCAGATAATATTTCCGTTATGGTTGCAGAAGTGGATAGACCTATTACTTTAGGAATATTTGATGGACATGGGGGTGATATTGTCTCTAAAAAAATTGCCAGAGAAATGCCACAAGTCTTAATGAAAGCCATGAAAATTTCAAAACCGGATGTAAACGCTGTAAAAGAAGCGGCAAAAGAAAAGAAAGCAGACGCTCTCGTCAAAAGAACTGAAGATTTATATAAAAAACAAGCCAAAAATTTGCAGACACAAATTTTGAAACACATAGCTGTAATGTTAAAAGATCCCAATCTGAAAGCGACTTTACAAGCTGCAGGTATTACAACGCAATCTAAAGCTTCAGAAATTATGGAACAAATTCTCACTGAGCTTAGTCCTCCTCCGGGCATTCCCGTAGACAGCCTATTATTGCGTTTGTCAGAACCTTTTCCGACATTGATTACGGATTATAAAACAGCCGTCGATAAAATAAATATCTTGGGCCATGCGCGTTATACACCAGGCGAAAAATTAATAACTTTAAAACAAAAACTAGAAGAAGAAAGAATTGATAAATACCTAGCCATGGATGTAGAGCAAGTTCGAAAAGTCGATCTTTTAAAGCCCGGAAGTTTTAGTCGATCACTGAATTCTGCCGTGGCGACCAGCAGTTTAATAAAAGATACAACGGATTTTTATGATGACTTTTATGGAAAAAATATTTCTGATATTGAAAATTTCCCCGATTATCCTGCAGCAAATTTAAAACTACAACATGAGTTTTTTTCAGTCTTTGATGAAAAAGGTCATTTGAGCTCAGAAGTTAAATTTAATCCAGATCCAAGATTAGATAGAGAGCCAGAGCCTAATTTTAAAGGCGTTACTAAGAATCAAAGAATGAAACTTGAAAAATTCATTCAATCCTCGTTTTCCAGGGCTCAATCGGTTCTTTTTGATCAGGGTGAGCTTCGTCCTTGGGTTTATCAAAAATATGGGAAAACAAATATAGACCTGGCCATTAGCGCATTAGGAAAAGAAGTGGTTCATTCACAGCTGATGGCAGCGTTGCTCGTGCAAATGTCTGCCGGAACAATGCCTGATAAATATGAAAAAGGCGGTCAATTTAAAGGCTTTGTAAATACGCTTATTGGCAGCCAAGCATTGCTGAATGACCGTTTTGTAGCATCTTATGTTAAATTTAAAAAAGCTGTTGGTGCGGATTTACATGGCCCTGCTTTTGAACGGTTAGAAGAGTTATCAGAAGATTTTTATAAAAAGTTGCAAAAAAATCCTTGTATCAATTCCGGAAGTTTTGCAGCTATTTTAAGTCTAACCGAGCAAGTGCTCGCCTTAAAAGGATCTCCTCATTTTTCTAGTGAACTAAAATACTTAGAAACCGTCGTAACTGAATTTAATAAAACAATTAAAAATCCGGAAAACATGGCTCAATTACAAGAGCGGGTCACAGAACATAAACAACAATTGGAAAAATTAGTGCGTCTTAGAGTGGCGGTTGAAGAATTAATTGAAAAAATTGAAGCACTTTCTTATCAGCCCAATATTGATGTGGCGTTGAGATTAAAGAGAGAAATAGCAGAAATCAATGTCGAAAAAAATGACGGTGAAATCGATAAGAAGTTAAAAGAAATTCAGCAGTTGTTACAAGCTGCGCCCTTGCTCAATGAAAAACACGAAAAATTGATGAGTCAAGTGGTCCCTTCGCTAGATCAAAAATCAGATGTTACGATTGAGGATTTACGCAATAAAATGCAATCACTTAATCTTGAAGCAACCATTAAAGAGGCAAATGCTATTGGTATTCGAACGCCTGAATATAAAGCGTTAAAACAACAAATTGACTTAGGTCTTGAAGCGATTTCTTCCGGCCATGCAAGTCCCTTAGCTTTGACCCAACTTAAGGAAAATATAGGCAGAGCTGATGCGCTAGTTAATCAAATAAAAAATTTATATGCAGCTGATCAGTCTTATACATTGGCTTTTATGGAAAGTCGTTTCAAATTTAATCCGAATGATAAGAAACAAATTGATAATGCATTACATGGCAAAGGAGCAAGCTCACTTGGGCGTATGATGGCAGAAGCATCCGTGGCTGGTCATTTAGCAGAATCTCAAGAAAAAGCCCAAGCCGTGGTGATGGGAATTCTTATCACGATTAATGAATTACCAACAATTTCTACCAATGCTCAAGCCCATAGAGGTCAATCGCTTTTTAATGATCAAGGGCAATTGCAACCTTGGGTGATGGAAGGATTAAAGTTATCAGAGACTAAACAAGATGCTGTTGGTGCTGTTTTAATCGATTTATTTAAAAAATCTTCTGAACTGGCGTATGACTCGGCGGGAAATTTACGCCCTTGGGTTAAAGATTATATTAATATGCAATCGCCAGGTGCTTTTGAACGTTTAGAAAAAGAATTTTCGCCCGAGATGATGCGTCAACAAATATTGAGCGCTGTGATATTTCCGATGGGTGCAATTGCACTTGGGCCAACCATGGGTATGCTTATCGATTATCAATTAGGGCAGGTTAATCAATTTAATTTAGATTTAATTGAATTTAGAAAACTTATGCAGACCCCCGAATTTGCAAACTCAGAACCGTTAAATGAGTTATTAGCAAAAGTAGAACAATTGCAGTTTAATATTTTTGTAAACCCTGCAATCGATGTGTCGCAATACCATCAGGCAATGGTAGCAGCTAAAGAAGTTTATGCCTTAAAAGATCAGCCTTATTTATTTAAAGCAGCTGTTAAAGCGTTGGAAAAAGAGCATTCTGCTCCTGCAGGCAACATTGCCTTATTTGATTTGCTAGCAGAAACAAAAAATGCTGAAAGTCCCGTCATTAAAAACTTGGAAAATCACTTGGATGTAATTGTTGAAAATAATCTGGAAGCAGAAGCTAAGTTACTTGCACATACCTCTCGAGAATATGTAGACCAGCCGGATAGTAGCGAAAAATTTATTAATTTTTGTTCGGCACTGCAAAAATTTAAAGGTGGAAATCTTGTTGGAATGAGTAGCGAATATTTAAAAGAATTAGATAATCTATTATTAGTATCCGGCGATTTTACGCAGCAGATCATGTTACACAGAGCTGGACCACCACAAGAGGAAAACGAAAGACTTTTGGAAGAGCAATATAGATTGGCAGAAATGAAAACGAATAAAAGTCACAGGGAGTTAAGAGAGGCTTTAAATAGAGAGCCTCCTCTTAAAATAGAAGACATTGAAAGGATCAAGCAAGCAACTACAAGCTGGCAAAGTGCATTGAGTGTCTATAAAGATGAAATCAATAAAATTCAAGCCGATGAAGCGTTGTTAAAAAGATTTTCTACTACTATTAGCGAAATTAAGAACTTAGACTTAACAGCTGCAGCGACGAAGTTTTTTAGAGGCCAAATATTAGAAAAATTAGACGAACCAAAAAAAGGTCCTGTTTTTGTATCGTTGACTGCTATGGATCAATTATTGGAAGGTATTAATACCTTAGCTATTACCGCGGAGTCTAAGCCGAAGGATAAGTTAGCTCAAACAGTCTATAAAGAAGCGCAAACTCTAGTGATGAATTTATTAAATACTCCGACTGCTGATATAAAATATATTAGCGCCTTAGCAGGGATTCTCAAAGCTTCAGCAGATGCCATCAATCAAACTCCAGGCAGTGCGCAAGAGCTTAGGGATGCATTAAAAGCCGTAAAAAAACCACCGGTTGGTGCAACCCAGCTTTATCGTCGTGGACCCCATAAAGAACCTAAGGTTAAGCAAGAGCTACCAAAGAAAATCGAAGCGGCGAATGCTCCGAAGTTAGAGGAGAGAAAACCTTCTTCAAGGCGTCCGAGGTAATTTCCCCAAATGCGGTCGAACTACTTTAAGTAATTGCTTTAAAATCTTAGGATTTCCCGCAATGATATTCCCGCTTTGCATATAATCATCACCGCCATCCACATCACACACTATGCCACCGGCTTCTTTTACTAATAAAGCGCCGGCTGCGATATCCCAAGGGGATAATTTTAATTCCCAAAAACCATCTAAACGACCGCTGGCTACATAAGATAAATCCAAAGCAGCAGAGCCTGTTCTTCTAACATCCCCACAGATAGGAATTAAGGTTTGTAAGCACTCGAGATAAGCTTTTTGATGTTCTTCGGAATGTCTATAAGGAAAGCCGGTGGCTAATAAACATTTTTCTAATTGGTTGTTAGGGCTTACGCGTATACGTCGATCATTTAATTTAGCGCCTTTACCGCGCGTTGCGACAAATAAGTCTTGTCGTACTGGGTCATAAACCACCCCATGTTCAATATGGCCTTTGCGCATAATGCCAATGGAAACAGCAAAATGAGGAAAACCATGAATAAAATTGCGGGTGCCATCTAAAGGATCAATAACCCAGGTATAATCACTGCCATCTGTTTCGCCACTTTCTTCTGCCAAAATAGCATGATTAGGGTAGGCTTTACGAATGATAGTAATAATTTCTTTTTCAGCGCTTTGATCGATTTCTGAGACAAAATCATTAGGATTTTTTTCCGAAACCTTAACGGTATCTAGACGATCCATGGCGCGGATGATAATGTTGCCCGCGGCTCTAGCCGCTTGGGTCGCAATATTGATTAAGGGTTCTTGCATAGTATTTTAAATGAACAGTGGTTAAAAGAGAGCATAGGATAGCCGGATTACTGGTTAAAGAGAAGAGATTATGATGGAAAATGTACGAATAGTTCTAGTTAATACCTCCCATCCAGGAAATATTGGGTCATCCGCTCGGGCGATGAAAACCATGGGCCTTAAAAACCTTTATTTGGTCGCCCCTAAGTTATTTCCCCATGATAAAGCCACTGAAATGGCCTCCGGTGCGACAGACGTCCTAGAACAGGCGAGGGTGGTTGAAACGCTGGCTGAAGCGATTGCGGATTGCCATTTGGTCTTTGGAACGAGTTCAAGATCCCGAGCAATTTCTTGGCCTGTGATCTCCCCTCGAGAATGTGCAACTAAGATAAAAGAACAAGCTCAGAAAACCAATATCGCGATTGTCTTTGGTCGTGAACAGACTGGCTTAACTAACGAAGAGCTACATCAATGTCAGTATCATATTCAAATTCCCGCTGACTCTATTTATTGCTCTTTAAATTTAGCCTCAGCAGTACAAGTGTTAGCGTATGAATTGAGAGTGATACATGAAAGTGCGCCAGTGCCAGTACTCAAAGATTGTGATTACGCAAGTTCTGAAGAATTAGAAGGTTTTTATGAGCACTTAGAACGCGTGATGATTCAGATAGAATTTTTAAATCCTAAAGCGCCTAAACAATTAATGGCGCGTTTAAGAAGATTGTTTTACCGCGCAGAATTGGATAAAAGAGAGGTCAATATTCTGCGCGGTATTTTGGGCGCTATTGAAAAATCGTGTTCTTCCCGCTAAAGCGTATTAGCTTCTGGTAAATGGGTATAATTATTGCTCTTAACTCCCTCTCCTCCCCGCTTTAGCGGGAGGAGAGGGTTGGGGAGAGGAGGGTTCAGCTTAGTATGAAGCCTCCTTCCCCTAGCCCCTTCCTCCAACGTAAACGTTGGAGGAAGGGGGATGAAGAGAAGGGCTAAAACCCTCTTTATTATTTTTTAATTTTTTTATATTCTCTCCTTTCCTCGTTATTCTCCACATCTTTTAAGAAATTAGCTGGTTCTACTTCTTGTTTTTCTACCAAAATTTTATTATCAAAAGGAATCCCTATGAAAAAATTAATGAAGTATTACGTGCAGGAATTACGACAAAATAGCATGGATACAGAAAACTATTTATGGTATTACCTAAGAGCAAAACGTTTAAACGGATATAAATTTAGGAGACAGCATTTAATTTACCCTTATGTAGTAGATTTTGTTTGTCTTAAGGAAAAAGTAATCATTGAATTAGATGGAGCACACCATAACGAACAAAAACACTATGATGCAAAACGCACGTTATTTTTAAGATCCAAGGGATATCAGGTTTTGCGATTTTGGAATAATGAGGTGCTTTGTCAAACCGAAGCAGTTTTGAACGAAATTTTAAGTGTCTTGCAGAATTAACCCTCCTCTCCCCAACCCTCTCCTCCCGCAAAAATGCGGGAGGAGGAGAGGGGGTTAGAAGCAACCATTATCCTATTCTTTCAAACTTGCCATAGCTTCCAATCCCTTGTTGATGGAACTACGTTCGCCTAAACGTTCCATCCATTTAACGACATTGGGGATTTCATCCGCTTTGACTTCATAGCGTTCAAATTCTTTAATCCAAGGAAACGCTGCGATATCTGCAATTGAAAACTCGCCTGCGAGAAAATCATTTTCGGTGAGTTGAGTTTCAAGAATGTTAAACATGCGTTTGGTTTCACTGTTAAAGCGCTTCACTGCATAAGCCACTTCTTCAGGAGCGTGGTATCTGAAATGCTTAGTATTGCCAAGCGTAGGTCCTATTTTGGAGCTTTCAAATATCAGCCATTGTAAAACATCAAAACGTTTGGAAAGATTCTTTGGCATTAACATGCCGCTTTTTTCAGCGAGGTACATTAATATTGCGCCAGGTTCGAAAATAACCAAGGGTTTGTTTTGCGGGCCTTCGCGATCGACAATTACCGGGAACACATTGCTTGGAGTGGTTTTATTTAAAAACTCCAATTCAAATTGTTCAATGTTGGATTTGATGGGAAAAACCAGGTAATTTAATTTCGTTTCTTCTAACATGATAGCGATTGTATAGGCACTGGGGGTAGGTGAGCCATAAAGTTCAATCATGTGTATCTCCGTGTTGTATTAATTTATTCCTTCCGAGTTCAATCATATTGAATTTAAAGGCGAAATCAAGAAAAATCTACTAAAGCGTGATCAACTTCAGCATTTGAGCCCAGTTATCGTTAGCTTTATGGGGTACTTCGGGGAACTTGGATTTTAGTGGCGTATAAATATAAACACTTCCCGAGTATTGCTGATAATGCGTATGAAAAAAATGCTTAATACTAAAGGGAAGCTCCAATATTCGGTAGCTGTTGATATAGAGCATAGGCGGATTTTTTTCTAAATCTTTCAGTATTTCAGCTTGAGTTTGCGGGGTAATATTTAACGAAGCAAATAATTCATTTTTGGATGTTTTTTTGGGATCAATAATATAAAGCACGGAAGCATTAATTAAATTTTTTAATCCTACGATTGATTGGTCTTTATTATAAAGAATAGGGGTTCCTGCGGTATATCCCCCGCCTTGTTTTAATAATTGATCGGTTAGGCGAATCATTGAAAACTGATATTGGCCATTAAATAAGTTAATTAAAGTCGTTAAGTGCAATAGGGGATAAATCAATCCGGTAAAAATAATAATGATTCCAAAAGTAACCCCTAATGCGGGGAGTTGGGGTTTGGAGATTTTAAAAGCTAAAATTAGCGGTAATAGAGCAACTAAATAATAACCTCGCAGTAAACCAAAGCTAGTGGTAATCCCCAGTATCCAAAATATTGAGACGGCAGTTAACCAAAATAATAGTTTTGGATGAATTGACGGGATGGGTTTATTAAATAAAGCAAAACACTCACTAAAAAAATCAGAAAATAATAAAAAGAAAGCGGGCGCTAAAAATACCATTTGATAAGGAAAGGGTTGCGGATAAGTGAGTAGGCGTAAAATAAGAAAAGAAGAAAATAAAAATATAAATAAACGTTGCGGGGTTTTATTAATAAAAAATCCCAGTAAAGTAAGAGGCCAAAGAAATAAAAATATAGGTCCGTTTTGTAAGATGGTTTGCCAGCAGACATAACGAATTAGGTTATAGCCGTGACTCAGGGTTTGCAAATAAGCTTCATAAAAAATATTGCGCCAGACGACTTCAAAGCTAGACACATAACTCGCCAATAGGACATAAATGCTTAGGGTAATTAAGGCTATAAGATTAATTAATAAAAGCGCCTGTTTTCTCGATGACCATTGTATTATTAGTGCGAAATCAATCGCTGCCCAAAACCATAAGGCTTTTTGTGAAACTAAAAAACCAATCCCTAAGGCCAGTCCCGCAAGTTTAGGGCGATTGGAGAGGATGCCCATGACTGAAAGTAATCCTAACCAACTTGTCAGCATATCGACTCTAATTTCAACCGAATAAGCTAGAAAAAGCTCACTTGAAAGCAAAAGCGCTAAAGTTAATAACACGGCTTTGGGCTGAAAAATTCGGCAGGCCCAATAGGAGGCTAGACCCAATAGAATTAAATTAATTCCCATGATTTCAGCCCGTACATAAAAAAGCGGGTTTAAAATATCATGGCTTAAAAAAAAGGGGAAAGTCAGTAGATAATACCCAAGCGTTGTTTTATAAGGTAAAAAATCACGATAGGGCAGATGTTCGGTATATTGATAAATATGAAACGCGGTCCAAAGCTCATCGGCGCTAAACGAGGCGTAAGGAATATACCAGCATTGGAATAAGCCATAGGCAAAACCCAGCAACAAAAATCCATGTAAAGGGCGAAATGCAGCTAGCATTTTCTTCGCTTCTCACTGTAAAAACTATATAATACGGGCCCTAAACGAATATGCAATGAGATCTTATGATTTATTTAGATTATGCGGCAACAACGCCTGTTGATGAAAGAGTGGCAGAAAAAATGCTGCCTTTTTTAACCAGCGTTTTTGGTAATCCAGCCTCTACCCACGCGTTTGGCCAAAAGGCAAAAGCTGCTGTGGATGTTGCGCGCAGAGAAGTGGCTGCAGCAATAGGAGCTGATCCTGCTGAAATTATTTGGACCTCGGGCGCAACCGAATCGAATAATTTAGCGATAAGAGGTTCAGCAGAGCTTTACGTAAGTAAAGGCAAGCATATAGTGACGATGAAAACCGAACATCCTTCGGTTCTTGAAACTTGCCAACAATTGGAAAAAGAAGGCTGGACGGTGACTTATCTTGCCCCGCAAAAAAATGGTTTAATCGATTTAGAAAATTTGAAACAAAGTTTAAGAGACGATACAGTTTTGGTTTCTGTTATGCAGGTGAATAATGAAACCGGTGTTATTCAGCCTCTTGAAAAAATCGCAGAGATTACCGCTGCAAAAAATATTTTATTCCATGTGGATGCCGCACAATCTATTGGAAAATTAGCGTTAGATATAAAAAATATTGATCTAATTTCACTATGTGCGCATAAATCTTATGGGCCCAAAGGAATAGGTGCGCTATATATTCGACGAAAGCCTCGCGTACGAGTGGCCCCGCAAATTTATGGGGGTGGACAAGAACAAGGTATGCGTTCAGGAACTTTAGCGACTCATCAAATGGTTGGTATGGGTGAAGCTTTTATGATTGCGCACAGAGAACTGCAAGAAGAACAAAAAAGAATGTGTACATTGCGCGACTATTTTTTAACAGAAATAGCTAAAAATAAATCTATTACTTTAAATAATAATTTTGATCATGTGGTGCCATCGATTATTAATTTACGTTTTTCTATTATAACAGCGGAAGCTTTTATGAAATCAAATCCAGAATTGGCGATTTCATCCGGATCCGCCTGTCAATCTAAAGGCATTGAGCCTTCTTATGTGCTGCGCGCAATGGGTTTAAGTGTTGATGAGGCTAAAAACTCAGTACGTATATCGTTTGGGCGTTTTAGCACTAAGCGGGACGTAGAAACGCTACTCCAAGCACTATCGGCGGCAATTTAGAGTTTCTGTGATAGGCAAAGCTTACGGTATTCTGTGCTGAGATTTGTGGGAAACGTTGTTTGACTTCCTCATAAGTTATTTTATTTGTATTGTCTGATAGATTCCAAACAAAAATTGCGCCCATTTGTGATAATTTATTTTCATGGATCCAGGGGCTTATTTTAGGATTACAGTCTATGTAAACACTGGGTTTATCTTTAGAATAAAAAGCTATATTGCCTGCAATCCAACGTTGTCCGGCTACAAATTTCAACGGCGTATGATATTTTTGCTGCCAGGCTAGGGTTAATTCATTGGCAATTAATTTTCCGGGATAATCTGCGCTAGAAATTTCCGGAGATTTAATTAAAGCTCGTGCATAACTTATAATAAGCAGGCTTAATAATAATAAAGTAGCTATAAAAAAAGTATAAAATCGTTTAGCTTCTAAATGGGGACGCAAATAAGAAATTAATATTAACGGCCAAAGTATGAGTAAAGGCTGGCCCCAGCCAGCGCGTAATTTTATGCCTAAAATAAATGAAAGTGCGATGGTTAGTAAAAAAGGCCCTAAGCCCATAAAGAGTAGAAATTTTTTATTATCGGCGGATAAAGAAGTTTTGGTTGAAGATTTTCTTAAAAATAAAAATCCTAAAATTAGAGCGGGTAAAAATACTTCGAGCTGTTCCCCAGTAAATTTTAAGGGAAAATAAAAATGATTTGACCAATGAGGATCAGCAGAAATTCTTTCTAAAGCATAATGAGCTGTCACTAATTGATGTGAGAAAAGCCAGCATACATGAGGAATAATAATCACCAGGAAAACAGCAACGCCTGCATAAACAGCGGGTTTTTTTAAATAGCTTCGTTCTGTTAATAAATAAAGACCCATGCTCAGTAATAATAGTGCGGAATAGTATTTTACT
>JABDEM010000016.1 GCA_013287085.1 Gammaproteobacteria bacterium
CGCTCACTATTTCCGAGACATGAACTGAGCAATTTCCTTGGAGTCTTATAACATTGCGAACAAATTTATCTTTCTCACGCGAGTCCATCCTAACTCCCTTTGAATATTCAATAATTAAATCTCTATGCATCTCTGTCGCTGATTCTAAGTCTTTTGCTTTTTCTTCGATGCGAGTTAACTCTGCAGCATTTTCTTTATTAGGATTCTCTTTATATTTTTGAGCGGCTTTTTGAGCCTCATTGAAACCTTGCAATGAACGGTTTTCAAGAGCTTTAAGTGCCGCAATTTGATCGAGCACTCTTACTTGACCTTTAATGTCGAGCAGCCATTGTTTGACTACTTTTTCTTCTGCTGCACTCCCTGGCTCTACTTGTTTTGCCACTTCCTTAGCATCAGAAAGCAACACTCCGCTCAATGCCGCTAACTCTGCAGAATCTTTATTGTTAAAAGAACTTTTTAAATACCCTATATTGTCTTCATATTGCTGCTTTAAAGCTGAATCATCAAATACCGGTGGAGGAGGGGGCGCTTCTGCGGAGACTTTTGCTTCGCTTAATTCGACATCCATGCTTTCTTTTCTTGCGGCTTCAATCTCTTTTTTGAGCGTTTTCTTAACTTCTTTATATCTCTTATCAATAGACTTAATATTTTTACGCGCGGCAGCAAGCTCGCCTTTGCTAACAATAGCGTCAAATTTTCTAAGGCTTCTGATATTTTTCATCGCATTCGCTGCTTGAGTTCTAATTTGGGTTTTAATTTCAGCCTTCTCATCCAAAGCTTGAGCTCCTTCTTTGAGATTTTGTAATTTTCTTATTTGATCTTGTGCGAAAGCTTTTTTTGGAGCTTCTAGAGCTTCAATATTATTTTTTAATGTTTGAATGGCAGCTTGTGCTTTTTGATACGTCTCATCTGCAGGCGATACGTTATATTTCTTTTTGGCAGTTTGTAATGCTTTCTCCAATTTTCTTAATTGATTTCTGCTTTCTACTATAGGAGGAGTACCTAAGACAGATGCCACAAATGGATTTTTAGATTTACCTAAAGATGCTTGGTTATCCATCGCTCCTTTTGCAATTTGCGCAAACGCTTGCTCTTGCTTGGTAGGTTTAACAGGTTTTTCAGCTTTGGCTTCAGCGGGGTATTTCGCTAATATATCCGTAGAAATTTTGGTAGAAAGAGTAGTAGTTTTACTAGGCTCTTTCTTATCAACGAAATATTCGGCTTTATGAAACTTCGCAGCTTTCTCAATTAACGTTCTTTGCTCAGAACTTAAATTTGCAAAAGCTTTCTTAAGGATGGCCTCTCTTTGCTGTGTATTCAATGCAGGGTCCGATAAGCCAGGAAGCTTCGATAAGGCACTATCTAACTCGTTATATCTCCTAGGCTTGTCTGGTTTTTTAATATAGGATAAAAAAGCTTTTAATAGAGCCTCTGTATCAGGATTTTTCTTGGCTTTTTTTATTTCTTTATCAAATTGATCAACTAAAACTGCTCTGGTAGCTGCATTATTTTGTATTTGTTTTACCTGAGCCAACACTTGATCACTATTTTCACGAATATTAAGCGCTCGACTAACTAATCCTAAATGCTTTTCATTTGAAAAAACACGGTCAAAATCCGCGGCAGAAAAATTTTCACCTCCTAACTCTTCAAATAATTTATCTTGCGCAGCATCACTATCTACTTGTTCGGTAGCATATACCTCAAAAAGACCTAAAATTTGTTTTGTCTTAGCATCAAGACGAGGTGCTTTTCTTACTTCTTCAAAATCTTCAGCTAATGGGTTTGCCCATTCTTCTCTCGCGGCAGTGATTGCTACATCTAAACTCGCATGTGCTGCTTCTAATCTTGGAATCACGGGCTCATCTTCTTTTGCGAGCGTTTTTTCTTCTTTAGCACGTTCTATTATTGAACTTAGCTTTTGATATTTTTCTTCTAAAGGATCTAATGTATTTTTTTGGAATCGCACAAACTCTTCTTCGTTTTCTTTTTCTTTCTTAGCAGTTTGCGTGACTGTTTTCATTTCAGCAATAAGTGCATTTAACTCTTCTGATAAGCTTTGAACCGGTTTTTTTTCTTCTGCGGCTTTTACTTCGACTGCTGCTCGCGCAACTTCTACTTTAGGTGCTTTAGGCGCCATGTTGACTTGGGTAGCTTCAATTCGATTTTTAAATGCTTGTCCTTCAGCATCTAGAAAACCCGGATAACCTGGTTGCATTTTTACGGCTTGTAATATTTTTGGATCGCCTATGGAGAGATAAGTTAAATAGATGGACATAACGGCGGCTTTTTTTGCTTTTACATCCGCTTTATCCTTAGATTTTTCTAAATTTTCTAGATAACTAATAATTTCTTTTGTTAAGCCTTTTGTTTCTTTTTGTAAAGGCGATGGTTCAACGACCACTTTTTTTCCGGGTTCAGGTATACCTTTTTTTGCTTGTTCCAATGCTTGTTCTATTTGATCAGTCCATGCTTTACTCGCGTTCTGGCCGCTTTTGCCCATTGCCGTAAATTCAAATACGTTGGCTGTCGCTTGTACGGCTTTATCGTGCAAACTTTCTCCTGGGTTTACGTGAATTCCGCTAGCCACAATTGATTGGTAGGTAAGCTCAACTAATCCTAATAATCCGGGTGGTACGGATTTACTTTCTGGGGTATATCCAGAAGCCGCTACATAGGCTTTTAATATTCTTGTACTTATAAGACCGCTACTTCTAAATGCAGCATCTTTATTGGCTATTGCAACATTAGCGGCTGCATGAGCTAAGTCTCGTAACTGTTCCATCGATAAGTTTTCAAGACGTTCATCGATATAACTTATTACTTTTGTCTTATCGATATCGCCTTGAGCTTTTTGAATTGATTCTTCTAACTCACGATACGCTTTTGATGCAGCTCCCATACGCATTTCTTGTTCACGCTTTACTTGACCAGTATCGCCTTTTGCTCTGTCTGCTATTCTTTTATTTTCTGCAGCAACCAGAAAATTATTAAACCCATCTTCAACATTTCTTACTATTTTATTTTTCTCTTTTGATTTTGGTAGTGCTGTTGCATAAACCAGTTTAATGGGTTTAGCTTTTTGGTTTTTAATGGCTAAAGGTTTTGCAGCAAATTGAAAATTATTTTCACGCTCAGTATCCACTCGGTCATAGATGTCCATCAGATGGTCTTGGAATTTTACAAATTTTTGGTCGGTAAATAATACCCTAGCATTCTTTTTAAGCTCATTGGTTTTAACTTTAAATTGTTTATAATTTTCGTCTACCTCATCATCCCCGATATCTGACTTTAATAAATAATTTAAAAAAGCTTGTTGCTGCTCCTTTTGTAATCGTGAAGGCAGGTCATTTTTTTCCTCTAGCTTTGCAATATTTTCCCCAAGCTCTTTTGCAAGCTGATCAACTTCTGCTTGTAAATCCTTCTTACGAGGCGCGTGTTGCATAACCCATCCTCCAAAAGTTGCTATATATTCAGTATAGGAGGGGTTTTTCATTTTGCTTGGGTTTTAAGTGTTAATTTCTCTGAAATACAGAGCTATATCTGTTTGAATCTATTATTGAATTATCTAACTTATTGATTTAGTATAGGGTCTGGACTTCATTTAATAAGGATATTTATCATGCCGCGACCGTTGCGAGTGGAATTTGAAAATGCTTGGTATTATGTCACTAATCGTGGGGCCCACGGGCAAACCATATTTAAAACGCCGGATCAGGGAAATTTCTTTTTAAAACTATTAGCAGATAGCAGTGAAATTTTTGGCATAGAAATACATGCTTATTGTTTATTGCAAAATCAATATCATCTACTGATAAAAACTCCACGGGCGAATTTGGCGCGTGCTATGCGGCATATCAATGGCGTTTATACCCAATATTTTAATCGGTTAGAAAAAAAAGATGGCGCATTGTTTAGAGGAAGATATAAAGCAATTTTATTAGAAGAAGATCATATTGAGACAACAAGAAATACTCTGCATTTTCTTCCGGTTAATGAAAAAATTGTTAGTGATGCAAGTAAATTTTTATGGTCTAGTTATAGAGCTTATTTACAACTCACATCGCAATCTTGGTTGCATACTTCTTCTACTAAAGTTCATACCACACTCCCAACTTTAGAACAAATTACCAAAGCTTCTTTAGCGTATTTTAATTTAGATGAAAAAAATCTTTTTAAAGGCATTCGTGGCAAAGAAAACATGGCGCGGAAAATTGCTATTTATGCCTGTAGAAAATGGGCTTCAGAAAAAATTTCAGTCATTGCGAAATATTATCAATGCAATAGTCATGCGAATATTAGTAATATCGTGAGTGAGATTGATAAGAAATTAAAATTAGATGAAAAGCTCGCTACCTTAATTGAAAATCTTAAAAAAAGTATTCAATTACCAGCGAGCAGCACCACTTAGATATCGAGATTCACTACTTCCAGAGCGTTTAATTCAATAAACTCCCTACGGGGTTCGACTTGGTCACCCATTAATGTTGTGAAAATTAAATCGGCTGCGACTGCATCTTCGATCGTGACTTGTAACATACGTCTCGTTTCTTGGTTCATGGTGGTATCCCACAATTGTTCTGCGTTCATTTCACCAAGACCTTTATAACGTTGAATGGTCTGACCCTTTTTTGCTTCCGCTAACAACCAAGTCATTGCATCGCTAAATAAGACGATAGGGAATTGCTTGTCGCCTTTTTGAATGTAGGCATCTTCTTTTAAAATACCTTTTAGGTATTTACCAAACTCTGCTAATTTTTGATAATCAGGAGATATAAATAATTCTCTATTAATCAAAGTCTTAAGTGCTAAGCCATGATGCACCATGGTGATTTCAGGTAACCAATATTGATTATCTGCACTAGCGAGGACTCCCATGCTGTAACGAGTTTGCAAATCGGAAGTTTTCTTTAGATGCGCTTCAATTTCTTCCGCATATTTTTCAACTAAGTTTTTATCCGCCAATTGAGACTCATTCAAAGCGGGTACGTGCATCATCGCTTCTAATACGGGTTTTGGATAGCGTCTAGAAAATCTCGTGATAGTGGTTGCGACAGCGTGATATTGCAAGGCTAGTGCTTCTAGTGCTTCACCCGTAATAGGCGCTGCTGCTTTGCTTGGATACAAAGAGGCATCTTCCAAGGTGGAATGAATTAAGAAAGCATCTAACGCTTCATTATCTTTAATGTATTGCTCTTGTTTGCCTTTCTTAATCTTATAAAGCGGTGGCTGTGCGATGTAGATGTAACCACGTTCAATTAATTCTGGCATTTGACGGAAAAAGAAAGTTAGCAACAAGGTTCGAATGTGTGATCCGTCGACGTCAGCGTCGGTCATGATGATAATGCGATGATAACGGATCTTATCGGGATTATATTCTTCACGACCAATACCACAGCCTAAAGCCGTAATTAAGGTTCCGACTTCAGCGGATGAAAGCATTTTATCAAAACGTGCTTTTTCTACGTTTAAGATTTTGCCTTTTAATGGCAAGATCGCCTGCGAACGTCTATCTCTCGCTTGTTTGGCTGAACCACCGGCTGATTCACCCTCTACTATGAATAATTCTGATTTTGCGGGATCTTCTTCTTGGCAATCCGCTAATTTACCCGGCAAACCTGCCATATCTAAGGCGCCTTTACGACGGGTTAAATCGCGGGCTTTGCGTGCTGCTTCCCGTGCACGTGCTGCATCAATTACTTTGGTGACAATAGCTTTAGCATCCGTAGGGTTTTCGCTCAAAAATGCATTAAGTTTTTCACTCATGAGTGATTCTATTGTCGCTTTAATTTCTGAAGAGACTAATTTATCTTTGGTTTGTGATGAAAACTTAGGATCAGGCATTTTAACTGATACGACTGCAGTTAAACCTTCGCGAAAATCATCGCCTGTCATTTCAACTTTCGCTTTCTTTAAATAACCTTCTTGTTCTATATAATTATTTAGAATACGTGTGAGCGCACTTCTAAATCCCGCTAAGTGAGTTCCACCATCTTTCTGAGGAATATTGTTGGTAAAACAATAAATACTTTCATTAAAACCATCATTCCACTGCAAAGCCACATCGAGAAGCATTTTATCTTTCTCAGCAGAAAAATTAAAAACTTTTGAATGTACTGGGGTTTTATTTTTATTAAGAACTTCAACGAACGCTTTAATCCCGCCGCTATAATGAAAACTATCATTTTTATCGGTTCGTTCATCTTTAAGATTAATCTGAACGCCCGGATTTAAAAAAGAAAGCTCACGTAATCTTTTTGCTAATATATCGTAAGAAAATAGTATGTTTTGAAAAATTTCAGCGCTAGGCTTGAATCGAACTTCGGTTCCTTTTTCAGTAGTCGTCCCCACTTCAGCTAAAGGAGCCGCAGGATCACCATTATTATAAGTTTGTTTATAGACTTTTCCGTCTTTGAAGACCGTTAAACGCAATTCTTCTGATAAAGCGTTTACTACAGACACACCCACACCGTGTAAACCGCCTGAAAACTTATAAGAATCATGGTCAAACTTACCGCCAGAGTGTAATACCGTCATAATAACTTCAGCTGCAGACTTACCTTCTTCAGGATGAATATCTACTGGGATGCCTCTTCCGTTATCTTTTACCGAGACCGATTCACCTTCATGAATAGTGACATCAATCGTATTACAAAAGCCGCCTAAAGCCTCATCTATAGAGTTATCGACTAACTCAAACACCATATGGTGTAATCCAGTGCCATCATCGGTATCGCCAATGTACATGCCGGGACGCTTTCTGACTGCATCCAGCCCTTTTAAGACTTTAATATTTGAGGAATCATAATTCTTTGCTGATGTATTCAAACTTTCACCTCTTACCTAGTACTGACACTGACTCTTCCATGTTCCACGTGAAACAACTTCGTGGCACAATCCAAAAACCCATCCCATACTTTAGGAAAAATTGCGGTTACAAACACTTGCGCTTTTTGTCTTATTAATAAGCCAATGATTCGACTTAAACTCTGACTGTCTAGCTCTGAAGCCAGGTCATCAATCAGAAAAATAGGTGGTGTTTGATTTAACGTCCACAACAGCATTCCTTGGGCAACTATCATACCACAGACCAGCAATTTTTGCTGTCCTCTTGATAAAAAATCTTTAGCAGAACGCTGATTTATCGAGATTTTTAAATCGGCTTTATGCGGCCCAAATTGGGTATATCCGAGCTGCCTATCCTTAAGATAAGCATGCTCTAAAACTGTTGCATAATCGACATTCGGATTCCATCCGCGTTGATATTCAATCTCTATAGGAGCCTCTAAATTCAAAAGTAAGCCCAAGAGCTCGGAAATGATGGGGATAAGTTGTTGAATCGTGTATTCACGCGCTTTATCCATCAAAATAGCTGACTCTATAAGCTCTGGTGTCCAAATTTCAACCTCGGTTTTAGATAGGCGATTACGTAAAGCCGAGTTTCTTTGCTGAATAACCCGATTAAACCGTTGCCAGGCTTTAACAAAGTCATTTTGTAGATAAAAAACACCCCAATCCAAATATTTTCGTCTAAAAATAGGGCCCTCTAGCAGGTTATAGCTTTGGGAATTTATTAAACAAACTGGTAACAACCTAGCCAATTCCGCGATTGTTTTTTGGTCACTTCCAGCAATGCGTATTTTTGAAGCATTTCCTCGTTCACGTTCTATCCCAACCGGAATAAGTTGATTATCCTCTGCTCGCAACTGACTAAAAATTGAGAACTTCTCTGCATCGTTATTGACCATTCTGTCAATCAGTGAACACCGAAACGATCTCCCCAAACTCAAAAAATGTACGGCCTCCAAAAGACTCGTTTTCCCGCCACCATTATCCCCATGAATCAAATTAAAGCCGTCTGGAATAAGCTCCAGTTCTGCAGAAACAAGATTTCTAAAGTGAGTCAATATGAGTTGATTTAGCGCCATTTGTCGTTATCTTCTTAGAACATGCTTGTATTTTACGTAAAAATGCTCTCAATGTTAAGGTACAATCTACTGAAAGCACCCTATAAAATTATTACTTAATAATACCTTCTTCCTTCAAAAAAGCGATGAAGAAACTAAAAAACCATAGCAAATAAATCAATAATTGGGTATGTTTCCACCTCCCCAAATAACCTCTTAATTTTCTGCGCTAAGAATTCATCCCATCATTCATTAACAAACTATTGCGCATATAGCATTATTTGCTATATAGCAAAAATAACTATAAACTAACAGGTAGAATATTATGCTATGGATAGTAACACTAACACGAAATACTGAGAAACAATTGATAAAACTACCAGAGAAAATTAAATTAATATCGCAATTACTGGTAAATGATTTAGAAAAACATGGATATTATCCAGGATCGCAATGGCCTAACTTTAGTAAATTACAGGGAAAACAGGATAAATATTTATATCACTGTCATCTTATTAAAGGTAGGCCTACTTATGTTGCATGCTGGAAGATTACCAATAAAAAATTACGTAAAATAGAGGTCTATTATGTCGGCACACACGAAAACGCACCTTACTAAAAAAATCCAATTTCTTTGTATCGTATCGAAAGGGAAATATTATGAATTACCTTTGGCGATACTCGAACGATATCGTGTTAATCGGCCTAGCCCTAAGAACAAACCCGTAGATGCCGGAGAAATATTGCAGGTAAGCCCTGAGCAAGCATTTGCTGATATTAATGCTAAATATACAAAAAGCGGAGCTCTTTTGCGGGCTATTAGATTTCGTGAAGGCGTGACACAGGAAAAATTCGCAAAAATGATTAATGTAACGCAGGGTGATCTATCAAAAATTGAGCGTGGGATTCGGCCAATTGGAAAAATTCTTTCCAAACGGATTGCTAAAAAGTTTGGAAGTCGCATCGAGTAAAACTCTCGTCATGGTATATAAATTGACAAACATAGCGCTCATCCGTAAGCTTCTTTCAATTATTTTACTGTAGGAATATTTCCATGAAGCTTCTCACTAGAACTCTAGTTTTATCAGCCTTATTTATTTTTTCTGGCATGGTTTTTGCTGAAGAGATTACACCAAAACCCCATTTATGGATTGATATTCATTCCTTAATACCTATGCATACAGAAGGCTTGACTGTAATTCTTCATACTAAACGTAAATCTACGGAAGAAACTGCTGAAACATTAATCGCAAATCCAATAACCTTCTACCCTTATGATACCGATCAAGCTCATGCCATTGATTACCCTGGAGACGTTAGTACTACGGTTTATATCACTTCATTACAAGTCATTGATGCGAATGGCGAATTGGCTACTGTATGGAAAGCAAAGAAAAATTATATAGATGAATGCACAACTGAAAAAGGCAATTATTTTACTTTTACACAAGATCCTGAAACTAAAAAGTATCAATGCGCGACAAGTGCTTATAATGACAACTCACCTACAATCTCATAGGCATAACCACATATAAGCTCGAATCATCTTTTTCAGAGGCTTCAATTAATATTCCGGCGTTCGCATCCGTAAATGAACACCGGATATTTTCAGCGGCGATGGTTGAAACGACATCGAGTAAATAAGCAGCGTTAAAACCAATTTCCATATCGCTGCCTTTATAATCTAAATGCACTATTTCTTCGGCTTCTTCTTGTTCTGGATTATTCGCGACTATTTTTAAACTATTTTGATCGAACTGTAATCTGATGCCGCGGAATTTTTCATTGGATAAGATAGAGGCGCGTACTAAAGCTTGTTTTAAGCCTTCGCGACTGGCAATAGCGACATTATTGATAGAGCGTGGGATGAGTTTATTAAAATCCGGGTATTGAGCGTTAATTAATTTTGAAGTGAAAGTAAAATCGGCGGAGCTTAGACGGAAATGATTTTCACCTAAATAAACCGTCACTTCGTCGCTAGCATTGGTATCTAATAAACGCATCATTTCTAAAATGCTTTTACGTGGGAGTATGACACGGGAATTTTTCTTGCCGGTTTCCACTTGGTCAATAGAACTAAACGCTAATCGATGGCCGTCGGTTGCGACACAGCGAATCGTACCGTTATCCACATCAAATAAAGCACCATTTAAATAGTGTCTAACATCTTGTTGCCCCATAGCGAAATGAACTTTACCTAGTAATTTTCTTAATTTATTTTGATCTATTTTAAATTCAGTCGTGAAAATCATATTTTCGGTGTGAGGAAAATCAGTCGCGGGCAATGTCGCTAAAGTAAAACGGCTTTTACCTGCGCGTATGGTCATTTGATTTTCTTCTAAACTAAAATTTAAGTCACTTTCATCGGACAGTGCACGACAAATATCAAGTAACTTTCGGGCAGCAACCGTCGTCGTTCCTTCTTTAGAAACTTTTTCTAAAGGAGCAAAACCCACCAGTTCAATTTCAAGATCAGTGCCTGTTAAAAATAATTGGTTATTTTTAACCGTAACTAAAACATTCGAAAGAATAGGTAAAGTTTGTCTGCGCTCAACAACACCGCTGACGATTTGTAAAGGCTTTAATAAAACAGAACGGGCTATAGTAAATTCCATAGGATTTCTCAAGTAGTTAAGGTTCTTAAAAGGTTAGTGTAATCTTCTTCCATGTCTTGGTTGGATTGGCGCAGTTCTGCAATCACGCGGCAAGCATGTAATACCGTTGTATGATCACGGCCACCAAATACATCACCAATTTCGGGCAAACTATGATTCGTTAATTCTTTGGCAAGTGCCATCGCCATTTGGCGAGGTCTTGCAACTGACCTGCTTCTGCGTTTGGATAAAAGATCCGCTACTTTGACTTTGTAATATTCAGCCACAGTCTTTTGGATATTTTCAACGGTAATTAATTTATCCTGCAGAGCTAATAAATCGCGCAAAGCATCTTTAACAAAATCTAAAGTAATTGGGCGCCCAGTAAAATGCGCGTTGGCAATAATGCGCTTTAGTGCGCCTTCGAGTTCTCTCACATTGGATCTGATACGTTTTGCAACAAAGAAAGCTACTTCATAGGGTAAATTGGTCTTAGAGGCTTCGGCTTTGCTCATTAAAATGGCCACTCTGGTTTCAAGCTCTGGCGGCTCGACTGACACGGTTAATCCCCAACCAAAACGGGATTTTAAACGCTCTTCAACGCCGTTAATTTCTTTAGGATAACGATCACAAGTTAAAATAACCTGCTGCTGACTTTCTAGGAGAGAGTTAAACGTATGGAAAAACTCTTCTTGCGAACGATCTTTGCCGGCAAAAAATTGAATATCATCGATCAATAAAGCATCAACGCCACGATAAAATCGCTTAAAATCATTCATGGAATTGGTTTGTAAAGCTTTAACCATATCAGCCACAAAACGCTCCGAGTGCAGATACAACACTTTAGCATTCACATTATTGCGCATAATTTGATTGCCGATAGCATGCAACAAGTGAGTTTTTCCTAAGCCTACACCGCCATATAAATAAAGTGGGTTATAAGCAACCGCTGGATTTTCAGCGACCTGCAACGAAGCAGCTTTAGCTAATTGGTTGGACTTACCTTCTACAAAGTTATCAAAAGTAAATGTAGGATTGATGTTGCTTTGAAAATTTACAATATCTACTGTTTTGCTCTTAGTTACAACAGCCGGAGCTTGCGTTGGATTAGTTGCATTTACCCTAACCGTTTCGCCACGCTTACTGCCAATTTCTAATAATACCGGTGGCGGGCTCGATTCACAAAACTGCACCACTAATTCTTTGATACGTCCTAAAAAACGCTCTGTAATCCAATCTAAAACAAAACGATTAGGGGCAAACAAAACCAATTTATTATCAGCATGTTGCGCTTGAAGAGGGCGGATCCAAGTATTAAATTGTTGCGAGGGAAATTCATCTTGTAAACAAGATAAACATTTTTCCCAAAGTGTCACCTCCACAAATCCTCTCCTTACACTTAAACGAGCTAATTAAATCCTTTGATAGGATAGACGATAATGTTTTAAATGAGAATAGAATCCGACTAGCCGAAACAGAAATACCGGGCCGATTCGATGAAACCAGCCCGAAACTCTATCTCTTAAGCGCTTCTAGCTTTACAGAAAAAGCCCAAAAATAAAGCAACAACTGCAAGGCCTGTATGAAGATAATTGTCATTCATATTCATGTGCATATTCATAATCAAATCTTCTCTATGCATAAATCCTAAAACAGCCAAAGCTGCAAAAACTAGACCAATGATGATAAAAAACACTTTAGCAATTTTTGCATTGGTAGAGCAGAGCAACGCTAAAACACCAATGGCCAAACGGACTATGCTGTGCATAGAATCAGCAGTAAATAAATTTAGCAATTTTCCATCGGTAACAAGGGAAGGAATAAAACCAGCTACGCCCGCAGCAATAAAAACAATACCAAACAATACAGCAAAAACTCTTAAACAAGCACCCATCTGACATCCTCCTGTCTGATTATCCTAACAAACCCAAATTAGTATACCCGATTTTATAAAACTGAGGTATAAAAGGTTGTCTTGAATCTTTGGAATAGTTGTATGACAGAAAACACCACAAAACCTATTATTTTGGTCGATGGATCTTCGTATCTCTATCGCGCCTTTCATGCGTTGCCGCCGCTCGTTAATTCTAAAGGATTTCCTACGGGCGCTATCTATGGCGTCGTTAATATGTTGCGCAAAATGATTGCTGACTATCAGCCTATTTATATAGCCGTCATTTTTGATGCTAAAGGTAAAACATTTAGGGAAGAACTGTATGAGCATTACAAAGCTAACCGTCCCCCTATGCCTGATGATCTGATTCAACAGATTGAGCCCTTACATAATATTATTCGCGCCCAAGGAGTCCCTCTCATTATGATAGAAGGGGTTGAGGCGGATGATGTGATTGGAACGCTTGCAAAGAATGCAAAAAAACAAGGCATGGACGTATTAATTTCAACGGGCGATAAAGATTTTGCCCAGTTAGTCGATACTTCAATAACACTTATCAATACTATGTCCAATACGGTCTTAAACCCCAAAACCGTCGTTGATAAATTTGGTATTCCACCTGAACACATCACTGATTACTTAGCACTGATAGGCGACACAGTAGACAATATCCCAGGTGTTCCTCAGGTCGGTCCTAAAACAGCCGTGAAATGGCTACAAGAATATGGCTCTTTGGATAATTTAATTAAAAATGCTGCTGCAATCAAAGGAAAAGTAGGGGAAAATTTACGCGCCTCACTGGCACAACTTCCTCTTTGTAAAACTCTCGCGACCATTAAATGCGATGTGGATCTAGACTTATCTTTAGAATCTTTAAAAAGAAAAGAACCCAACAAAACAACACTCACAACTCTATTTCAAGATTTAGAATTTAAAACCTGGTTAACTGATTTACTTTCAAACGACAAAGAAGCGCAAGAAAAAAAATATCATCATTATGAAATAATTACTTCAGAGCCTGTTTTTGAAAAATGGTTAAAAAAATTATACTCAGCAAAATTAATTTCATTTGATGTTGAAACCACTAGTTTAAATACTATTGATGCAGAATTAGTAGGGCTTTCTTTTGCTATAGAAAAAAGTGAAGCAATCTATATCCCTTTTGCACACGATTATGCCGGTGCGCCATTACAATTAAATCGTGCGGAAGTATTAGCAAAATTAAAACCGCTGCTTGAAAGTTCAGACATAAAAAAAGTTGGGCAAAATTTAAAATATGATAAAGAAGTTTTAGCAAATTACGATATCGATTTACAAGGTATTGCTTATGATACCATGTTGGAATCTTATATTTTAGACAGCGCTGGCAATCGACATGATATGAACACGTTGGCTTTAAAACACTTAGGCTGGAAAACCATTACCTTTGAAGATATCGCAGGAAAAGGCGCTAAACAATTAACTTTTAATCAAATTCCACTAGAAAAAGCAGGAACTTATGCGGCTGAAGACGCGGATGTAGTTTTGCAATTACATCAAAATTTATGGCCCAAATTAGAAAAAGAAAAAGGGTTAAAATATATTTTCGAAAAAATTGAAGTGCCTTTAATTTCAGTGCTTGCTCGCATGGAAAGAACCGGCGTCTTAATTGATGCAGGCATGTTAGAAAAACAATCTATAGAATTAGAAGCTCGTTTAAAAATACTAGAACAAGAAGCGTTTGATTTATCGGGTAGTGAATTTAATTTAAATTCTCCTAAACAATTACAAGAAGTTTTATTTGATCGATTAAAATTGCCCGTATTACAAAAAACTCCCACGGGCCAACCTTCTACTGCAGATGCTGTGCTACAAGACTTAGCGCATGATTTTCAATTACCTAAAATTATCATTGAATATAGATCTTTAAGTAAATTAATTTCCACTTATACCACACGTTTACCGCAACAAATAAATCCTAAAACTAACCGCGTCCATACTTCTTATAATCAAACGGGAGCAGCTACCGGCCGCCTTTCTTCATCCGAACCCAATTTACAAAATATTCCGATAAGAACTGCTGAAGGTCGTCGTATTCGTCAAGCATTTATAGCGGCGCCCGATTGCGTCATTATCAGCGCAGATTACTCACAAATTGAATTACGTATCATGGCGCATATCTCTTCTGATCCTAATTTACTTAAAGCCTTCGAAAATAATTTAGATGTTCATGAAGCAACCGCGGCTGAAGTCTTAGGCATTCCTTTAGAAAAAGTCACTTCTGATGAACGTAGAAACGCTAAAGCCATTAATTTTGGTTTGATTTATGGCATGTCTGCTTTCGGCTTAGCAAAACAATTAGGGATCGATCGAAACTCTGCACAAAATTATATTGATCGTTATTTTGCACGTTACCCCAATGTAAAAAACTACATGGATAATACTCGTCTTAAAGTACGTGAATCTGGCTTCGTAGAAACTTTATGGGGACGCAGACTTTATTTGCCAGAAATTCATTCCAGTCAAATGATGCGCCAAAAAGCAGCTGAACGCGCCGCGATCAATGCGCCTTTACAAGGGAGCTCAGCTGATATTATTAAAATGGCTATGATCGAGATTGATGCTTGGTTACGATCTGATAAAATTACTGCAAAAATGATTATGCAAGTCCATGATGAATTAGTCTTTGAAGTCGCAAAAACCGATGTGGATCGCGCCATTGAAAAAATTCGACACTTTATGATGCATGCGGCAAAATTAAAAGTTCCACTCGATGTCTCTATTGGCACGGGAAATAATTGGGATGAAGCTGCGGGTTAAAAAATGAAAAAAACGGCTATAAATGTATTATTAGGTTTTGATTTTGGTACCAAAAGTATTGGAGTCGCCGTCGGTCAAACCATTACCCAAACCGCGCGCGGAATTACGGCAGTTAAAGTGAGCCAAGGAAAAAAAGTTCCTTGGGAAGCCATCGATTCTCTCGTAAAAACCTGGAAGCCTGATGCTTTCGTCGTGGGTATTCCGTTAAATATGGATGGGACTGAACAACCCTTAACGGAACTCGCTAAACAATTTGCACAATTATTGCATGAGCGTTATCAATTACCCGTGTATAATGCAGATGAGCGCCTAACAACCGTTGCAGCCAAAGAAGAGCTGTTTGATAAAGGGGGTTACAGAGCTTTGAATAAAAGTGATATTGATTCAAAATCGGCTCAATTAATTTTACAAAGTTGGCTTAAAAGGTGATATATGATGAAACTAACGAGTATAAGAGCGAGTTATTTTTTAGGTTTTGCAGCTTGTTTAGCCATCTTCTTGTATTCTTTATATTTACAATTCAATGTCGGTATTCAACCTTGCGCTTTATGCGTTTTACAAAGAATAGTTCTTGTTTCAATAGGTTTAGTATTTTTTCTAGGATCTTTATTTAGAGTTCATAAAATCGCCCATATTGCCTTAGGACTTTTAACCACCTTACTTTCTGTGCTGGGGGTTGCTTTAGCAGGTAGGCAAGTTTGGATTCAACATTTTCCAGGGCAAAGCGGAGACACTTGCGGAGCCAGCTTACAATATATGCTCAAAGTACTCCCCTTCACCGAAGTATTAAAAAATATTTTCCAAGGGTCGGCTGAATGCACACAGATTGGTTGGCGCTTTCTTTCGATTAGCTTATCAGAATGGTCTCTGTTCTGGTTTGTGATCTTTTTAATTCTTTCTTTATGGCAATTAACGAAAAAAGTTTAACTACTTTTGATTAATTGAACCAAAGTTATTAACAGTGTAGCGACTATCAATGCACGGCCATAAAATGATTTACTTGGATGTGTGAGCCGATACCAAAACGGCGTAGATTTTACCGGCACGTCTCTACAGCTAAACCAATTATCCCCATACGAAACGAAAATTTCTTCACCTTTTTTAATAGGTCTAATGGCTTTAAATATTACAATTCCGTTCATTTCGTCAAAATAATAAGTAGTATTAGGCTGGTCTGAATGGTTATATAACAAACCAAATCCGGTAAAAATGGCTGATTTCCCACCTACATTAAAATAATAATTTTCTAGGTTAACATGATGATTCTCTAAAATTATAATCCGGCATTCTTCAATAACTTCGTCGATATTGATATTAACATCTGCGAAAATGCCATAACCGTGAATAGGTGATTTTTTTGCAGTAATGTGATGCTTAATGAGTTCCGTCTTCATAAATGCCTTTTCCCCCTCGAAATGTAAGATAATAGATATATAGGGCATATACAAGGAGAGAGCTTATGGCGCTCAAAGGGATCTGCCAAGTCAGTTGTCTTGCTAGTCTTCTGTTTTTCCAAACCTGTTATGCCCAAGGCTTCCCTTATCCAGGCCAAACTCTTCAAATCCACACCCACTTTCACTCTATCATTGGCAAACCCACTTGGTTGCTTATCCTAAGAGACCCAGAATCCCAACGCGTATTGCCTTACTTATTTGAACCCCGAGAAAATGATAACTTCTGGGTAGCCTTTTCTACCGCGCATGCCTACATAGTCACCGTCTCAAAAATGAAATGGGGACCTTTTGCAGTCATCAATAATTTTTGCGGCTTAGAAAATGGTGTTATCACGAATAAATCCTTTTTTATCACTTTAACAGGCAATTTATCTCCCAATGTGAATAGTTTTCATTGCGGCGTGTTAAAATACAATGATACTCCCTTCACAATAGTAGGTTCACAGTAAGGAATTGAAATGGAAGTTAAATCACTGCTTGAATTGATTGGCAAAACCCCTTTAGTACGCTTAAATCGAATTGCAAAAGAGCTTCCCTGTGAAATTTATGGTAAATGTGAATTCTTAAATCCAGGCGGATCAGTCAAAGATAGAATTGGTTTGAGCATGGTTTTAGAAGCCGAGAAAGCAAACAAAATTCGCCCCGGCACAACTCTAATAGAAGCAACATCTGGAAATACTGGAATTGGTGTAGCTTTAGTCGGCGCTATCAAAGGCTATCCTGTTATTATCACCATGCCGCAAAAAATGAGCCAAGAAAAAGAAACGGTATTGCGCGCCTTAGGCGCCAAAATTTATCGCACACCGACTGAAGTTGCATGGGATCATCCTGACAGCCATATTTCACTTGCCAAAAAATTAGAAAAACAAATTCCTAATGCTTATTATCTCGATCAATATTCAAATCCTGCTAATCCTAATATTCATTATGAAACGACGGGCGAAGAAATTTTAGCTGACATACCCGACAATTTAGCAATGGTGGTAGCTGGGGTTGGGACAGGCGGAACCATAACAGGCATTGCTAGAAAAATTAAAGAACAAAGAAAAGAAGTAGAAATAATTGGTGTTGATCCTTACGGTTCAATACTCGGTGGCGGCACGGAAGTATTTCCCTATTTAGTCGAAGGCATAGGTTATGATTTTTGCCCTAAAGTATTAGATAATCATTTGATTGATGAATATATCAAAGTCAATGATCAAGATTCTTTTATGATGGCAAGACGTTTAATCAAAGAAGAAGGCCTCTTGGTAGGCGGCTCATCAGGCTCTGCAGTTTGGGCTGCACTACAGGCTGCAAAACGCCTTAAAAAAGGGCAAAAATGTGTGGTAATTTTACCGGACGGCATTCGAAATTATTTAAGAAAATTTGTTGATGATCATTGGATGGAAGAAAAAGGGTTAGAAATCAATGAAGAATAAAAAATTAAATTTAGGAACACGCGTGATTCATGCAGGGCAATCACCAGATCCCTCAACCGGCGCTGTCATGACCCCCATTTATGCAACCTCTACTTACGCTCAAACTAGTCCCGGAAAACATAAAGGCTATGAATACTCCAGAACACAAAATCCAACAAGACACGCTTATGAAGCTTGCATTGCCGATTTAGAATCCGGCACTCGTGGCTTTGCATTCGCATCCGGAATGGCTGCCATTGCAACCGTTATAGAATTATTAAATCCAGGCGATCATATTTTAGCAGTCGATGATGTCTATGGGGGCACTTATCGTTTATTTGAAAAAGTAAGAAAAAGATCTGCTGGATTAGAAATTTCATTTGTAGATTTTTCAGATCTAGCACTCGTTAAAAAATCTATAAAACCCAATACAAAAATGATTTGGGTAGAAACACCGACTAACCCCATGTTAAAAATTATTGATCTTGCAGGGGTTATAAAAATAGCCAAAGAACATAAATTAATTTCCGTCGTTGATAATACCTTCGCAACCCCTATTTTACAGCGTCCATTAGAATTAGGATTTGATATCGTCGTTCACTCAGCCACTAAATATATTAATGGCCATTCAGATGTAATTAATGGCGTTGTGATTGTAGGTGAAAATAAAGAACTAGCAGATCAAATTGGATTTCTACAAAATGCAGTGGGCGCAATTGCAGGCCCTTTTGATAGTTTTCTCGCCTTAAGAGGCGTTAAAACCCTCGCGATTCGCATGCAACGCCATTGTGAAAATGCGATGGAACTAGCAGATTGGTTAGAAAAAAATCCTAAAGTCGCCAAAGTTTTTTATCCTGGATTAAAAAGCCATCCGCATCATCTATTAGCCAAACAACAAATGTCGGCGTTTGGTGGCATGATAACCGTAGAATTAAAATGCTCTTTAGAAGAAACCATAAAGATATTAGAACGCTGTGAAATTTTCACGCTCGCTGAAAGTTTAGGTGGCGTTGAAAGTTTAATTGAACATCCTGCCATTATGACACACGCAACTATCCCTAAAGTTCAAAGAGAAAAATTAGGCATTAAAGATAGTCTAATTCGACTGTCGGTTGGGATTGAAAATATCGAAGATTTAAGGCAAGATCTCACCAATGCATTTTAATACTTTATCCCAATGGCTAGATTACATTAAATCCCAACACCCAACCGAAATGGATTTAAGTCTTGAACGCGTCATTGATATTGGCCACAAACTCAATATATTAAATCCAAAATGCCCTGTCATTACTGTCGGCGGAACTAATGGAAAAGGATCAACCGTTGCAGGATTAGAATCTATCTATTTAGCCCAAAAATATAAAGTCGGCGCATTTACTACGCCCTTTATTTTTAAATTCAATGAACAGCTTAGAATTAACGGAAAAGATATTAGCGACGATCTTCTGATTAGCGCTTTTGAAAAAATTGAAGCGGCGCGCGGTGAAACAACCTTAACGATATTTGAATTTAAAACCTTAGCTGCGTGTCTTATTTTTAAAGAAGAAAACTTAGATATCTGGTTACTTGAAGTAGGCTTAGGCGGACGTTTCGATGCAGTAAATGCTATTGATGCAGATATTGCCGTCATCACTAGCATAGGACTTGATCATACCGAATGGTTGGGGAATACACGCGAAGATATTGCGCTTACCAAATCAGGCATTTTTCGCCCAGGAAAACCAGCCGTTTGCGGTGATCCCAATCCACCCGAAACATTATTTCACACGCATTTTTATTGCCAAGGAAAAGAATTTAGTTTTACAGAAGAAGAAACCACTTGGAGTTGGACTAGCAAAAATAAAGAATTAAAAAATCTACCTAAAACTAAACTCTTATTACAAAACATGTCTACGGTATTAATGGTGATTGAATTAATGCAATATCGCCTACCGGTATCACAAAACAATATTATCCAAGGCTTATCCAATGCCTCTTTACCGGGCCGTATTCAAGTATTACCGGGAGACGTTACAAAAATTTTTGATGTCTCACACAATCCCGATTCCGCAGAACTTTTAGCGACTCACCTAAGAAAAAATACAGTTACAGGAAAAACCCATGCGGTATTTTCCATGTTAGCTGATAAAGATATACAAAAAACATTGCTCGCTATTAAAGATTGCGTAAGTCACTGGCACATAGGCCCCATTAAAGATGCCAGAGCCGCCTCTTTAAGCGTCTTAGATTATTGCTTTCGTGCCCTAAACATATCAAATAAACAAGCTTATGAAAGTCTAAACCAGGCTTATCAATCTGCTCTAAACCAAGCAAAACCTGGCGATCAAATCGTTATTTTCGGCTCATTTCGGACTGTTTCTGAAGCAACTTCTACATAACTAGTTAATTATTCAAAGAAATTTATATTACGCTCCTTAATAAAACCTTAAGGTTGGTTTGTTAAGCTATCAACTTTAACAAAATGATACGATGAGGGTTTTATGGCATCTATAGCTGAAATACGGGCGGAATTTAATAAAGCAAACGAGTTGTTGCCTGAGGTTAAAAAATCAGATTTTACAAATTTTTCTGATAACGAATTTAGAGAGTTAAATGATCAACGCGCTGCTGCTATCCGTTGCATTGAGGATTTTAGTAACAACGTTATTAATGAGCATTATCTCCGCTATGGAAACATTAGTGATTTTAAAGCAATGCAAATTGGAATTCGTGTTTGTAACTTTGTAAGAGAAATGCGGGATGCAACAACAGACGCTGAACGACAACAAGCAGCCGCGAAAGATTTTCAAGAAAAAGTTAATCCCTCTTCTGAAATAAATCCTGAATCGAGAGCAGGTTTGGGAGGCTTAACCGGTGGCATTATTGGGGCAGTAGCAGGCTTTTTTTCAGTTTATGCTTATGCCGCTGCCGCATCAGCTCCTGGTGCTGCCGGCCCTATCACTGGGGCGATAATAAAATTAGTTTTATTGGGCATTGCTGTTGGGGTTGCCATTCCTGCTGCAGTATTTGGTATACTTATCGGCTGTTGTATTGGATGCTGTGCAACAAACAATCCTCGAGCTCCGATTATGACACAATCTGTTACTCAGAACACATTCGGTTTTTTCAGTCATTTAAATAATGCTAATACCCGTCAGGCGGGACTAGCTGGAACTCAAACTCCTTACGCTCCATCAGCACCACCCGCGGATCCAGATCCACAAGAGGTCGTCAGACTAGCTGGCTAAGCTAAACGCTCGAAACGCCCGAGCATGATAATCAACATCATGGACGCGCAAATAGTCGACGCCTTTTTGGTTTAAGTGAAGTGAAAATAAAACCGTCTCAAGATCACGTTCTTGTGGCGGTTTTTGCGTAAATAACTCTAAGAATGATTTACGCGAATGGCCCACTAATAAGCGACAGCCTAAGGATTTAAAGACTTCGATATTTTTTAATAAATCTAAAGACTGTTGCGCAGTCTTACCAAATCCAATGCCTACATCAAAAATAATTCTCTCGCGCGGAATGTTTAATTTTTCTAATTGTTGCTCACCCCATTGATAGACTAATTTTACAACGTCTTGATCTTCGGGTAATACATGATCTTTACTGGCAGGAATAGTCACATGATGCATCATGACGACATCACATGTATGAGCACGAATTAATTCTTGCATCGCAGGATTGGTTAAACCACTTACATCATTAATCCAATCGATTCCTAACGCTAATGCTTTCTCGGCTGTTTTAGCATTTCTTGTATCAAGACTAATTTTGGCAGGGATTGATTTTAAATTCGATAAAAAAGGTTCTAGGCGTCGCCATTCTTCCTCTGGCGTGATAGGTTTTGCATTGGGATTTGTAGCTTCAGCGCCAATATCTATAACATCTGCACCTGCATCCGCTAATTTTTTTATTTTTTCGAATGTTACTGTTTGCCCCCCATCGGAAAAAGAATCGGGGGCAAGATTAATGGTTCCAACCAGTTGGGCAGTATCAATGCGATGAGGAATTTGCTTAGTATTTAAAGGATCAGGTTTAGATTTTAAATCTTGTGCCATTTTTGCAGCACGGTCGCCTCTAGGATGAATCCAATTAGGCGCAACATCCGCAAGCGGCCATAGGGCAAAAGGACGAGTGAGTAAATGCTCGTGCGGGATATGCAATAATTTATCGTATTGAACTAAATCATCCCAAGCTAAAATATCAATATCAAGCGGCCTTGGCGCCCAATCACTATCGGGTTTTCTGCCTACCGCAATTTCAATATTTTTAATAATTTTAAGAAATTCATAAGGTTCAAGTTTTGTGTCACAACGAAGGGCGGCATTTAAATAAGGCCTATTATCCCAATGGGTTGGTGCGTTTTCAGGTAATAAGGCATCGGATATATAAATGGGAGATACTTGGGCTACAGAAGTTTGAGGAATAGCTCGAATTAAATTTAAGCCTTTACGTAAATTGGCTAATCGATCTCCAACATTTGACCCTAAACCTAATATGACCATATACTTGCCCCATTCTTTTTGGGATTTATCTATGTCGCGATTATCTACTATTGAGTTACATAAAGAAAGCATGCAGTTTTCGGCTGGGCATTTTACGGTCTTTTCAAGTACTGATAGGGAAAACTTGCATGGGCATAATTATAGTGTGTATGCGGCTTTTGATACGGAAGTGGAAGATCTTGGGCTTGCGTTTGATTATCATTATTATGAAGTTAAAATTCAGCAATTGTGCATGAGTTTAGATAAATTTTTTATACTGCCTGAACTTTGTAAGTACTTAAGTTTTAGTGAAAAAGATAATTATTATCATGTGGTATTTAATCATGAGACGATGATTTTTTTAAAACGCGATGTGAAATTATTACCCATTAGAAATTGCAGCGTGGAAGAGTTATCGAATTGGTTTATTGAACAATTGATTGCTGAAAAAGCCGAATTAATTAAAAATAAAATTTCTAAAATTACTGTTAAAGTCTTTTCAGCGCCTGGCCAAGGGGGATCTTCTACATGGCAAATTACTTAATAATCACAGGCGGTAGTAAAGGCATTGGTGAAAAAACCATTGCCCATTTTAAAAAAGAACAGTGGCAAGTGATTAATATTTCTCGTAGTGCTTCTACTCTTTCAGATGTGCATTTTAGTATTGATTTATCTTCAATAGAAGATATTCAAAAACACACCTCAATTTTACGTGATGCTATCAAAAACCCTAAAAGAATATGCTTAGTGCATAATGCTGCTTTTTGCAAAAGAGACAGCGTGGATTCTCTTTCACTAGAAGATTTAAAGTTAACTTTAGAAACAAACGTAATAGCGCCTGCCGCTTTAAATCAAGTCTTTATTCCTCTTATGCAACAAGGTTCTTCTATTATCTATATAGGATCAACACTTGCAGAAATTGGGGTCCCGGGGAAAGCTTCTTATATCACATCAAAACATGCGCTCGTTGGGTTAATGCGCGCTACTTGCCAAGATTTAGCAGATAAAATGATACGCACTTGCTGTATTTGTCCAGGCTTAGTTGAGACTAAAATGCTAGTTGAAACCATGGATGAAAAAACTAAACAAAATTTATTAAACAAAACCATAGGCAAAAGACTAATAAAACCGGAAGAAATTGCTGAGATGATTTATTTCTGTGCCAATACAGATACTATTAATGGTATCACGTTGCATGCCAATCTCGGACAAATCGCTGATTAACCACTATAAGAAAAACTAACGCCTTTAAACTTTATATTGGGTAATTGTTTTTTAATATTCACAGTAACAAAAACCGGCTTTGAAAATTGTTGCTTGATGTGCTGATGTAAGGTTTTACTTAAATTTTCGATGAGTTTAAATTCACGTTCATCTAAAAAAGCCTGAATGGATTGAATCATAGCATCATAACAAGTGGTATCTGAAAGTTCATTGGTTTCACACGCGGTGGGCGGATCAAAATGATAGATATCAATATCAATCCGTATGGTTTGTTTTTTTCTGCGCTCATTATCCGGCCAACCTAAATGCACTTCGCATTCAAGTTCATGGAGAGAGAGAGAAGCATGCTCTTTGGGTTCATTCATTGGGGCTTATTCTTTAAAATATTTTCAATCGCCGTCATTACATCTGGTGTTAATTTAGGTTTTACTTCTAGTGCGCCTAAATTTTCTAATAGCTGCTCTACTTTGCTTGCCCCTGTGATAACAGTACTCACATACGGATTTTTCAGACACCAAGCCAGTGCTAATTGCGA
Organism: Gammaproteobacteria bacterium; assembly: GCA_013287085.1. GTDB lineage: Bacteria > Pseudomonadota > Gammaproteobacteria > DSM-16500 > DSM-16500 > JABDEM01. The sequence continues at coordinate 24,277 of JABDEM010000016.1, forward strand.
TAATTTGCAATTTAACTGATTCGCTATTTTAGTGAGTTCTTTAGTTTTATCTACTAATTCTTGGAAATTCTGAGGAATTAATGAAGGTTCTTTAACAAAACGACTGTCTTTAGGAATCCCATTAATATATTTTCCGGATAAAATTCCAGACTCAAGCGGACTCCAAATCGTTGTTCCTAAGCCATATTTTTTAAATAGGGGTAAATAATCTTTTTCTAGGTGCTCTCTATTAAACATATTATAACGAGGTTGTTCCATGGTCGGCTTAATACAGTTTAGCTTTTCGGCTATAGTATAAGCCTCTTCAATTTGCGCCGCACTCCACTCAGAAGTTCCCCAATAAAATGCATAACCCTGACGAACCAGGTAATCCATGGCTAATACAGTTTCTTCAATCGGCGTTTCAGGATCGGGTCTATGACAGAAAAGTAAGTCTACATAATCCAGCTGTAGGCGCTTTAAAGCATTTTTTGTGCCTTCTAATAGGTGCTTGCGCGAAAGACCTTTATCATTAGGACCTGGCCCTCCCCAAAAAATCTTAGTAGAAACAACCAAATCTTCTCGTCTAAAATCTTTTAAAATTTCACCCATTAATATTTCAGATTGGCCTTGAGCATAGGCTTCGGCATTATCAAAGAAATTGATCCCATGATCAAAAGCCGTCTTCATGCATTGTTTTGCTTCTTTTAACCCAATTTGTTTATGAAAAGTGATCCAAGAGCCGAAAGAAAGTTCGCTTAATTTGATGCCCGCTTTGCCTAATCGATTGTATTGCATAATCGCTCCTTTCTGATGTTGCACCAATCCGTACAATTATGGTACTGTATGCATCCTTAGAACAAGGGTTAAGGAATAAAATGTTAAAAATCAATAAGTTAACAGACTATGCGACATTGATCTTAAGTCATCTCGCCAATAATCCTATTGAAGTCGTTAGTGCGACTGATATTGCCAAAAATATTCAATTAAGTATACCAACGATCAGCAAAATCTTAAAAATCTTATGCGGGGCTGAATTAGTAAAATCCTTTAGGGGTGCAGGTGGTGGTTATCAACTCGCTAAACCCGCCAATCAAATCAATTTAACTGATATTATTTTTGCTCTTGAAGGCGATATCAGCTTAACCGAATGTTGCAAAGGCACTAATGCCTGCAAACTCAATGCGGAATGTACGATCAAAGAAAATTGGAAAAAAATTAATGACATCGTAAAGACTGCCTTAGCAGGGCTCACTTTAAGTGATATGTCAAAACCCTTAGAGACTCTCCCGCTTAACTTACGCGGCATACCGGTTAAAACAATAGAAAGCAGCCATGGCTAATCAATATATAAAAGAAGTGGTGAATCAAACTTATCAATACGGTTTTGTGACCGCCATTGAATCAGATGCCATCGCCCCTGGATTATCAGAAGAAGTGGTGCGAGAAATTTCACGTCGCAAAGATGAACCTGAATTTTTATTAGCATGGCGTCTTAAAGCGTATCAACATTGGTTAACGCTCTCACCTCCTGAATGGGCAAAAGTAAAATATCCGAAAATTGATTATCAAAAAATTATTTATTACTCAGCTCCTAAATCTAAAAAAGACGGCCCTAAAAGCTTAGAAGATGTGGATCCAAAATTATTAGAAACGTATGCAAAATTAGGGATTCCCTTACATGAACGGGCAAAATTAGCCGGCGTTGCAGTTGATGCAGTATTTGATAGTGTTTCTGTTGCAACGACTTTTAAAGAAAAATTATCTGAGGCCGGTGTAATATTTTGTTCTTTTTCAGATGCGGTGAAAAATCATCCTGAACTCATTCAAAAATATCTGGGTACGGTAGTTCCTTATCGTGACAATTATTTTGCTGCATTAAATTCTGCCGTATTTAGTGACGGATCCTTTGTCTATATTCCCAAAGGCGTGCGTTGTCCTATGGAGTTATCCACTTATTTTAGAATTAATGCAGCTAATACTGGACAATTTGAGCGTACTTTAATTATTGCAGATGATGATAGTTATGTGAGTTATTTAGAAGGCTGTACTGCGCCTATGCGTGATGAAAACCAATTGCATGCCGCAGTGGTTGAATTAATTGCTTTAGAAAAAGCTCAAATAAAATATTCTACCGTACAAAACTGGTATCCAGGTGACGAAGAAGGGCGCGGAGGAATTTATAATTTTGTCACCAAACGCGGCGCTTGTCGTGGAAAGCATTCTAAAATTTCCTGGACCCAAATCGAAACAGGATCAGCCATCACTTGGAAATATCCTAGTGTCGTTTTACAAGGCGATCATTCTGTCGGTGAATTTTATTCGGTGGCATTAACCAATCATTATCAACAAGCCGATACTGGCACCAAGATGATTCATATTGGGAAAAATACGCGGAGTACTATTATATCCAAAGGCATTTCAGCCGGTCGCGGCCAAAACACTTATCGCGGTTTAGTCAGGATGTTACCCACTGCTGCTCGCGCAAGAAACTACACTCAATGTGATTCTTTGTTATTAAGTCAAACTTGCGGTGCGCATACTTTTCCAACGATTGATGTTAAAAATGCAACCGCTCAAGTTGAACACGAAGCCAGCACCTCAAAAATAGGGGATGATCAATTATTTTATTGCAAACAAAGAGGTATTTCTGCTGAAGATGCGGTATCGATGATTGTGAATGGCTTTTGTAAGCAAGTATTTAAAGAATTGCCTATGGAATTTGCTGTTGAGGCGCAAAAATTACTAGAAGTCAGTTTAGAGGGGAGTGTCGGTTAATGTTAGCTATCAAAAATTTACATGCATCTATTTCACAACCTATTTTACGTGGGATTAATTTAACTATTAATCCCGGTGAAGTGCACGCAATTATGGGACCGAATGGCTCAGGTAAAAGCACGCTTTCCAATGTTCTTGCCGGGCGTGAAGAATACCAAGTGACTGACGGTGAAGTTCAATTAAATGGCAAAGACTTACTTTCCATGCAACCTGAAGAACGCGCAGCCCAAGGTTTATTTCTTGCGTTTCAATATCCAGTTGAAATACCGGGTGTTAACAATATGTATTTCTTAAAAGCGGCAGTTAATAGCATTCGCAAACAAAGAAACTTATCGCCTCTGGATGCTGTGGATTTTATACAACTCATTAAAAGCAAAATTAAAGAAATTGGTTTTGATGAAAGCTTCTTACACCGTGCTGTCAATGAAGGCTTTTCGGGTGGTGAGAAAAAACGTAATGAAGTCTTACAAATGATGATGTTAGAACCGCATTTAGCGATTCTTGATGAAACCGATTCAGGCTTAGATATTGATGCGTTACAAATGGTCGCCAAAGGCGTCAATAGTTTACGCGATGGCAAACGCAGCTTCTTAGTCGTGACTCACTACCAAAGACTTTTAAATTATATAGTACCGGATGTGGTTCACGTCATGGTGCAAGGCAAAATCATTAAATCAGGCGGAAAAGAACTGGCTTTAGAATTAGAAGAAAAAGGCTATGGCTGGCTTGAGGGGAATCCATGAAATTTAGCCGTACTAAAAAAGGTTATCGCTTGGAAATTGCTCCCGGTAGCACTATTAAAGAACCGATTCATATTGTGTTTGGGCAAGAAGATTGCGACGAAACGCTAAATAATACTATTATCGCCGAAGAAGATAGTGAAATTACTATTTTGGAAGAATACACATCCAATATCAATCTAGAATGCCGTACCGAAATGATCTGTAAGTCGAATGCTAAAATAAACTATTACAAAATTCAAAATCAAGATAAAAGCGCTAGCCATTCTGCTCAAACTTTTATTAAGCAATCCAAAGATAGCGTTGTAAATCATTTTTCACTTTCTTTAGGGGGAAAAGCTAATCAGGAAACTATTTCAGTCTCTCTATCTGAAACCGGATCTGCTTGCCAATTACTCGGTTTTTATACGCTTTCTGAAGATAATCAATCTTCTGAACACTCTTTAAAAGTCGATCATTTGGCCAATCACAGCCAAAGCAATATGTTTTACAAAGGCATATTAAATAATAAATCCAAAGCCTGTTTTACTGGAAAAGTTTATGTTCATCCTGACACTCAAAAAGTAGAAGCCGTTCAAGCGAATCACAATTTATTATTATCTTCTAACGCAGAAGCGATTAGCAAACCCGAATTAGAAATCTATGCGGATGATGTTAAATGTAAACACGGCGCAACCGTAGGACAACTCGATGAGGAAGCGTTATTTTATTTACGCTCACGAGGAATTGATGAAGCCAGTGCTAAACAATTTTTATTAGCAGCATACGCAGAAGATGTGATTAGTCACATTAATCATGCAAAAGCGTTTGAATATATAAGCAATGCGGTGAACAACCATGTTAAATATTGAAAAAATAAGAAAAGATTTTCCTATTTTGCAGTGCACGATGCACGGGAAACCGCTTATTTATCTAGATAGCAGCAATACTAGCCAAAAACCAAATGGTGTGATTGATGCTATTACTCATTACTATAAAAATTATAATGCTAATATTCACCGTTCTATTTATGAATTAAGCGCGAAAGCAACTCATTTATATGAAAAAACACGCACTAATATTAAAGAATTTATTAACGCTAAATCCACCCAAGAAATTATTTTTACCAAAGGTACCACTGAGGCGATTAATTTAGTAGCAAGTTCCCTCTCTTTTAGTGAAGGTGATGAAATCATTGTAAGCACCATGGAACATCATTCCAATTTGGTTCCTTGGCAAAAATTGGGGGTTAAACTGCGGATTATTCCCATTTCAGATAAGGGTGAATTAGATTTAGGGGCTTATCAGAATTTATTTAATTCGCACACTAAAATGGTTGCCATAACTCATGCTTCTAACGTGCTAGGAACCATTAATCCTATTAAAGAAATCACTAAAATCGCCCATCAGCATCAAGTTGCCGTATTAGTCGATGGGGCTCAAGCTTTTCCGCATCTTCCTGTGGATGTTGAAGATTTAGATTGTGATTTTTATGCTTTCTCCAGTCACAAAGCTTATGGCCCCACCGGGGTTGGTGTTTTATACGGTAAAAAAGATCTACTAGAAAAAATGTCACCCTATCAAGGCGGCGGCAATATGATTGAAAGAGTGAGTCTTACTGATTTTACTTGTAATCAATTACCTTATAAATTTGAAGCAGGAACCCCTAATATTGCGGATGTTATCGCTTTTGATGCAGCGATTAATTATATAAAATCCATAGGCTTTGAAAATATTATGCGTCATGAACAAAATTTACTGCATTATGCGACCGAAAAATTAAATAACATTGATGGCTTACGTATCATAGGAAATGCTTCCAAGAAACTCGGCGTTATTTCTTTTGTCATGAAAGAGATACATCCGCATGATATCGGCACTATTTTAGATCACGAAGGCATTGCCGTGCGTGCAGGACATCACTGTGCGATGCCTCTCATGGAACGATTTAAAGTTCCAGCCATGGTCCGTGTTTCATTTGGAATTTATAACACTGAAAAAGAAATCGATCATTTAAGTTTAGCCCTAAAAACTGCCGAGAGGATATTCGCCTAATGTCAGACTTACGTGAACTCTATCAAGAATTAATTATCGATCACGGAAGGCATCCCAGAAATTTTGGCAAACTTAATGATGCCACTTGTCATAAAGAAGGTTACAACCCTTTATGCGGTGATAAAGTGACTTTATACTTGTTAGAAAAAAATGGTGTGGTTGAAAAAATTCAATTTGAAGGGTCAGGCTGCGCCATCTCTATGGCCTCAGCTTCGCTCTTAACCGAATGCTTAAAAGGCAAAACCAAACCAGAATTTGAAGAAATCTTTAATGCTTTTCACCAACTCGTGACCATTGGAAATTTATCAGAAGATTTAACCTTAAAGCTGGGCAAACTTGCGGCTCTTGCTGGCGTATTTGAATACCCCGCTCGAGTTAAATGCGCGACCCTTGCCTGGCATACCATGAAAGAGGCTTTATGATTATTGAAATAACAGAATCCGCAGAAGCTCATCTAACCAAAATGGTAGCCGATCAGTCTGCTTTAGGTTTTCGATTATCTTTAAAGAAAACCGGCTGCTCGGGTTTTGCTTATGTCCCTGAAATTATAAAAACGATTAATGCAAACGATATTCACTTTATGAAAAACAATTTGAATATTTATATTGATCCCACTCACAAAGATTTTTTAATGAATGTTATCGTTGACTACCTTGATGATAATAAAACCGGTTTAAAACAAAAACGCTTAGTTTTCATTAACCCTAACGAAAAAAATCGTTGCGGTTGCGGTGAAAGCTTTACGACTGAGTAAATTTTATGTTTAAAGAAGACACGATAGAAGTATTACGCGAAGTAGAAGCGGCGCTTATTCCCTCTGGCGTAAAAGTAACTTTACAAAAAGGCAGCTTAGTCGTGGTGACACAATCACTCGGCACCTCTTATACGGTCTATGTTAATGGCAACTTAGTTCGTGTTGCAGGAACCGATGGTGACGCTTTAGGTTTAGTGATTTTAGAAGATCCTGATGTGAACTTAATGGATGCCTCGTTAGAAGAAAAAGTTTGGGAAACATTAAAATCTTGTTTTGATCCAGAAATTCCCGTCAATATTGTGGACTTAGGATTAGTCTATGAATGCAACATCGCGCCTCTTCAAGGCGGCGGTCATCATGTAGGCATTATCATGACGCTAACGGCGCCTGGCTGCGGAATGGGTCCTGTGCTTATTGCCGATGTTGAACAAAAAATCCGAAAAATTCATGACGTGGTCGATGTCAAAGTAGAATTAGTTTTTGATCCTCCATGGGATAGAAGCAAAGTCAGTGACGTCGCCAAATTACAATTAGGTATTTTATAAATAAAGAGGTAAAACACATGAACATTAAAGAAGTGATTCAAAAACAAATTGCAGATAATTCTATTATTCTTTATATGAAAGGGACACCTGAATTCCCACAATGCGGATTTTCTTCACGTGCTGTACAAATGTTAAAAAGTTGTGGTGCGCAATTTGCAGCAGTTGATGTGTTAGAAAATCCTGAGATTAGACAAGGCATCAAAGACTATTCCAATTGGCCAACCATTCCTCAACTTTATGTGAAGGGCGAATTTGTTGGCGGAAGCGATATCATGGCTGAAATGTTTGCAGCCGGTGAATTGCAAACTTTAATAAAAGAAACCGCTTAATGATCCGATAATCTTCCATGATCTCCCGTGACTTTTTTCCACCACTTTAATCGCGGGAGATAAAGCATTAAAACCATTAATAAAGAAGTCAAAAGACTGACGACGTACATGCCATAAGCAACGGCTAATCCGACAGCCGCTGTTGCCCAAAGTGTAGCCGCTGTGGTTAAACCACTGACATAATGATCGCCCTGTCTAAAAATCACACCGCCGCCTAAAAACCCTATGCCGGTAGCTACTTGGGCTGCAACCCGGGAAGGATCCGCCCCTAAAATATTTCCCGATAACACGCCAAATACACAGGCACCCATACAAATAGCGCCATAAGTTCTAATGCCCGCTGAAATTCCATGCCGTTCTCGCTCCCAGCCAATTAAGCCACCGAGCAAAAAGGCCAATAAGATTCTTAACAGTATCGCAATATCCGTTTGAAAATCGGTAATAATAACCATAGATAATTCCTTTTTTCTTAGCGTACAATGAATTTTTAAAAAAGGCCATGACTCTTGTGATGATGAATCCACGAAAATACTCTTTTATTGATCAGTTTTGCATGAGCCTAGATCAAGCGCTGGGTGGTAGCGCCCATAGACCCTATCCTGCACTCCATGAAAAAGAAGGTCCGTTAACGCCCGAACAGAACCAACATTCAGCGGCTTTAATGCGCGTCAATCATGCAGGCGAAGTCTGTGCTCAAGCCCTTTATCAGGGACAAGCCCTAGTATCCCGCGATAAAAAAATCCGTGAAAAACTCTGTGCTGCTGCGATTGAAGAAGGCGATCATTTGGCCTGGTGTCATCAACGATTAAAAGAATTAGGCAGCCATACCAGTTATTTAAATCCCTTATGGTATAGCGGATCGTTTGTCATTGGCTTAACTGCGGGTTTATGGGGGGATAAATGGAGTTTGGGATTTTTAGCAGAAACAGAACAACAAGTCGTTAATCATTTAGAAAGCCATCTAGAAACTTTACCTGCTAAAGATCACAAAAGTTTTAAAGTCATACAACAAATGCAAGAAGATGAAGCCAAACACAGAGATGATGCGATCAAGCTCGGAGCAACCGAGCTTCCCGCTTTTATCAAAAAAATAATGTCTATTGCCTCAAAAATAATGGTAAAAACTGCAGCAAAAATTTAAACTGCCGCTGCCGCTTTATATACCATCACTAAAGCGCCCACTTCAAGCAACCACGTCACCCATACAAACTGCATAAAATAGGGAAACCACTGACGTCTCAATAGACCATAGATAGCAGCAGGTACTAGACCAACCAAAAGCGGTATGGCTAACATCGAGATAAACTGTCTACAAATAGCTCCGGCTTGTCCATCGGTAAAGACTTGTTTTAACGTTTCATCGATCCAATCATGCGCAGCCACGAGATACTGTAAGCCTTGTTGTACATAAACGATTCCTAAAATAACCAATAAAGTCATGACGACTAAAAACACGATTTGCTTAAACATATATTATCCTTTAGAAAATCTATCTGGGGGAATTTACCTCTTGTCAGGTAATTTTTCAACTAATTGCCGCAAAGCTTTACCACGATGGCTTAATTCATTTTTTTTAGCAGAAGACAATTCTGCGGCTGAGCAATGTTCGCTAGGAACATAAAAGACAGGATCATAGCCAAATCCATTTTTACCTTGAGGCGCTTTCAAAATCGTTCCTTCCCATGATCCACAACATATTAGCGGGGTAGGATCTAAAGCATGCGTAAGATAAACCAAGGCACAATAAAATCGAGCTTTGCGTTTATCCTCTGGATAATCTTTTAATTCTTGTAAGAGTTTGTCAGTGTTTTGGGTATCAGTGGCGAGCATCCCTGCGTATCGCGCAGAATAAATGCCAGGTCTTCCCTGCAAAGCCATAACTTCCAAACCTGAATCATCAGCAATCGCAGGAAGTCCTGATTTTTCTGAAGCATAACGCGCTTTTAATAAAGCATTTTCTACAAAAGTAAGTCCTGTTTCTTCCACATCTACTTTTTCTGGAGTAATTTCAATAGCGTATTCTTGCAAAAACTTTTGCAGCTCTTTCACTTTACCTTGGTTACTACTAGCGAATACTATTTTCATTAAAAGCTCAGCAAAATTAAGAGTAACTGTAATCCAATTAAAGCAGGGATAGGAGAAATATCAAATCCTCCCACAGGTGGAATTAATCGTCGCAGGGGTCGCATAATAGGTGAGGTAATCTGCGCTAAAACTTCCCCTAAAGGAGAATAACCTGCATTCACCCAACTTAAAATAGCTTGCAACAAAATAGCGTAAAAGAAAGTGTTCAATAATAATTTTATCATTTCAATAAACGCTAAAAAAAAGATCCCTACACTATTCTGCACGCCATAAGCAATTAATCCCAATAAAAAATATTTTATACTTTCAATTATAAAAATAGTCACTAACGTCGCTGTTTCTAAGTTTTTATAATTGGGAATAATGCGTCGCAATGGATTGATAATCCGTTGCGTTAACTTTATGACCGTTTGAGTAATGGGATTAAAATAATTTGATTTTGACCAAAATAAAATTAACCTCACCATTAATACTAACAAATATAAATCAAATACCATTTGAATTAAAAACAACAAAGCGTTTTTAATAGGGCTTAACATAATGATAACTCCGTGCTATTTAGGATTAGATAATTCTTTGGATCGATGATTGGCCGCTTGTAATGCTTTGGCAATTAACTCTCTAAGATGGCCCTCTTCCAATACTCGAATGGCTTGCTCTGTGGTTCCACCGGGCGATGTTACCTGCTTTCGCAGAGCGATGACATCCTGTTCACTTTCCAGCGCCATACGTGCAGAGCCATAGGCTGTTTGTAAACTTAGCAATCGTGCAATATCTTTAGGTAATCCTAATGAAATCGCTGCGTCTTGAAATGCTTCTAAGATAAGAAAATAATAAGCAGGACCAGAACCCGACAAAGCGGTCACCACATCCATTAATTCTTCATCTTCAACCCAAACCGTAACGCCCACGGCGCGCATAATCGCTTCTGCTAAGTTTTTTTGCTCACCTGTCACATAAGTATTCGCAAACAACCCTGTCGCACCACAGCCTATTAAAGCCGGAGTATTGGGCATCGCACGTACGATAGATATTTTTCCACCTAGCCAGTGTTGCAAACTGTTTTCTAGAATTCCTGCTGCAATAGACAACACTAATGGTTTACGTTTTTGAATAGCTGATGCTAATTCTGTGACGATAGAAGAAATAATTTGCGGCTTCACTGCAAAAATGATGACATCTGCTTTAGCAACAGCCTCTGCATTATTTTTGGATGTATTAAATCCAAATTTGTTCTTTAAGTAAATTAATTTGTCATCTGCTGTGTCTGTTAGCCAAATATTTTCTTTAGGATAGTTTGAAATTAACCCACATGCTAATGAAGCGCCCATATTTCCAGCACCAATAATTACCACTATCGGTTGTTTGTTCATCTAAGTGTTATCCCCAATCGCTAAACATTTCTTGATAAACTAGACTATATTCTGTTATATAGTAAAGTTCTATCATAAACCTCGCAAACTTAAAGGGTCATCATATAAAGGAGCATAAGATGTTAAAGAAATCATTATTAGTTGCAGCATTAGGAATCGTCGCTATAAATAGCGTCCAAGCACAATGTAATCCATGTCCTTGTTCATGCCAACGCGGATTTTATGGTTTAGCAAATGTTGGTTGGGCATCTGTTAACTACAACAACAATTCTTTTGGTCAAGTAGCGCCTGCAGGTCCTATCACTGCTTTTGTTGCAAGCTCTAGCAGCCCAAGTCAACAATGGGGTTTAGGCGTAGGCTTAGGTTACCAATGGAATGATTATTTTGCATTGGACGGCGCGTTTGATTACTTCTTCTCACAACAAAAAACCAACTTCACTTATAACTTCAATGGCGTAGCAGCTTCTGGTAGCGTTACTCAGAAGAATACTTATGCGCTGTTATTGTTAGCTAAAGGTATCATTCCTTTACAACAAGGTTTCAGCCTCTACGGAAGATTGGGTGGTGCTTATGAATGGACTCAAGTTAATGCAAGCGCTAGCAACTTTGCTAACTCCACTTCTGGAAATGGTAACTCGTTAAGACCTGCTTACGGCTTAGGCGTTGACTATCAAATCTGTCCAAATCTAACCACTTATTTAGATTGGACTGGTATTGCAGGTAACAAGTCCAGCGCTTCTGTAACTACTACAGCAACGACTGCGACTTTAAACACCTCCGTAAAAGCACCAACAGTTAACTACATCAATGTTGGTTTAAGATACTTCTTCGAGTAAACCCTCAAAACCCCGCTCTTTCAAAAAGAGCGGGGTTCTGCTATAAATAACATAATAAGTTAATTATTAACTTGTATTTTATTCTCCTAAAGGAATAGCAGATGGCTTACAAAAAAATATTAGGGATAACTCTGATTGCAAGCTTAGCCATCATCAATACTGCAAATGCCTACTGCCCCACCAAAGTTCGATGCCACAAGCCAAAACATTATTGCCACAGAGGATTTTATGTTTTAGCCAATCTAGGGTATGCCGGTGTTAATTACAATAAGAGCATAAATAGAGGAGTTAACAACCTTCTTACTGAAAATCACCTACCACCAACCCCCATTACTAGCAATCAAAATGAAAATCCTTATGGATTAGG
>JABDEM010000017.1 GCA_013287085.1 Gammaproteobacteria bacterium
AGGCATTGCATCTTTAAGCCAATATGTTGATTCATTGATTACGATTCCTAATAACAAATTATTAAGCGTGTTAGGTAAAAACGTTTCTTTAGTGAATGCATTTAAAACCGCTAATGATGTTTTACATGGCGCAGTTCAAGGCATTGCAGAATTAATTACGCGTCCCGGTTTAATTAACGTCGATTTTGCAGACGTACGTACCGTGATGTCAGAAATGGGTATGGCGATGATGGGTACAGGCGTTGCATCCGGTGAAAATCGTGCACGCTTAGCCGCAGAAGCTGCTATTTCAAGCCCGTTATTAGAAGATGTCGATATGACCGGCGCTCGTGGTGTGTTAGTGAATATCACAGCAGGTTTAGATATGTCTATTGGTGAATTTGAAGAAGTGGGTGATGCGATTAAGAGCATATCCTCCGATAGCGCAACTGTTGTGGTGGGTACTGTAATTGATCCAGAATTACGCGATGAAGTACGAGTAACAGTGATTGTGACAGGATTGGGTCGCAAACAAACTACCCAAACTGGATCGACCATTAAATTAACAGATTCTAACCGTACTGATGGAACTTTAGACTACCAGCATTTAGAAAAGCCTGCTATTATGCGTCGCCATAACACTACACCTGCCGCAGCACAACCTGCTACACGTAGTAAACCAGCGGTGGATCCGGTACAAGATGTAGATTATTTAGACATCCCAGCTTTCTTGCGCCGCAAGGAAGAGGTAGAGGGCTAGAGGCTTTACTGATAAAGAAAAATAATTGTGTTACTATTAACCAATACGAATCTGATAAATATGGATTAGGAATGATCAAACAACGAACGCTTAAAAATGTTATTCAAGCCACCGGCATTACACTTCATAGCGGTGAGCGCGCTGAATTAACTTTACGACCAGCTCCACCCAATACGGGTATTGTTTTCCAACGAGTCGATTTAAATCCCATCGTATCCATTCAAGCCTTAGCAGAAAACGTAGGCGATACGACTTTATCCACTTCTTTAGTAAAAGGTAATGCGCGAGTTGCAACCGTCGAGCATTTACTTTCAGCCTTAGCAGGTTTAGGAATTGATAATGCTTATGTCGATGTGAATGCTTCTGAAATTCCTATTATGGATGGCAGTGCGGGTCCTTTTGTTTTCTTAGTTCAATCAGCAGGTATTAAAGAACAAAATGTGGCGAAACGTTTTATTCGCATTAAGAAAAAAATCCGCGTGAAAGACGGTGATAAGTGGGCGTGTTTTGAACCTTTTAATGGTTTCAAAGTTGCATTTTCTATCGAATTTAATCATCCCGTTTTCAAAATGCATAGCAGCAAAGCTACCTTAGATTTTTCTAGTACTTCTTATGTCAAAGAAGTGAGCCGTGCACGTACCTTTGGTTTTATGTCAGATATCGAACGCTTACGTTCTATGAATTTAGCACGTGGCGCGAGTTTAGATAACGGCATTGGTATCGATGATTTTCGTGTACTCAACGAAGACGGTTTACGTTACGAAGATGAATTTGTAAAACATAAGATTTTAGATGCGGTTGGCGATTTATATTTACTAGGCTCAAGCTTAATTGGCGCTTTCAGCGGTCATAAATCCGGCCATGCTTTAAATAACAAGTTGCTTCGTAAACTCTTACGCCATCAAGAAGCGTGGGAATATGTAACGTTTGAAGATGCCTCCGAAGCTCCTATCTCTTATTTAAAACCTATCTTAGCGCTAGAAGGCTAATGTCCCAGCAATCGATCAAGAATTTAATATCACCGGCAAATCAAGGTTTGCAGGTGATATTAAAAGAAGTTGAAAAGTTAAATCGTTGGAATAGTTGGTTTAAAGAATCCCTCCCTAAAGAAAATCAGGCTAACTTAATTGAACATTGTAAAATCGTGCGCTTAACCGGCACTACTTTAATTGTAGTCTCTGATAACGCGCATTGGTCTATGCGTCTTAGTTTTTTAATTCCTGAAGTTATAAAAAAATTAAAACAGTATCCTGATTTTAAAAATTTGCAAAAAATAGACTGTAAAATTAAACCACCGCGGTATCAAAAAAAAGCGCCGGTGAAAATGGCTAATCTAATATCTAAAGAAAATGCTAAACAAATCTTAGAGATAGCAGAAAAAATGGAGACAAGCGATCTGCGGGAAGCTTTGGAGAGATTAGGATCTCATCTTAAGGATTCTTCCCATGGCAAGTAATCGAAAAATTATTATTAAAAAAGTAGAGGAAGAAAAAAATCCTGAGATTTCGTCGCATTTTGTCGGCAATACGGCGATTCGTGGGTCTCTAATAGATGAAGTGCTCTTATCTAATCAGACTTTAGTTGTTTGCACTTTTGAAGGATCTGATGCTATTCACATTTGGGCGATCGATCTAAAACGAAAAAGGGAACATCTCGTAATAACTTTTCAAAGTCAAATCATTCCAAGTTTTATGTTGCCGTGCTCTGATAATACAATTCTTATCGGGCTTTCCTCTGGCGATGTTCATTTAATTGATCCCAGTAAATCATTTTATCCTATATTGTCTACCATTCGTATGGGAGAAAGAGTGTATGCTGCGGCATTTTTTCCAGGCGAGCGGCAAGTAATTTGTCAATTGTGGGATAGGACAGAGTGTTGGAGTTTATTAACAAAAAAAATGCTACAGAGAGTGGAGATGAAGGTAGATGTGTATGATGCGAGGATAGCAATCTTAAATCCTGATAAAAATGAAATGTATTTGATTAAAGTGAATTTTGGGTCGGATATTAAACTTGAGTTAAGGAATGTGGAATCACTCGATGTTGTGCTTAGAACTTATAATACTGACAAAGATGCTGAGCTGATGCCATTTGCCGAGCCTCAAATATGGAATTTGGGGCGTAGTTTTCGATTTAGATCAGCTTATTTTGTTGCAGAAGGTGAGCGATCGGATCTTCATTGTCAGATTATTATACAGGATTGGGATTTGCGAAATCCAGACCCTATCAATACTTTTAGGATCCCTGTGGATGTAGATTCATTAGCTCCCGTATGCATGTTACCCGATGGATCAATAGTAATTCAGGAAAAGAAAAAATTAAGCATTGTTGATTTCTCTGATCCTGCTAATGTTGTTGCCCGCGCTCTTGTCCCCAACTGTAGTTATCACCGTTTACAAGTGTTAGCAGATGGAGGTTTATGTGCTATGAAGTTCGGCATGGATAAGTTTGATCTATATCATTTTACTCGTGTTGAAAAATATTATTCCATGCTGCGTGCAGCAGAAGAGGGTTTATTTGAGCGTGATTTGCCTAGTGATGTTATAGATATTACCTTAAGTTATTTA
Source organism: Gammaproteobacteria bacterium (assembly GCA_013287085.1). Classification (GTDB taxonomy): domain Bacteria; phylum Pseudomonadota; class Gammaproteobacteria; order DSM-16500; family DSM-16500; genus JABDEM01. The sequence goes on from JABDEM010000017.1 coordinate 3,307, forward strand.
GAATCTGGGGCTGGAGTAAGTGAAGAAAAACATTTTATAGCTGACTTTAAGCAAGTTAAAGATTTTGTGCAAAGTTTTCTGGCTTTAGAAGGGGTGAAGCCAAAAGAGCCTAAGCCTCAAGATTTATCCCTATTTCAGAGCACTGATTTAGATAAATTATTAAAGTTGATCCTTGAGGTTGAACAAAAACCTAAAGAAGCAACGACTTCCCATGTTCTAAATGAGCTCAAAAAAGCACTGGTTAACGTGTTGAATAATTATCAAGATCGTTTATATCGTAGAACACATGAAAAAATACAGGGCTCAGAAGACACGTTAAAAGCTTTCGAACAATTCATGTGTTTACCCGCTGGACCTAATCCTAATAAATTGCAGCTTTCTATAGAACAGCTTGAGAGAGCTATACACAGACATACAGTCCAGAAACCTAGCGCTTCTCCAAATCTCAAATAGCAAAAATTTGCCAAAAGAATTCAATCTGGCTACAAAGTAAGAGGGGTCAGGCGTCAACATTGTAGGTAATCTTGATGAAATTCACCCATCGTCGTCCCAAAAATTTTCCGTCTAAGAAGTTTACCGAAGACTGGTAGATGATCGGAAAATTATTTGGGATCTAGGGGAGGATAGCGAAAATGTTAGAATTTAATAGGACGCTGCTAAGTAACCCATACTAAAAAGTGTTCTAATCAACTCAATAAAAAACTTAGGTTAAGTATTCTTGTCCCTAGATCCCAAACAAATCTTCATGAAATATTATTTTTTTTGTCATATTCACAGGATGAAGATTTTTTGGGACGACGGACATTACCAAGTTCCCTGAAGCTTGGTAATGTTGACGTCTGACACCTGAGTCTTGCCTAAATCACAGACCTCTATTTAGGCAAGAAGTGTAGGGGCGCCCCTCGTGGGCGCCCTCGTCCTAATGGCATAAAAGCCTAATACAGTTTATGCAACAAAGACGGGACTTATCCAATTGACTTTTCACGCAAATTAAGCGATCCTTTCAAGCTATTTTCCTCATAAAAGTACTATGCCAAAACTATGCTAACTAACTTATTTGCTAAAATATTTGGTAACCGCAATTCGCGTGTTATTAATCGTTTACAGAAAAATGTCGTCAAAATCAATGCGCTTGAAAAATCTTTGGCCTCTTTAACAGACCCGGCCTTGCAGGCTAAGACGGGTGAGCTGCGTCAAAGGCTAGAGCGGGGCGAGACATTGGACGATATTTTACCAGATGCTTTTGCGGTCGTTCGTGAGGTCAGTAAACGTACCTTGGGGATGCGTCATTTTGATGTGCAGTTAATTGGCGGTATGGTGCTGCATGGTGGCAATATTGCCGAAATGCGTACGGGTGAGGGTAAAACCTTAATGTCTACCTTGGCAGCGTTCTTAAACGCTTTAACCGGTCAAGGGGTGCATGTTGTTACGGTGAATGACTATTTAGCCAAACGTGATGCGGAATGGATGGGGCCGATTTATAGCTTTTTAGGGTTATCCGTTGGGGTTATTTTGCCTAATATGTCGGTGCCGGATAAGCAAGCGGCTTATGCTTCGGATATTACTTATGGCACTAATAATGAATTTGGCTTTGATTATTTGCGCGATAATATGGCGTTTACTTTGCAAGATAAAGTACAACGTCCGTTAAATTTTGCGATTGTGGATGAAGTCGATTCTATTTTGATTGATGAGGCGCGTACGCCGCTGATTATTTCTGGTGCTGCAGAAGATAGTACCGATATGTATATCGCGATTAATAAATTAATTCCCGAATTACAAAGACAAGAACAAAAAGAAAGCGTGGGCGATTTTTATGTGGATGAAAAAACCAAGCAAGCGCATTTATCTGAAAGCGGTCATCAACACGTCGAAGAATTGTTAACCAAAGCTGGTTTATTACGTGATGGGGAAAGTTTGTATGATGCGCAAAATATTATTTTGATGCATCACTTAAATGCTGCTTTACGTGCGCATAACGCATTCCAACGCGATGTTGATTATATTGTCCAAAACGGCGAAGTCGTGATTGTCGATGAGCATACCGGGCGTACCATGCCGGGTAGACGTTGGTCGGATGGCTTACATCAAGCCGTTGAAGCGCGAGAAAACGTTAATATTCGCCAAGAAAACCAAACGCTGGCTTCTATTACTTTCCAAAATTTTTTCAGACTTTATAAAAAATTATCCGGAATGACTGGAACAGCTGACACTGAAGCTTATGAATTCCAGCAAATTTATGGGTTGGAAGTCATTGTTATTCCAACGCATCAACCGATGGTTCGAAATGATCAGGCTGATTTTGTTTATATGTCCACAGATGAGAAATTTGCTGCGATTGTACAAGATATTAAAAAAGTTCATGCGATTGGGCAGCCTATGTTAGTGGGCACGACTTCGATTGAAACTTCAGAATATCTTTCGGGCTTACTCAAAAAAGAAAATTTAGTGCATCAAGTATTAAATGCAAAATTCCACGAACAAGAAGCGCAAATTATTGCAGAAGCAGGGCGTCCAGGAAGCATTACCATTGCAACTAATATGGCAGGCCGTGGTACGGATATTGTATTGGGCGGCGGTAAAGCGGGCCAAGATCTAACCGCTTGGCAAGAGCGTCATGATCAAGTGGTGAAGTCTGGTGGTTTATATGTATTGGGCACAGAACGCCATGAATCACGTCGTATAGATAATCAATTACGCGGTCGATCCGGTCGTCAAGGTGATCCTGGTAAGACTCGATTTTATTTATCCTTACAAGATAACTTATTGCGAATTTTCGGTGGCGATCGTTTAACTGCTATTATGCAACGCATAGGCATGGAAAAAGGTGCGGCACTCGAATCACGTATGTTATCTAACCGTATTGAAGGCGCGCAACGTAAAGTAGAAGCGCACAATTTTGATATTCGTAAACAATTATTAGAATACGATGATGTGGCGAATGAACAACGTAAAGTGATTTATTTTCAACGTAATGAAGTGTTATCAGCAACATCATTAGAAGAAATGGTTAAAGAAATGCGTCACAAAGTGGTAGGACATGTGATTGATGTTTTTATCCCTGCACAAAGTATGGAAGAGCAGTGGGATATTGCAGGACTAGAACAACGTCTAGACGCAGATTTTAATTTAAAATTACCGATTAAAGACTGGCTAGAAAAAGAAGAGAATTTACACGAAGAAAATTTACGTGAACGTATTCAAAAAGCGTTTGATGATATTTATCATGAAAAAGAAAGCCGAGTTGAGCCTTCGGTCATGCGTCATTTTGAAAAAGCCGTTATGTTGCAAATGTTAGATACCCATTGGCGTGAACATTTAGCAGCGATGGATTATTTACGTCAAGGGATACATTTAAGAGGATTTGCGCAAAAAAATCCAAAGCAAGAATACAAACGCGAAGCGTATGAATTGTTCGTGGATATGCTAGATAAAATTAATTACCAAGTGATTTCTTTGCTCAGTAAATTTGAAGTCAAAGCCAAAGAAGAAATCGAGCGGATGGAAGCAGAACGACGTGAATCTTCACCGCAAAACATGCAGTTTCAACACAATGAAGTGAACGCGATGCAGCCTGAACAAGAGGATGAAGTTGCCGTTCTTGCATCAGCTGAGCCTATGGTGCGTACTGAACCTAAAGTAGGTCGTAATGATCCTTGCCCTTGTGGTTCTGGTAAAAAATATAAGCAGTGTCATGGAATGTTTTAATCTATGCACGTTGCGGCTGCAATTATAAAAAATACTGAAAATAAAATTTTAATTGCAGAAAGACCCAAAGGAAAATATGCGGCGGGTTTATGGGAATTTCCCGGCGGAAAAATAGAAAAAAATGAATCTATTTTTAAAGCACTGCAAAGAGAAATTTTAGAAGAAGTGAATTTACATATAATTTCGGCGAGTCCCTGGTTAAAAACACATTATGATTATGTGGATCGTAGCGTTACGCTAGATTTTTGGTTAGTAGAAGAGTTTTCAGGCGAAGCCAAAGGCATGGAAGGGCAGTTAGTGAGGTGGGTTAATATCCAAGAACTATCGCAATATACTTTTCCTGAAGGAAATAAGCCGGTCTTAGAAAAATTATTTATTTAAATATATTTAACTTATTGATTTTACATTAAATTTAATCTATCGCAAAATCCCCCATTCTGCTACTTCGAACTATACTTATATAAAAACCGCTATGAGGGTTTTTATATGCCAAGAAAAAAAGTAATTGCGATTCCATCAACATCAGCAGCCACAGGCGTGAAAGAGCTTGTAGAGCTCTATAAACTTCGTAATTTTTTAACCTTAGAATTTATGAATTTAAATAATGATATCCGAAGATCTAATAATGATATTGGACAAGTTCCCAAAGATTATCATGATAGAGTTGAAAATCTTATTCGTAAACATTCTGTAATAAAAGAAGTGAGCCTGAAAGTTAAAACCCTCGAAAAAGATCTTGCAGTATTGGGTGTGAATATCAAATCAATTCGTGAAAATCCAGACCAAGCGAATATACAAGCAACTCAAGTTTTGCGTGGTGCGCCAATCCATGGTAAAACCCTAAAAGAACCGGAAACTAAACCACCAGAAAAATCAGTGAGAAATAGGAGACGAACATGAAAAAGATTTTATTATTTTTAATTTTGGCAATGACCATCTTTAGTCCTATAGTCATGGCCGCGGTTCAAGATATACAGGTTATCTGTGACTCGGTTCATCATCCATACAATGCCCCATTAACAGCAGAAGACACTTGGAGTGGACTTATGCGATTTAAATATAATGGTGAGATAGTAATCCTTCTTCCTGCTACGGAAAAGATCATCGGATTAGGTGACACCCAATATACTTTTTCAACCGAAAAACAAGATACGGTTGAAGTGATGAGTCCGCAAGCTACTGAAGGTGCATTAGTTCAGCCCAATGATCCTACAAACCTAAACAAACATTGGACCTTGGTTTGTGCTGGGACAATCACAACTCATCCGAGCGAGGGACCCAAATCTTACGTCTATACTATCACCTCAAAAGTGCAGGCTATTAGTTGCAAGGTCTCAGGAAATGCTTCATTTGATTGCAGTTCCAATATTACAGGCAATCCTTGGTAACTACCCGTCGTCCCGCGCCTCCGTGCGCGGGATCCAGCGACAAGAACAATAAATGTGATTATTTATTTTAATAATTTCTTTTTTTTGCATTCTTGCAGAGTCCAACGCACATCATTCATTACTTTTCGGTGCTTTAGCGCATCGAGCGGATTGCTATAGTAATTTGCTTTTCCCTCATAGCAACCCGTGATAGTGCCTTTTTTGTCGTGCCAGAAATAGACGTAAACTACTTCTCTAAAGTTTGTTTCTGTTTCAGTAAGTGCGCCGAGGCTTATCACATCGGCTGCTTGCACATTGGCACCTAGTTCCTCTTTTAGTTCTCGAATGAGGGCTTGCATGGGGCTTTCTCCGGGCTCTATACCTCCGCCAAAGGTCGCTAAGGCCCCTGGAAACCTATGACAATTATCATCTCGTTGTTGCAGTACAATTTTGTTATCTTGGCTTAATACCAAACATCCCACACAAGCGCGAGTGAACCTATTGGTATCTACATTGTTTAATAAGTAAATTTTAGGACTGGCTGATTTTGGCATCCTATTCTTATCCTCATTTTATGCTTAAAGTATAGCCATAAAATGGTTTTTTTGTGTTATTATTCGCGGCTAAATAATAGTGGAAAAAGAGGAGTGATCACATGGCATTATCGAGAAAAGTATTAACTACCGTCGGGAATTATTCGATTGAGCTCGTTGCGCAAAATGCGAATACTTACTCTATCCAAATTTTAGATTTAAATGATCATACTATTCTTGCGAATCTTCCTTTAGACCCTATGGATAATACCCTCGCAGCGGTAATAGATAAAAATACTATTGCTAAATTAGGTGCAGCGGCGCCTGCAGTTTTAGAATCCTTATCAAAAGCATTACAAGAACAAATTGGCGGAAAAGAATTTTTAGTTGTGCCTCCCGGCGTTGATTTGCCAGAATATATTTTGGCGCAAAATGCAGGCTTTAAACGTCTACGCCAAGCAAGCCGTGCTGATTTAGAAAAAACTACCGCGTCGATTTTGGATGAATATAAAGATTTAGTAAGGGAATTAGATCAGACAAAAGAAATCATTGTTGGCATTGCAAGTCTTACAAAAAAATTGCCGCCTCAAAACCCCTATGAGGAAATATTAGTTTTTTTAGCAAAGCATGCTGACTTTACCCCTGAGAAGATGATTGAATATAACCAAGAAGACATTCAGGGTAAAAAAGCTCGTTTCAATAATCACCATGTCACCACTATTGCTATGTTAGACCAACAACAGCGTCTTTGTGGCATTGTTAGAGGGTTGTTCATGGGAAATGAATTTATGTATTTATCGGATGAAACAGTCAATCAAGAGATATTGCCGCTTGATAAATTTCAAGGTGATGCAAAAACTAGGAGCAAATTTTTATTAGCCTATCTAGTCAATAAAGTATGTGCTCTGGTAAAACAAAATTATCTTTTAATCATCGCAGCAGATAAGCGAGAAGATATTTACGATGGGATAGGTTTTCAAACATTTCCTATGAAGTCAGAAGATTATGTTGTCAGGATGAAATTAGCTAAGCCGGCGCCTGCGTTGGCTGATGTTAAGGAAAAATTATTACAGCCGTCTTCAGAAATGGCGGTGATTAGTAAAGTAGGGGTAATGCCGTCTCCACTCGCAAGTGCTGCAGGAACAGTGGTGGTTGATCAAAAGCTATCTATTTAGTTTCTCGGTCTAAACTGTTGGGCAAGCTCTTGCATTTCCGTCGATAGTTTTGTGGGAACAAAATGTTTGCGGCCGTTCATTTCTACGTGAGTTTTACTAAAGAGATGAAACATTCCAATTCCGCCCATTAAACAAATCAGACCCTGTGGTTGATTTAATAATTGATTCAAGGGAGTTCCAGGCAACTCCCAAAGTGCTACGCCGATTAATGTTGCGGACAGAATAAAATAAACCCAAGCCAAATTTTCTGGATTAAATCGTTTGGTTGCGAAATAACGGCGCTCAAAACGTTTGGCCAATTGATTATACGCGCTGATTTCTTCTGGGTTCAGTTGCAGAGTGACTAATTGATAGGTTTTAAATAAAACCAACGCATAGTCTTCATGATTTTCAGGGCGCTTTTTTTCTCTTTGATCAATTTCATTAAGAATAGTTTCAACTGCAGGGTTTGTAGGGCGATTATGATGCGTGAGCCAAGTACGCAACGTTCGCCTTGTTTGCTTATATTCTATTATTTTCCCAGAAGTTTCTAATTGATTTAATTTTATTTTTTTAACTTCATTGAATACATTGCGTGGAGAAGTATAACCAAAAGAGGGTTCAGAAATTGGAATGTGAGCTGTACGTAATGCAAGAATCGTAGCATCCGCACAATTATTACGTGGCCCCCAGGTGCCTTGTAATTTTTCTTGGTGTTGAAAAAGTTTGCCACAAAATTCTTTAAAACTTATTTGATTCGTTTCAAAGGTAATGCAATTATCATCATCTTTTTGCTCGGAAGGGGAGCGAAAAGTTAAACATTTTTGATTTCCTGCATGATAAAATTTAATCGAGCGAATGGGTTTTTCTTCATGTATATAAGGTTCTTCTTTTAAACCAGCCCAAGCATAGAGATAAATGCTCTCCGGTGGATATTTAATTTGTATAAACATTTTTTCTCCTTAAAAAGGTCGACGAATGTGCTGGCGTTTTGCTATTTCAAGACGCTCCAAAATCATTGCAGCGATGATGTTTTTGGTCTCTTTCCCGGCTTTATAGACCGGCAGCTGAAATTCAATAAAATATTTTGCCATCGCAGTACTCACTTTACTAAATTTCTGACGTAGGGCTTCATAATTACCGTTTGATACAGGGCAGGAGAATAAAAGAAAATTATATTGTGGGGCAGGAAAGCTATCTGCTGGTAAAGGTTTTTCTTGGGTAAGCGCTACAAGACATTGCACAAAATTATCGAGTTTTGCATAAAAATCGGCTTTGACATAGAAACCATAACGATTAGTAAAATATTCCAAGGTTTCTTTTAAGCAAGCGGATTGTTCCTGGGATACGCGAGTTTTTTCTTCCGCAAAGGGGAAGAAATCTTCGCGGTATCCACAAATAATACCCGTAAGCTCATTTAATGCATCGTTTACTCCCGAGAATTCTAAGCCTTCTTTTATTGCTGCGGATGTAGATAAGGCACGGCCCGAGTTAAGAAAATCTTTTAATAACGAGTCACATTTTATGTAGAACCCTCTATGATCGACGACTTGAAACCAAAATTCGCCAGTCTTTTGGATTGCACTGAAGGTAGCTCTGGGTCGATATTGTGAAGGTAGTTGATGGGATTGCTCTAATAAATATAACGTCTTCATAGTAGAGAGCTGTAATAAGCAAAAAACAGTGGTTGATGCGCTAAATACAGCAATATCTAATTCAGGTATCACGCAATGCACTTGCAAAACTTCATCGGGCGGTCCTTCGTGATTGAATAAATAGGCGTAGTTACGAGCCGCGCCGCTGGTATTAATGACTCTCTCTTTTGAAAAGGAACGTTTGCTCACATCAATTTTATATAACCCGCAATTCGTATAGTATAGTACTTCTTTATTCGATAGGTAGTATAAACAGTCTGCATGGTTGTCGTGTATATCGCTGTGGGTTTCTCGTTGCAAGTGTTTGTTTTCCCGTACAAACTTACCATTCGCTTGTTTTTCATAGAAGTGCACTTCCCCTCCTCTAGCGCAAACCAGGACGCCGGGTTTTTCTGCTTCGGGAATATGAAATGACATGCTGTCATACCTAATATTCCTCGAAAAAGGGGTAGAACTTACGCATTTTATTTCATTATCCTGGAGGGAATAAACGGCTAAAATGTAACCTCTATGTCCTATAGAATAGTCGTATACAGCAAATCCATCATCCCCTAAGGGAATAATAAAGCCAAAAAACGCATTATAATTTAATATCTTTCGTAGTAGATCGCTATATTTTGTTATTAACTCTTCCTGAGGGTAGGTGGGAAATAAATTTTCTGCAGGAGGAAGTTGATTAAAAACTTCTTCTTTTGCTTCAACTTCCACTCCTCTTGCTGCAGCCATTCTAAGCCTCTTGTTATAATTCGTTTGATAAACGTTGAGGTGAATTTTACAGAGAAAAGCTTAAGGAAACCTTAAGAGAGTGTCTGACAAATGGGTCTTTTTATGCTATATTTTCACGCCAAATAAACAAAAAAATCGAGATTATTCCTATGGTTAGCAGCGGCAAAACGAGATTTGACGAAACGATCGCTTTTTTAGAGACTTTGGCTCATACCCATCCGTTAGAAAATAAAGAGTTGGGGTCAAAAATTACTCTCGATGAAGACTGGACCCCTTCTCAAATAGAAATACTCAGAATAAAACTTGCAGCAGTAGAGGCTAGCTTTAAAAAAATGCTTTCTCTAGCCGATTTTAAAAAGGCCATTTTAGAGGAGCTAAAAGCAAAAGACGCTACGGTAGAAGAAAAACCCGAAACAGATCAAATGCTCTCCGAACTTTATGAAAAACCCCAAGAATGGGTTATTTATATTAAAATCGTACCCAATCCAGCTTTATTAAAATTATTAGGTGATTTATTAAGAGGGAACCAAGTTTATAATTTAACGATTGAAGTTCCGTTACCCGCTGAGATGTTTAACGATATTCTAAACGCTTGCCAGAGTTCGGGAACATATTATGATTTTAGTCATCAAGAATTAACCGTAGCGCAAGCGGAAGTTATGCTGCGGTTATGCCAAAGTTTTAAGCCTATGACGCAACATGTTGTTAGCTTTTCGGGTAAACATTTGTCGGCAGAGGAAGTTGATCCCTTTATTCGCCTTAAATACAGAAGAATATTTGTGGATATTCGTTTAAAAATTCTTGATTGTGAAGTGCTCAAAGCTCGTGAAAGAGTAATTGGTAATTTTCATCATGCGTGGCCACATTTTCCCGAATGTGAACATTATACCGATAAAGATATTGCAGAATTAGCGCGGATTTATACGAGCGCTGAAAGAGATGCGCACTATTATTTACAAATCTATTTCGGAAGTGAAAATATTACCAAGGCCCACTATCAAGGTGAGGCTTGGAAACGCTTCTTCGAAAGCGTGCTTTCTCATCCGGCGAATTTTCACTCTAAATTTACACTTCCCTCCGGTGGAACTTCGATGGATAAAGAAGTTCAAATGGCTATATTAAGAGCTCTCACGCTCAATCCTAAGTTGGTAGAATTAAACATTTATCATGACCTAGACGAGGATGTCACCTCAGAGCTTGTTTCACTTATAGCGGCATCACAATCTTTAAAAACATTCACTTATTGTCCTAATGATGAAAGTCTTGCGCGGCCCGTTGTGCGCGCCTTGGCGGCATCTCCATGTCCTTTAGAGCGTTTAACATTGGCCGCAGGGGACTCTGGGGATGAAATGGCTCCCAATTTAAAAATGTTGTTAGCCAAAAACTCTCTTGTCAGATTAGATCTTACTAGAACTAATTTTTCAGAGAGTGCATTTCTGGCCTTAGCCGATGGATTAAAAACTAACACCAGTGTTATGCAGTTAGGTCTTAGCCATCATCCAACCTATACTGTGGAACAACTGCGCTTAAGAAACCAATGCTTCTCTTATATTGATAGAAACCATAGAATATCTTTTCTTCCAGTCGCAATCGCCGTGGCTCAATTGTATAACCAAAAGAATTTACAAATTCCTTTTGAAGTTCTAGCTAATTTTTTAGGAGAAGATTGTTCACTTGCGCCCAATATTAAAAAACTATGCACGCACTTAAAAACAACGGTGCCACGGTTTTTCCAAAAGGCAAGAGTTCAAGCAGTTGCTGTGGATAGTTCGGTTGTCTTTAAACCTACCGCGTCGAGGGATTAATTATTTATCCTCTCCAAACTCATCCGGTGGAACAGGGTCACCCGGTAGTTTTCGCGAATCGCTTGCCCACTCACCCAAATCGATTAATCTACAGCGATCCGAACAAAAAGGGCGGAATTTGTTTTCAGGATTCCAAGTTTTTTCTTTGGCGCACGTAGGGCAAACAATATCTTCTTTTTTAATTTTAGTCATAAGCTCTTTTCTCTAAACATTACAGTAGGAAATTCCAAAAGCAATATCTTGTGCAGATTGGGTGGGGCGTTCATGAATAGTGGGATTGTAAAAGCGTACACTTAAAAAATGTCTTCCGACACTAACTTCAGGATAAGCAGCAATATTATTTGGAACGGCTACGCGAACTAGACGTAAATTGGCTTGCGGGTCTAATAATTCTTGGTAAAAACCATGCTCAGCCGTTTTGGATTGTATTCTTGCGCCTTCGCGGGTTAATTTTAATAATAAATCTATAGCTAGACGGATTTTGCTAAATTCTTCTAACCAGGATTTAATCGTCTCTTGTCGGGTTTGAAAAGGTTGGGCTAACCAATAATGATAAACGGGTATATCAAAACTACAGCCACCGCCAGCACTCGCTAAATGTAGGCGTAAGTTATTCAGTAATTCTAGCTCACGAAGTGGCTGGCCTATTTTACCGCTGCTATCGATAAAACAGCGTACTAAGTCATTGAGCTGATGTAAGATCACATTGAGCTTTTCTTTATCAATTTCTGGGGTGTCTTCTAGCTGTAATAAAGCAGATATTTGATGTGATAATTCTTTAGCCAATTTGGCTTTTAAATCGGGTCTATCTAAGAGATGCAAAATATTAATAATGGCGGTAATAACACTGCGGGTGCCAAAATGGGTTTCGTCTTTTAGGTAATGATCCAGTTGGAAGAATAACTGCTCAAGTCGTAAACAGACACGAGTTAATTCATGGAGGGGTTGCTCGTAAATAACAGCGTCAGCCATCGTACCATTCATTCATTTGGGTTGAAATTTTTACAATGATAACATGGGTTTTAGCTTAAAGGGATAAGTATTTCTGATGGAGCTCTTGAACCTGGTCTTTGAGAGATTCTAGGGTCCCGCTGTTGTCTATGACGTCATCGGCATGAGATAGGCGTGATTGGCGGTTTAATTGGGTTTTAATAATAGCGGTGATCTCATCATGCGAAGCCTGGTCTCTGGTTTTAGCTCGCGCTAACTGTAGTTCTTCAGGGGCATCGACTACCAATATGCGGTTTATTAGGGGGTTTTTTTCTGTTTCCAAGAGTAAAGGAATCACGGCAATACAATAACTGGATGTGGCATTCAATGCTTGATTGAACATTTCGGTTCGAACTAGAGGATGGAGTAGTTTTTCTAGCCAGTCTTTTTCTTCCACGCGCTCAAAAATGATTTTTCTAAGTTTAGCGCGGTCTAGGGTTCGATCTTTAGTTAAAATATCTAGTCCGAAATGCTTAACAATCTCTTTTAAGGCGGGTTGATCTTTGCAGGTTAAGTCACGAGTGATGATATCCGCATCAATAATGGTTACGCCCAAATCTTCAAATAATTTAGCAACCGTTGATTTTCCGCTGCCTATGCCCCCTGTTAAGCCTATCACTAACATAATTAGGTCATATGCTTAATATACATTTGTAGGATTTCAGGTCCCCAAATCAAACTAATCCAGCCAGCGATTGTGAGATAAGGACCGAAGGGGAGTGGCACGCTTTTAAAGCGGCGCTTAATAATCATATGCGTTAAGCCAAAAATAATTCCTATGACAGAGGCCAAAAGAATAATAATGGGTAATTGTTGCCAGCCTAAAAAAGCCCCTAATCCGGCTAGAAATTTAAAGTCTCCCTGACCCATGCCGACTTTACCCGTGACTAATTGAAACACTGCTTGGGTAATATAAAAAATAAGATAGCCACCGACTGCCCCAAAAATCGCACTATGGGTATCGGTAAATATGCTAAAAATACTGAGTAACAATCCGATCCATAATAATAAAAACGTTAATTGATCGGGCAGCAAATGATAATCTAAATCAATAAACGTCAAACAAATCAATATCCAGGTGAATAATAAAGCCCCAGCTGTTTGATAAGTAATACCAAAACGCCAAGCGACATAAACTGAGGTTATACAGCAAAGTAATTCAACAATAGGATAGCGTATCGAGATTCTTGCTTCACAATAAGCACATTTTCCTCTTAAGACTAAATAACTAATAATTGGAATATTGTGCCAAAGTTTAAGTCTTTTTTTACAGGAAGGGCAGTGTGAAGGGGGTAAATAAAGATTTAGTTTCTCTACATCCTCATGGGTGGATTTCAAACCCAAATATTCTCTACACTCTTGTCCCCATTGATTCATCATGATGCGCGGTAATCGATAAATCACTACATTTAAAAAACTACCAATAATGAGTGAGAAGCCCGCGACCACGATTAAGAAAATATCTGGGTTATCTGCTAAAAAATTAATTATATCCATTTAGTGTCATTCCCAGGTTAAAAATTGGTAAGTACATCGCAACTAATAGTCCTCCGATTAAAACACCAAGAATGACCATAATCAAGGGTTCTAAGAGTTGATTCATGCGTTTAATCCAACGCTCGATTTCAGCTTCATTTATTTCAGTCAAAGTATCCAGCATTTTTTGCAATTTTCCTGATTCTTCGCCGATTTTTATGAGTTGGATTTCCGCAGGGGTAAAAATAGCACAGGACTCCATGGCCATGTGTAATTGCTGCCCAGTTAAGACTTTTGAATTTATTTCTAATACTAGCGCCCTAAATTCAGGAAAAGCATAGGTTCGCGCAATCATTTGCAAACCATCGCTGATGTTAATTCCAGCCGTATATAAAATAGATAAATTTCTAGAAAATTGTAGGATAAAAAATTTATGCGAAAAATAACGAATCATAGGTAAATGTATCAACGCATGTTTATTGATTTTTAAAACCCAACAAAAGCCAGCAAGTAAAAAAATAATCAGAGTATATTTTTCTCTAAAAGTTTTAGATAAATGAATAATAAATAAAGTAAAGGGCGGTATTTGGCCGTGGATATGATCAAAAAACTCAGCAAATCGCGGGACAATAAAAATAAGCATGCTTAAACAAACCAGAATTGAAAAAATTAATACTATCGCAGGATAAAATAAAGCTTGTTTAATTTGATTGCGAATAGCGGCTGATTTTTCTAATAATAAAGTGACTTGATTTAATATGATTTCAAGCGTTCCAGAATATTCACCTATATAAATTAATTCTGTGATTAACTCACTAAAAATCTGCGGAAATTCTCGCAAACCTTGTGAAAGTCCCTGGCCTCCTTCAATTTTTTTAATCAAAGCCAAAGTGACGGGATGTAATCGAGATTTTTTTTGTGAGCTTAAGAGTAATTTACAGCTTTGCAATAGGGGAATATTAGCTGAAATTAACGTGCTGAGTTGTTTAAAAAATAATACTAAATCACTCATGACCCATCACTCGGTGAAATTCTTCAAGACTCGTTAAACCTTGTGTCACCAAAGCAAATCCCGCTTCTCTTAAGGGGATGTAGTCTTCCTGAGAGCTAAGTAACAATGTTTCATAAATCCCTATACGTCCTTCATAACCCTGTAAACATTGTTCACAACCTTTAGCGCGATAAAAAGGCGCCAGTTTGTCATGTGTAATGGTCTCAGGTTGTTTGCAATGCACACACAGTGATCGAATCAAGCGTTGGGCAATAACTAAAGATAGAGAATGTCTTAAGTGATATTCTGAAATTCCCATCGATAAAAGCCGCGTGAAAGCTTCTTTTGCGCTATTGGCATGTAAAGTCGATAAAACCAAATGCCCTGTTTGTGCTGCTTGAATGGCAATGGTTGCAGTTTCTACATCACGAATTTCACCCACCATAATGACATCCGGATCTTGGCGTAAAAAGGTTTTAAGTACTGAAGAAAAAGTTAAGCCAATTTTAGGTTGCACATTGACTTGATTAATTCCTGGCAAATGAATTTCCACCGGATCTTCAACAGTAGAAATATTTCTTTCCGAAGTGTTTAATAATTGCAAACCCGAATAAAGCGTCACTGTTTTTCCACAACCCGTAGGCCCCGCCACTAAAATCATTCCTTGGGGTTTAGTGAGAGTTTTAGTAAATAAATTTTTCTGGTTTTCTGTAAAACCTAAAGTATGAATATTTAAAGAAACGGGATGAGAATTTAATAATCGTAAAACAATTTTTTCACCCAACAAAGTCGGGCAAGTATTAATACGCACATCAGTTTGTGCTAAATTGAACCTTCCATCTTGTGGCAATCGTCTTTCTGAAATATCTAATTTCGCCAAGACTTTTAATCTTGTAATAAATCGTTCAGACAAGGTTCTAGGAATTTCAGTCATTTCATATAAAATTCCACATTGTCTATAACGAACCCTATAATGATTAATATAAGGCTCAATATGTATATCAGACGCTTTTTGTTTTACCGCCTGTAAAATCATATTATTGACTAATATAATTAATGGATCTTGATTTTCCATATTCAATTCCTATTTACGTAGAACAAAGTCTTGCCTCAACACAACTTCCCGATACTTTCCATTGGCTTCCATCACTGCTAGGTGAAAGTACATAAGTTGCATCGCCTGCCGCATCCGTAGAACTTGCAGTAATGACACCATTTTCTACATTAAGCTCCGCTAAATTTTTGGTAGGAAGAGGAGCCGTGGGAATATCATTTTTCCCCAATTGTAATTCAGAAGTTTTAGCGCCTTCTTGTAGTGCCAAAGCAATCGCAGTTTTAAAAGGCTCAGCTGCAACCATCACTTCTGCAAACCGTGCCCGCTCGGTATATTTCTGATAAGAGGGGAGTGCAATAGCGGTTAAAATCCCGATAATTGCGACCACAATCATAAGTTCGATTAAAGAAAAGCCGTCCTGTTTAAAGGCCATAAAAATTCCTTACAAAAAAATGAATAAAAATAAATAGGTGTGGGGATGTTTAGAATAATTCGGAAAAAACTTGGTAACTTGAAAGGTTTGGAATTTATAGCGGGTTTCAACGAAGGATGCAAGAATTTTCTTTAGTAAAATCAATATTAATTAATACTCTCTATTTTAAGATTATTTTACCCAAGATCGTCTATACTGTAAGAAAGAGATATAAACGAGGCTAAAATGCAGCGCAAACCGGAAAATATAAATTGGGGGGCTTTAAAATACCCTAAGGATATTAAAAAACTTATTGAATATTTTAATAATCCCCTTTTTCGTGATGATGCAATCAAGCATTTACAAAACCTTGATGAAGGAAATTTTTCTTGGCTTGTTGCGATCAATGAATCAGATCCGTTGCCCAAAGTGATTTGGAATGAGGTTGTAAAAATACAACGAAAACGGTACTACAGTGAACTTGTACCTATTTATGATAATGTTATTGATGTCATTCAAAAAGAATATGATCGTTTATCCAAAGATGAGGGGGGTTATTTCAAAGAGAGTGGCCTAGACAAAGCAGAATATTTAGAAATTGCATTGCAGGATTTAGATCAGAATATTAGCGATTATTTAAATGATCGGGACCTAGAAATATTGCGATCTGATATGGTGAGCACATTAAACGGTTATGCTGATGAGTTGGGTATTAACAAACATCGACATAATAATACACTTGCTCGTTTATTTAGAAGTTTAGCAGATTGGGTGCTGAATTGTTTTGGCCGTGAAAATTTGACGCAAACAAAAACCACCTTGAATGAGGCTTCGATGTGGTTAAAAAATCCTGAAAAGAAGGCAGAACATAAAGACCCTCAGCCTGAAGAAAAGAAAAGCCAGCGTAAGTGAAAGATTTGATCAAGATATACACTAATCCCCCCGAAATCTTTTGTATACCAGCCTGTTAGGCTGGCATTTTTCTTGCGCAACCCACCCATTTGTCTTAAGATTCTGGCTTCTAAAGATATACCCGCCGACGTAGCTCAGATGGTAGAGCAACTGATTCGTAATCAGTAGGTCCGCAGTTCGATTCTGCGCGTCGGCAGGAAAAAATATATTTAAATCAATGAGATGGCATTGGGCTTCTCGGCCTAACTTTCTGAACACAAGTATTAAAATAAACGCTATACTTTAAGGTAAGAATCCAAAGAGGAAAAAAGCATGGGTGGTATAAAAAAGAAAGTTTCTAAAAAAACTACTGTGTCTAAATCAAAGGCTAAGCCGGCTTTGAAAGCCAATGCTGCTAAAACCAAAGTTATAAAACGAAAACCTATCAAAAAAATTGAGACCGTTACCCAAACACGTCCTACGCAAAAAGAATTGAAATCAGCAGCAAAAAAAGTAATGAAACAATACAGTGCTGCAATTAAAAATCTAGCTCATCGCTAATTATTATGGCAATAACAATAAAGAAGACATTAAGCGAAAATGATGTTATTGAAATCCACGAAATGATTTTGTCTGAATCAATAGGGTTGCCAGGTTTTTGTGAAAGTCGGCCTTTGGTTTCAGCATTGAAACGTATCGATAATCATATTGCTTATGATTATGTCTCAGACATTTACGAAGTGGCCGCTTTGTATGCCATCGCAATTGCTTGTGGGCATACTTTCAATGATGGAAATAAACGTACTGCAATGGTTAGCATGGTAACTTTTCTTATTCTTAATGGAATAAGGTTAATGGCGTTAAATGAAGAGATTGAAGATATTATAGTTGAAGTTGCTGAAAAAAAAGTTGACAAGAAAAAACTTGCGGAATGGATAAAAGCGCATAGCAGTATTGATGCTTGACCCTATTAGTTCTCACGCATTTTCCATCAAGGAATCATAAATAAAGGAGGGTATTAATTTAAATTTAAATAGGTTTCAAATGGAAGTATTTATAATTATTTTATTTGCTATATTAATCTTAATCCTTTGCTTTCTCTCGCATAAAGACAGCCAATACAAAGAAGGAGCATATTATCAAATAACAAAAAATCCGTATTCCTCTGTCAAATACGATAAAGGCAAATATGCTGAGTACTTAACTTACGAATGCTTGCGTCATTTTGAAGATAATGGCGGCAAATTCTTATTTAATGTTTTCGTACCAAGAAAACATAATGGAACAACAGAAGTTGACGTGATTTTGATATGCGCAAAAGGTTTATTTGTGTTTGAGTGTAAAAATTATAGTGGTTGGATTTTTGGCCACGAAGCACAAAACAATTGGACGCAAACCCTACCACAAGGGCGAGGTCGCTGCCATAAAGAGTATTTTTATAATCCGATAATGCAAAATGCATCGCACATAAGACACTTAAAAAATCTTATTGGTAAAAATATACCTATACAATCTATCATTGTTTTTTCCGATAAATGTGTTCTTAAAGATATTACAATAAAAAGTCATGATGTTAGTGTCACAAATCACTCTAACATTGCATTTGTTGTTGCTCAAATCTGCAATCAGATATCAGCAGAAATTTATTCTGAAACAGAAATAAACAATATGTATAGCAAAATTTATCCTTATACGCAGTTAGATTCTTCAGTGAAAGAACAACACATAGAGAATGTAAGAAAAAGTTTTGGCGCATAGAAAATAATAATTTAGGTTTTCCGGTTGACTGATAGCACTTGGCTATATCATTCGAACAACTAACCTCTCATACTGCAAACTAGTGGTAGGCAATATAAGATTACCCTTAGGATCTGCCGGTGCTCCTAATTAGAATGGGGCCAGTTTTTGAGGTGAAGCCGGGCTAGCGGATCCTTTCTCTTCTGCAGGTTTAAATAATCTAATTCCTCTCACAATCATAGTGTGATGAATCATTTTAAGTCTTTCTCTTGGCTCTTCATAGCCTGGTAGAGTGGTCAAAGCACGTTGATAAAATCTTTCGGCGGTCATTAATACGCAAAGTTCTGGGGATAATCCTTTTTCTTCGAGCGCGAGGGTCCTGTTCATCATGCCATTATGATTTTGTTCGACCATTATTCCTATTAAATAGTAAGCAATCGCAGCTACACGAGTATCCGCGGGTGTGGATTGCGGTTTTGCAGCAATCGCTTTAAGTTTTTCAAGAGGAAGGGTTCTCAGAGGAATTAATTCATGTCTAAATTTTTTGACATGGTCTTTAAGCCCTTGTACGGTGTCAATGGATTTCCCGCCTAATAAATTCGCTAATTCTTTTCTTACTTCAGGAAAATAAGTTAATTTATCTTCTTTTAAATCTGTTAAGTAATCTAGATAAGCGGTTAAAATCGCTAAGGTATTTTCAAGTAGAGAGTGAACCAGGATATCGTCTTTTTTTAGTTTTAAATATTTTTTAAGAATATCTAAAGTCATAAAAAGCTGAAAAAGAGTTTGTGTATATAAATAACTAATACGTCCATCAATTTCAATTTCTTTAAGTCCTTCGGGCTGAGCAATTAGCACACAAAAATATTTTAAAATGGTATCAAAATTTTGTAAATTATTGCTAATGTGGAGTAGTGCTGCTTCTCTAAATTCTTCTTCAGCAGGTATAGGGTCTTTATATTTCTCGTGAAAATTGGTAAATGAATGCAGAGAACGCACTACAAATTGTGCATGGGCTATACTTACATTAGAAAAATCTTCGTCTAAAGCATAGTCAATGATCTCCCGTGCTAATTTGTAATTATTTTTTAACAGTGCCGATCTCACTGCAAATAAAGAGTAATGGGTAAACGATCTAGCTATTAAAGTATGGGGAAGAGCAGGAATATTATTATGATTAGAAACGTCTTTTATTCGAGCATCATCGTGTATAAAGACTGCGTGTAGAAAAGCATGAATAGCACGGTAAGCAAAATCTTTTGTTTCGGAGTCAATATGCCAATAAGGTTCATGTTTTTCTACATATTCAAATGCTTCAGACATGAGTTGAAAATCTTCGTATTGGTTTTGTGCAATCGCTTTATTGAATATGACAACCACCAAAGTCGAGAACAAAATTAGATTAAGTTTTTCTAAAACATGATCAATGTCTTTTATTTGGTTTTCCATTCTAAGTAATACAATGGGATGAATTTGAACATAATATTTTGTGAGGTTTTTAAATGTTTCCGGGGAAATTTCAGAAGTTTGTAAAGCCTTATGTGTTAGGGTATGGATATGTGCGCAATGCCTATCAATAAAGCTCTGAGGATCTTCTTTTTTTTCAGCCAGATTGATCTCGGGTCTTTCTCTTAAATGGGGCATTAATTTATTAACGTTTTGCAATAAGTCGTCTAGATTAATCACTGCATCCGATTGTGCTAATTTCTGTAATTCAACTTTATCTTCGGGGATAAATTTTAACTGTTTGACACCGGCCGCTTTAAGTTTTGCTAGATACTGTCGTAAGCGAATAAATAATTTATTTTTAAGCTCATCCGGTTTGAAATAGTCGGGTACATAGTTTTTATTATTACCTTTTCTGCGCTTTTCTATCCATTCTTGGGAGAGATAATATAAATTGAAAAATAGAATAATATTTTGCGAGTGTAAATAAAGTAAACGTTGGTCAGGATCAAAGGAAGTGAGATCGGGAGAGGCAAGCAAGGGTTCAAAATTAACCACTACCTCCATAAAATATTCGGCCAGAACGTGTAAGCCCATAGAGCCATAAAATAGATATTCGCGTTGTTCGGGAATAAAATTGGCTCTGCCGAGTTGTTTAAAGGATAAATAAGCACTTAAAGATCCAGTCATAAAGTCTGAATACTGTGCTTCTTTTGACTTGGGTGGAAACCATCCCTCTTGATTGTTTTTATCAAGCTTAAATAAATTTTCAAATGCATCGTTATAGGATTGTTCGAGATTATCTGCTGTAAAATTTCTTACTCCAAATTGTATTGTGTTAATAAAATTTCTAAGATGTAATAATTTTTTTGAGGGAGAGGTCTGATGAAGGCTCAGAAGCGCTGTATGTCGTTGAGTCAGAATATCGTGCTTTAAGCCATCTTTTTCTTCTGAAGTTGCGACAGCGACTTGATAAGATTCTGCATCTCGCGCTTTATAAGCATAATCTCGTACTTCATCGTCTTGTTCCCAATTTGCAAAATTTTCTTCCACTCGCGCAAACGCTTTTTGGCCTAGACCGGCATAGCGAGGCCCATGCTCTATAGTATCTTCGAAGACTTTAACGACAATGACTGCATGCACAATGATATTAAAACGTTTAAGTTGGCGAATGAGGTTTTCTTGTTCGATCGTTTTAGAAGCGGTTTTTTTAAGATTATCCAAGAGAAGGGTTAATTTTTCAGAGATTTGCTGAAGTCTTTTGATGGATTCTTCAGGTAGGCAAGTTTCTTGGGCTAAATCTTGAAATCGTTTGATTAGATCTAATTCAGTTCCGCCGCTTGCAGCCATGGTCAACCCCTCGTCTATAGTTTTTTTGGTATGATATAGAAAATTAGAGGCGCATCAAGAATTACTTTGACAATGTATTTTTAAAATACATAATGTCATTTGATATTATCTACTAATGGTAAGGGTGGAAAACGGGGTATACGTGTTTATTCACCTTGGGATAAGACATTAAGTCGCCAGGCGCAGAAAACTCAGAAGAGGCTAGCTTTTTCCATATCGCTGTCTTTTTAAAGATTGTGAGCTAGTCGCAATCTCGGGAGTTTCCACTCTTTCTGCTGCAGAAGCTGCTCTAGCTGTTTCAATTTCTGCAATGGCAGAAGGAAGTAAGGCTAGAATGGATGATGGTGCCGGAGCTCGAGGTCGTGATTCTTGTGGTAGCAATTTATTAATATCTCCAGTAGATGAAGCAGCCCGTTTTTTGGATGGATTATTTAAGGCAAGTAATTTATCTTTTGTTTTTTGGGCTTCACGGCTTTCTGCAGGGGATGCAAAGAGCTTAATCGCTTTATCAAAGGTTTCTTCGAGTTCACGATAGGATATTTTATTATGGCCAGCTTCCACTAAATAAACTCTGACGCGTGCCCAATCCAAAATGACGCCAGCAAGATGATTTCTTTCATCTGTTTCTGGATTTTCAAAAAGATCTGCGGCTGGATATTTACTTTGAAAGAGATGTCTTGTCTTTCTATCTAATGCTAAACCTTTTTCTTCCAAAGCAAGCAGGTGTTCTTCCTCATATTCTTTGGGTCTGAAATCGTCCTGTTTGTTTTCTTGCATTATTTTTTCTTGGCTATTCACAAACTCAAGATAAATGGATCGAATGGCTTCATCCGTTAATTTAGCTCCAACGTGTCTTGAGTGACTCATCTTATTTCTCCTCGCTTTTTAATCGTATTTTTATGTCGTACGCTTGATAACATGAGGAATTAGTTATGTCAAGTGTGAGAAATAATGAGTTCTCTGTCATTGTTCGTCCCGAGTTTTTCTTGTGATTTAGAAATACAGCGATTATTATTTTCAAACCCTTTGAGGCAAAACGGTCAGATGATATGAATGGATTAAAATATGTCAATTTCCTATGAAGAATTTGAAAAAGTTGATTTTAGATCGGGTACGGTTACTAAAGTTGAACCTTTTCCACGTGCTAAAAAACCAGCCTATAAAGTATGGGTTGATTTTGGATCCGAAATTGGAATCAAACAAACCTCCGCTCAAGTCACTGTGCATTACACGCCAGAATCACTTCTGGGTAAGCAAGTACTAGGGTGCGTTAATTTGGGTGAAAAAAATATTGCGGGCTTTAAATGCATAAATGGGGTATGACCCCTTTGCCTTTGCTTCTTAACTTATTGAGCGCAAAGCGTAGATTGATCGCATAAAGTCGATGAAGTGGTATATAAATAATTGGGTACCTTAAAATTTCCTTCCTGACGAGGGTTGCTATCTTCAAAATCAGAATCTTGATCGCCAATATTAACTAGAAGGATATATCCCTCACTCATCAGTTTATGGCGAATTTTTGTTTTATATTCGGAAGAATGTAGTTTCACATCTTCCTCGTTATGTGCCATATATAAATTCTTATCAAGTAGGATTTCACCATTAAACCCCGCATTATGTAGAGTTTGGATTGTGAATGGACTAATGTCTTCTGAAAGTGGATTTCTGGATTCTAATTTTCTACCGGTAATAAAAAATACGGTTATTCCTTTTTGTATCGCTTTATTGTAAAGCGCTAAAACAGGAGCAACAGCAGGGCTAGTTGTCGTATGATAAGTCTCATCAATCTGCGAATGGGAGCTTGAGAAATCTCTTGCCTTTATAGTAGGATAATTCGATAGGCTAGTATCATCAATATCAAGCACCATGGCATATTTATGGGCTTCTACTGACTGCTTATCCATAGTCGCAGGCACTTTTTGATTCATATAAGCTTCGGCCTTATCAATGACCGTTTGCACATCTTTTAAATATTCACTTTCATTAGGTTTTAAATCATTGTAGTAAGCGGTAAGTGCATTTTTTTCGCAAGTTAAATTAAGAAGCGGGGGATGTGAATAAGCAACATCTATAAGACCCAAAAATCCAATCCCAAGCAAAGCAACCGATAAAAATATTTTCTTTTTCATAACAAAAACCCTTGAATTTGTCTATTTTTGCTCATTATATAGAGCGTTCGTCTACTTTTCTAGTATAAAATAGCGTATATTTACACCTTTTAGGTCCTTTTAAAATATATGTTTATCAGACTTACCATTAAACCAGCCCCCGGACCTTGTGCCTATGTTGATGCTTGGTCTTCTGAGTCTACAAAACAGAATGAGCGTGGTGCGAGATTCATGCACACAGACTGCTTTCGTAGTTTAAGGAATTGTTCCGCTTCTGATCGATGCGATGATGATCCGTATGTTACTTTCAAAACAAATATTTCTTTTTCTGTTTGGCACGCTCTGATGAAAAAATCAGAGTTTGATGATCCATCACAATACCATGTTCTTGATCACAATTGTGCGCAAGCATCTGCTTTTGCACTGGAGCAAGCAGGAATTAAATTATTCCAACAAGGTCCTTATTATTGTTTGTTCAATCGCTTAGAAAAAAATGGAATTTTCTGTATTCCTTTGTTAACACTTTCTCCTTGGGATATCTATTTTCGTGCGAAACACTACAAAATTCAAATGTTACAAAATTCAACTATTGGCAATCAATATCGTTTTACAAAATTTAAAATTAAATTATGGAGTCTCTTTACCTCGCTCACTGAAGAAAGAAAACAGGTCACCAAAATTGTTGAGGAAATAGAAAAACGACGTCAACGACATCCTGAACATATTGAGGCGCAAATCGATATATTAATGCAAACTTTTTATCTGGTGACGCGATTGCCGACCCAAGAGGTCTGCGATGATTACATAAAGAAATCAAAACAATTTAAACAAAGAGCCGTGAATTTTGAATCAATCATTCCATGGCTTATCCTATTAAATAGTGGTTTACTTGCTGAAAGTTTTCGTCAATGTAGTCAAGATCTTATATCAGCTAACCTGCGACGGTTACCTTTTACTGGAGCACTTTTGATAGTATCGGGTTATTCATTTTTTAAATTACGTAATAAAATCATGGAGCCCATGTTTGGATCTCGTTTCTCCATTGAAGATACAGAGCTTTCGAAAAGCATGGTCAAATTAGCTAATTTAAGGAGGGTTCCTCAATGATCGCTCAATTTTTTTCAATTGCCCTTATTGCTTTATTAGGAGCAATGTTACCAGGTCCCGATTTTGCCATCGTGACTCAAAATACGATTTTTCATTCAAGAAAATCAGGGTATTTTACCTCTTTAGGTGTGGGCGCCGCTATTTTAGTGCACATGACTTATTGTGTGCTGGGTTTGGCGCTAGTGATTGCCAAGTCATTGTTGTTATTTTGTTTAATTAAATACGTAGGTGCGGGTTATTTAATTTACTTGGGAATAAATGCGTTGTTGGCTAAACAAGCTGAGAAAATTTTTTCAGCCGATGAGAAAGTTAAAAAAACCTCTCAGTCCAATTTGAAATCCTTTAGACAAGGTTTTTTATGCAATTTACTTAATCCTAAAGCGACTTTATTTTTTCTATCCATTTTTACCGTCTTGATTAAACCAAATACCCCGATGTATTGGGAAGTTATTTATGGATTGGAAATATTTTTTGTTGCAACCACTTGGTTTTGTGTGTTAACGATTATTTTGTCACATCCTCCAATCAAAAAAGGTCTAGAAAAAGCTGAAAAATATATAGCAAAACTCTTAGGTGTATCGTTAATTGGTTTTGGAGTTGCTTTGACTTTTATTAAAAAGTCATGCTAGTGTAGTAGCCAATTACTATACTAGGATAGAAGTATGCAAAAACGGATTTTGCTGGCGGGGGTTTTTCTTTTTATTCCCATTGTTTCTTTAGCTGCTTTGCGTCCCGTTTTCACCTTATCTTCAGGCTTTGCTAATGCCAATATGCGTTCATCTACTTCAATCAATTTTGGTAGTTTTCAAAATTCTTATGTGGGCGGTAGTCACTCGGATACTGACTTTGATTCGGGTTTGTTTTTGGGCGGCGAAGCTCTTCTATTGCAAAATTGGTCGGGACAGATTGGTTTGAGTTATTTTCAAAATAGTCCATTTGTTGAAAGTGGAACGGTGTATCAATTTTCGGATCCGGCTTTTAATAATTTAAATTATCAATATCAAATTATCAGTCGTCGTATTTCGATTGATGCTAAATTGCTTTATGCTTTTTGCCAAATTTGGCACCCTTATCTTGCAGTAAGTTTAGGTGAAGCTTTTAATAAAGCTTATAATTACACAGAAACTCCTGCATCTACCGCAGATGTATCATTAACTCCGCCTTTTGGAAATCATACAACAAACGCATTTTCTTATTCTCTTGGATTAGGCATAGATTTAGATATAACTAATCATTGGCGGCTGGGCTTAGGTTATCGGTTTGTTGATTTAGGGAGCGCAAGTCTTGGCGTTACGCCATCTCAAATCGGTACTCATACTATTAGTAATACACCTATCTATGTAAATGAAGTTTTGCTGCGAATTAGCTTTTTAGGATAAGGAAATCACCATGAATAAATATTTTAAAACATTAAGTGGCTTAATGTTAAGTATGATAAGCGTTAATAGCTTTAGTGACACACCTATTTTTCTTATTACCTCTAATACAAAAATCACGCCTCAATTGGTGCAAGGTCAGTCCGGTACTGCTATTTATCAAGTCATTAATAATAGCAACAGGATACTAAATAATATTGTTTTAACTCATTTGCCTGCCGGTATTACACAAGTCTCAAATCCTGGACCTGATTATTGTAATAATCTTACAGCATTAAATAGCCCCGGAAGTTTGTGTTTGATAGAGTTACACTTTGATAGCTACGTGAATAGTAGTTTAAATGGCGGACCAATCATTTGTACAGCGGGGAACTTACTTTGTTCTCAACCTTATCAGTCAGATCAGCTTTTAACACAAGTGACACCAGGACCTGTTGCGCAAACTTGTACTGGGAATGAAAACAATTTTAGTTATGAATTAACACAGCCTTTTGATTCAGGCACGATTGACCCTGGTACTATTTATTCTTGGGGTCCTGCTCGAAATCAATTATTTTTAAGTCCTTCTAATCCCAATCTCACTGTCTGCCCAACAGAAGATCCTTCCAATTCAAACGCCATTAATTGGATGCGAAGTCGTCTAATTGCTGCAGAAAGTTTTTGGGTGAGTCAAAAATTAAATTATTGCCATCATCATGTCACCGATTTTTATACGCCAATAACTAGTTATGGGAGTCCGCGATCTGCTATAGGAACCTCTGATGGGGGCTATTGCAGTAATGCAACTAGCTTAGCGCCAGCTAACTATGGCCAGCAAATAAGATGGAATTATAGCGGCACAGGATCTGAAACGGTGAATACTTGGGTGAATCAAAATCGTATGTGGTATGGTGTTGATTGTAGTGATTTCACGTCATTTGTGTACAATTTTTCTTTTGGTATTCAGTTTAATAGCGATACGGGTTATCAAGCAGGGCAATCGAATGTGGGTCATGCACAAGATTTCTTACTGCCGAATACACAAACCTCTGGAAGTATATTAGGAATACCAACGTATTCAACTCCTGCTAATGACCCCGCAGGTTTGTTGTTATGCAAAGATGGATCGGTAGAAACAAGATCAGGATCACCTAACGATTATTGCGGTGGTGGATCGAATCCTAACCCGAGCCTTAATGGTTATTTTTCCGTATTTTTGAATGACCAGCCGCCCACTTCAGATTCTCATTTTCCAGTAAACACTCCCAGTAATATCACACCCGCCATGTTGAATTTATTAAAACCGGGTGACTTACTCTATTTAGCTTTTCCTCCGGGGAGTGGGAAAGGTGATGGTAATAATCCAACCTCTGTTGTTACTCACGTTATTACATGGACGGGACAAAAAGTAGGTTACGGTCCTGATGATATTAACCCAACTCAAATTGCCCCAGAATCCATATGTCCGACGAATTGGCAACCACAAGTAGGGGATTGGGTTATTATTGATAGTCATTATCAAGGGCCTGATTATCGCGATTTTACTTCTTGTTTTTATCAAAATAATATTTGGGGTGTTCGACGTGTTATTGGGTATATGCATTCCTAAAGACGTCTTCCGCCACTGGCTTTTAATTCTTCCTCCGAAGCGGGTAGATTTATATACGCTTCGATGGTTTGAATTTGTGCTTTTGCTTGTCTTGCGAGATCTTGAATCAAAAAATCAGAAGAATCATTTTCCCAAAATCCAAAATCAAACCATCCTCGCTGGGGTGCGTTTTTCTTTGAAAAGCTATCTAGAAATGCGGTAAAAAATTGCAATTGGTGATGCGGTTCTAATTTTTTGGCGCGTAAAGGTTGTAAGAGGGAATCCTCAATTTTAAAGTAAATTTCAGTTTTTTCAGCTAAACTGGGGCGCTTTGCTAAATATCTCCTCAGTTCCTTATTTAGCTTTTCGCATTGTTCATAATCGCCTTTTTCTCGAATGCTTCGAACATAGTCAGATTTTTCGGGACAAATAACACAGAGTATTTGTTCTTGAAAATTATCAAATAATTTTTTTAGTTCTTGAATCTCTGCGCTGATTTTTTCTCGATTCTGAATATAATGACTGACCATTTTTTCAAATTTGGGTGCATAATCTTGAATAGTTTGTGCGGCAGCGATCCCGCCGTGTCCGTCGGCCAAAAGTTTAAATTCAGTAAAAGATTCAAAGTCCTTGATCTCGGGTTCATGAATACGTGTTAGCATCAAGGATGTATTATCTCCTGTGCCTCGACTGTATGCGGCTTTACCTAATTGAAAGGCAATTTCCGCGGGAGGTTTTTTATGATTCTTTGCAATAATGTCGCTTATGTCCTTTAGCGTTAATTTTGATTCGGTAAGACCATCACAATTGACTAAACTAAAGGTAACTTCGCCAGGTTTTAATTCATGCTTTACTAGAGTGAGATCCGGTTCATGCGAGTAGGGCTTTTTAGTGCGAGGTGATTCAGTTCCTTCAAATATGCAATCACCTATCGAGCGATACATGGAAAGTCTGTAATCTTTTGTGTTGAGATTATCATTATGTTTTAAATGATGGGTTCCATTGAGTTTTTCAGAATGAACGCATTCTCCCGTCGCCTCATTAATCGTAAATAAATAAGCTTCACTATCACCGACATGTGCAGTTTGTATTTCTAATATTATTTTATTTTTTTCTAGGTAAGTGCGAGAAGCAGTACAAATAACTGTGGCGCCTTCGTTTTTGTATTTTCCACAGTGTTCTTGTAAGCTTTTAAAATATTTTCGTAAAAGAAATTTAATTTCTGAAGTGCTTACTTCTTCTAATTCAGAAAAATCGCGTTCTGCATAGACCCTGTCTTCTTGGGTAGGGCGCTTGCCTTTTATTTCAAAAATACCGCAAATATCATCTCCTTCGCAATAATCGGGTGGAGAAGGGATAGCGGCTCCATTTTCATCTATCCCGATGCGCGCTAAATTTGCTCTATACTCACCGTTTATTATTACTCCCTTTTCTACATCTTGTTGATACTTGGCAATTCGTTCGATTTTTGCTTGTTTTTGTTCTTCATTGAAATCTTTGTAGGTTTGAAGCTCTTTAGTTCCTGGATTTAGAGCGGTAAGCGCATCGATTCGTGCCTGCATTTATTTAAACTCCAAACGTTCGAGTCTTTCGTTAAGTAAACCAAGATATTTTTCTTGCATTTTTTTCGATAAAAAACTATTCGTAATGGCAGGCTCAAAAATAGGAATGTTTTTATGAAATTCTTCTATGACTTGGTTAATCATTGTTTGATTTAGTCCTAAACGATTAGCCGCAAAATATTCAAAAAAATCTTTTTTTCTTAAGTTATTCTTTTTGCCATTTAAAGACAGTGCTAGTTCTTCTTTCGTATTTTTTTGCGCAATCGTTGTATTTAATAAATCATAAGCAGGGGATAGTGTAACTTTTTGATCTCGCGTAATCAGCGAAAAGTTTTTAACGTGCATATCTTCATTGCCCACTAAAAAATTAAATAGGGTTAATTTAAATAATTTAACCAGTTCAATTTTCGGGAAAGTACAAAAATTTTCGATTACCGTGACAATTTTTTCCATGGAGCTATCGTATTTAGTATTACGATCTAAGCCTAATAACTGGGCAAAATCTTCTACGGCTAATTTTTGGGTATGTCCTGCGCGATCAAATCTTTTGATAAAATACGTCATGCTTTTGTCTTTATCATAAACTAAACCATGCACAGGAACTTCTATATTCATTTTTGCAGCAAGCGTCATGGTGATAGCTTCGTTTTCAGGTAATTCCGGATAATGATCGCTTTGCGGTTTTAAAATATAATGACCGTTTTGATCCACAATTTGTAAACATTCTGCTTTGATTTTAAGTTGCGCGCTTAATTTTGTTTGTACGCCTTGGACAGACATTTTGCCAGCACGGGCGATCGCTTCACTACGCAATTCAGCAGCAGTTAAATCTAGGGGATTCAAGTTTTTTAGCTGTGGAGATAATAAACGCAATCCGCGTTCTGAATAGTTTTGGTTAGTTTTAATGACCTCATAAGTAATAGGGCAGCGTTTCATTCCATTTCCTCAAGAGTGACTGCACCAACAACATCTTGCCCAACTTTTATTAATTGTCCAAAATAATCATTTTTATCCAGCTTATATTTTCGTAATAAAGCTTCAAGCATAATGCCTTCAGGTAACAACCCTTCAAAAAAAGGCGGGAATCGATCAAATTCATAAGCATTTTTTTGGAGCGGCATAGTGAGCGAAACAGGAGGGCCTTCATAGTTATCCTCATACGTAAACCGGTAATGATCTTGTTTTATTTTTTCTAAAACACCGGCCGCTTTTTCATTCACTAAAACGCGTGCTTTCATTTTATGATCTCTTTAATAAGGTGAGTGGTGTTTCTAATTTCATTTTAATGTTTAACGCTTCTAATACTTTCAGCAAACTATTTAATTGGATGGTTTCTTTGCCTTTTTCGATATCAAAGACAACGGTTTTTCCAACGCCTGCTAAATTAGCTAATTCCAATTGGGATAACCCGCTTAGTTTTCGGTGACTACGAACAATTTTGGCAATAATTTGTGAGTTCATATTACTGTTATAGCAGTATTTTTAATAAGAATACAGTGTTTATTTAGATTTTTTCTTAAAAACAGCCATTATTTACTGCTATGGCAGCAATATATG